>CABUIX010000101.1 GCA_902491795.1 uncultured Bacteroidales bacterium | reverse complement strand
CCTTAGTGGGTGGTTATGACTGAAATCCCTGGGTGGCTATCGACCGAAATACGCAATCAGGTCCTGTAACCCGTTTTCTTTTTCCGTATGCTTGCATATTAGCTCGGAAAGTTGTTCCTTTGTGAAATCCATAAAGTCTACTCTTTTTTAGGTTTTGTTTGTTTTGCTTTTACAAATCTAAAAAATCTGTAGACTTTTTTATTATCCTATCTCAGACACACTTTTTGAAACAGTATCGTAGAACAGAATCTGTACGAATACATAACAGAAAGATCAATATGAAACACATCGAAGTGGTAGCCGCGGTAATCAGGCGTGGCAACAAGATATTCGCAACCCAGCGCGGCTACGGGGAATTCAAGGACTGGTGGGAGTTTCCCGGAGGCAAGATGGAACAGGGAGAGACCCCACAGCAGGCTCTCGTGCGTGAGATCCACGAGGAGCTCGACACAGAGATCACCGTCGGCGACCTGATCTCGACGGTCGAGTGGGACTACCCGAACTTCCACCTCACCATGCACTGCTTCTGGTGCACCCTCGCCTCCCCAGAACTGCATCTTCTCGAGCACGAAGCCGCCAAGTGGCTAAGCCGCGACGAGCTCTCTTCCGTCAAGTGGCTGCCCGCCGATGAAGGCATCCTGCAGGAAATCGCCAAGGCACTGTAACTGTCAAATAGCCGCTCACGCAACGGCAACTGCGGATCGGACAATCAGTTATTGTCCGACCACATCTCGCACTGCTCCATGATAGTATTCAATGCATCCTCCTGACCCTCAGGCGGATATTTGTACTTCTTGAGCAGACGTTTGACAAGTCGGCGCATCCCGGCCCGCGCACTCTCTTTCAGATTCCAGTCAATAGTCTTGTTCTTACGCAGGGCATCCGTAAGTTCATGCGTTATGGCCAAAAGCTGATCGTTTGTGTAGAAATCCTTTACTGCCTCAGGTTTGGTCAGCGCATCATAGAAAGCAAGTTCTTCGGTCGTCAGATGCATCGACTCGCCGGCCTTCTCACCGTCGATAATCTCGCGTGCGGTCTTCAACAGCTCTTCAATCACCTCCTCATTGGTAAGCATACCCTTCAGATAGCTGCTCATTGCCTGAGTCAGGATTTCCGAGAACTTCGCAGCACGCACTGTGTTTGTCCGACGGTATATCTGCACCTGCTCGGCAATGAGCTTGCGCAGCAATTCCACGGCCAGGTTTTTCTCCTTCATGCGACCTATTTCCTCAAGGAACTTCGGATCGAAAAGTGAGAATTCTTCCTTCACGTCAGAGAAGAGATTGATTACCCCTTCACTCTTGATACTCTGTTTGAGCAGCTCGTTGATGCGCTCATTGATCTCTCGGAAAGAAATCTTTCCCTTTCCCTCAACGCGTGTCAACAATGTCCGCACAGCTTCGAAATAGGCTGCTTCCAACCGTTCCTCGCGATTCGGCAAACTCTGGCACAACGACAGTGCCTGACGGAGCAGGAGAGATTCCTTGATATAGTTTTCCTTGACCTCTGACCGCCCGGGAGACTGCAGGAAATCCGCACCGCCGCTGATAGCTCGAGCCCGTTCCAAATCTGAAGAATCACTGAAACCGGAATAATCATAGCCATGCAGCAGGTCACGGCAGACCTCAAGTTTCTTCTGAAACTCAGGATAGGCTGTCTTGGAAATGTCAGGATCACCGTAATTCTTCCTGTCACGCAGGGTATAGTCATTCATCGCCTGCTTAAGGGCAGAAGCAATGCCGACATAATCAACCACCAGACCTCCCTGCTTGTCACCGAACACCCTGTTCACACGGGCAATGGCCTGCATAAGATTATGTCCAGCCATAGGTTTGTAGACATACATGGTAGCAAGCGATGGGACATCA
>CABUIX010000100.1 GCA_902491795.1 uncultured Bacteroidales bacterium | reverse complement strand
GGCTGTAGGTCGCACCCGACAGTTCAAACCGAGGGGCTCTCTCCGCAACATCCCCGGCAGCAGCCTTCCCCCACATTGCGGAGAGCAACAAGGCTACGCACAAAAGCATCATCTTTTTCATGGCAAAAGTTTTTTCATTTTGGTTTTCTTATGTAAAAGTTACAAGAGCAAAAGTTTAACCGGAGGGCCGCAGACTTCCGGCCGCCCAGCCAAGCCTAGTTTTTCAGAACGACCGAGAGATTCTCGAATACACCTTCCGTCACCTCAACTGTCCGCCCGGTGGCTTCATCCACTGCAGTAAATTCAAACCTCCCTGAAATGTAGCTGGCATCCTCATCATCCCACCGGTCAAGGAAGGTCACATAGCCGTCCGTGGACTTGAACGTCCAGTCCCACACCGCGTAATTTCCGCCCTCCTCGGCGCTGCCGGACAGCGCATAGGGACGGTTCAGCTCGAAAGATGCCGCCTCATTGAGCCTTACCAGCACGGTAACCTGATCTCCCGCAGAGGAAGTCACATAGCGGCAGAAACTGAACATGAAACCTCCTTCCGTCTCCTCAAAGTAGCATGGGAAATAAGTGTCGTACGAATATTCCGGACAGGTATACGGCACCCCGTCAGCCTTAACGTCAACTCTCAATGCTCCGTCATACTTTGCACAGCCTGATGCCAGAACCGGCAGGAGCGCCAGCATGATAATAAAATGTGTCAACCGGGTCTTCATCTTTGCAATATTTTCAGATTCTTGAATATTCCCTCTTGTACCGGCACTTCAAGGCCGGATTCCTGATGCACTGCAGAGAACTCGAAAGTCCCGGAAATGAAGGCGCCGTCGTAATCGGTGAACACAACCTGACCGTCCACGGACTTGAAGTTTCTGGTTTCAATCTGACAAGCCGAATCATCAATGGGAATACTGAATGATTTTGACACCACTCCATAGGCATTCCCTGAAGGAGCAAGCGGATATGGTCTGTTCAGTTCCAAGGCGGAATCACCCGAGACTTTCAATTCCAGACCATACGGATCACTTTCAGCAAGGTCAGAATCACCAACCGGAAGATACAGTTTGGTCGAAATGCAGAAACTGAATCCGTTGTCCGAACCGACGAGAACAGGGCTTCCCTCAAAAATGCAGTCAGACGCCGTTCGCAGGACAAACACATTGTCAATCTTGGCACTTACCTGATTGAAGTCCGAGTCTTCTGCATGTTTGCTGCAGCCGCCAAAAGTCACCATAATCAGCAACAGGGCAAAAACTCGAAAAATTGTAAACTTTTCCATGAACCAGTTCCTCCGTTTCAAATCCACAAATTCTCGAAAATGCCGTTCCTGACCTCGATTGTCTCCCCTGTGCTTTCATCTACGGCAGTAAACTCAAAGATGCCGGAAAGACTGTCATCCTGCAAACCGGTGAAGAGCACATAACCGTCGACGGAATATATATCATTGATGCTGCAATAATTTCGGTTATCTTCCTCAATAAGATACTTCTTGTTCAGTTCGAACGGGGCATCCTCCGATACATGAATGTAGAGGGCCGCTTCTTCACCCACGTCTGAAAAGATGCTCCTCTCTATCGTAACCGCGAATCTTTTCTCGTCATATACAAACTCAAAACTGGGATGCCACTCGGCTGAAGGGTATTCAAATTCCCCGCTACTGTAGAGAACTCCGTTCACCTCTGCGGCAACGGGAGAATAGCGCAGCCTGTTGTCGGGTCGAATGACAGGCAAGCACCCCGAGACAACCGAAGCGAGAAACATAACCACCGCCATCATCGCAAGCGGCATATCCGATCTGTTTTTCATAAGGCGTATATTTTCTTAAAAGATCTTTCAGCGATAACCGTCATTGTCGCCAACGATTCGATTCATGTCGACTCTACCTCCAGCCTGCAGAGAACCGGTTTCCGGGAATACATATACTGCGCGATGCGCTTGATTACCTGCAAGCTCTCTGCAAGTTATAAAAAAATTCGAAATAACGCATACCGGCAGGCTCGACGCCTGACACCCTGTTGTCAGAAACGGAAACCTATCCTGATGC
>CABUIX010000099.1 GCA_902491795.1 uncultured Bacteroidales bacterium | reverse complement strand
ATCGTTGTTACCGAAATCGGTGTACTCTTGTTACCGAAAATGATGCATCATTGTTACCGATTCTGATGTACTCCATTTTACCGAAAATGATGTACTTCTAGTTACCGATTACAGCTGGTCTCCAACAGCAAAGGCCAGAAAGTCCTCACGACCATCGAACGGGAACTGAAAAGCTGCGACGACCTGTTCATGAGCGTCGCATTCATTACGATGGGCGGAATCGCTCCCCTGCTCGGAACGCTGAAAGACCTTGAGCGCAAAGGCGTCAGAGGCAAAATACTCACCACCGACTACCTGATGTTCAGCGACCCCAAGGCACTCGAGAAGCTCTCCACGCTCAGCAACCTCGACATAAGGATATTCAAGACTGCCGAGCACAGCACAGGCTTTCACACAAAAGGCTACCTGTTCCACAACAACGGAGTCCTTCGCATCATCGTCGGAAGTTCCAACCTCACGCAGAACGCAATCACCAAGAACTACGAGTGGAACACAAGAATCGTCACCACGGCCCAAGGACAATACGCCCAGGACATCGAGACCGAATTCAATGACCTCTGGAACAGTTCCGTATGCTACAGCGACTACAAGGACGAATACGCGGAAATCTACTACCGCAATGAACGCGAACGGCAGGACCTGAAGAACATCACGCGGAGCCTCGACCTGAGCTACACCAGAGTCCTTCAGCCCAACCAGATGCAGCAGAAGTTCACCTCGAACATCGAAAAGATCCTGCAGGCAGGAGGACGGAGGGCCCTGCTGATCTCCGCCACCGGAACCGGAAAGACCTATGCGTCGGCATTCGCGGTAGTGTTTCATTTAGTGTGTCTGGAGTGAGTCTTCAGACCTCTTAGTTTTGCAAATATATCAATTTATCTGTTAACTCATCAGCAGGCATGCCTGCCGATGAGCATTTTTATTCGTCCGGGAATAGAGTCCTGTCAAGATCGATTCTCGGGACCTGTCTCAGGTAGGACTTCTTGTCCATGGCAGTCTTTCCCATAAGCAGGATGACTGATTCCTCGTTGGGCATTGCCCCGCGCATTCTCGTGACCCGCCTAAAGTCCTTCTGCAGCCGCTCTATCCAATTCGTGGTGTAGATCATGGACTGGATGCGGTGGTCATAATTCAGGTAAGTGAAATACGCCTTGTAGGAAGCATCCTCACCACGTCTCCTGATACTTCTGTAATACCTGCCCCATTTAGCACAGAACTGCTGCCACTCATCCCAGGCCTGTTCCATGGTATAGTTTCTGTCTCCTGTGCGGAAGACCTGTCTCAGGTCGTCAGCAACATCCCCCTTGTCACCATTGCGGACATCGCTCAGTATGTTGCGCTTCAAGTGGGTGGTGCATCTCTGGAGGCTGGTGCCGGGAAACACTTCGCTGATGACATCATCAAGTCCCTTGAGACCATCCGCACATATGAGCCCTATTTTCGAGACACCTCTCTCATAAAGGTCATTGAGCATCTCTCCCCAGCCGAGGGCGCTTTCCGTAGGCTTGTTATAGATGCCGAGAACCTCCCTGGTCTTGTCCTCCTTGACGGCAAGGATGACATAGAAAGCTTCCGTATCAACGCTGCGCTTGCGGTGGATCTTTATATGGACGCAGTCGATGAACACTACAGGATAATAGCTCTCCAGAGAGCGTTCAAGCCACTCGGTGACATCACGGCGCATATAGTCGAGCATCCTCGATATGCTAGCCTTGCTGTAGTGCTCTCCATAGATATCGTTGAACACTTCCCCGACCTGTTCCTGCGTCAGGCCTTTGGTATACAACGTGCCGGCAAGACGTTCACACTCTTCCTCCTGATCGCGCAGTATGGCCAGTATGCGGGGATGGAAGTTGCCGTATCGGTCACGAGGTATACGGAATGTCAGTGTCCGGCCATGACCGTATGTCCTGCCGGGACGGTAGCCGTTGCACTTGTTGCCGGCTATACCTTCTTCCTGAAGATACTCCCTGCGTTCTGACACCATGAGGCTCTCAAGCATTATCTCCATCAGGTGCGTATTTCGGAGCAAAGGCACCCAGTTGTCCTGACAAGGTCAGGAATAGCCCCGGCCGC
>CABUIX010000098.1 GCA_902491795.1 uncultured Bacteroidales bacterium | reverse complement strand
GTCCGGCCTCCGGCACCACATATCCGTATTTCGACGAAGGGTATGTCGGCTTGATCCCCATCAGCACCAGGTCCGCCACTCCTTCCCTCACGCACTCGGCCATCCCCGATATCGTACGGAAATAACCGCCCTCGGTGTACGGGTCGCACGGCATCACCACCACGACCTCGTCCGCCTCGCACTTCTTCTCCAGCCTCAGCCAACTGCACGACAGGGCTATCGCGGGGAACGTGTCACGCCTCTCGGGCTCAGTCACTATCCCCACCTTATCTCCCAGCTGGTTGATGATTATGTCCTTCTGCGTCGCGTTCGTCGCCACCGTGATCTCTCCGCCAAGCCCGGCCTCCCCAAGCTGGCGCACAACCCTCTGCACCATCGACTCCCGTCCCCCGCCCGGCGACGCCAGCAGCGGCAGGAACTGTTTCGACCTCGCCTCGTTCGACAGCGGCCACAGCCTCTTGCCGGAACCGCCCGAAAGCAATATTATCTGCATAAGCCGGAACTCATTTCTTGGCGGCAAACGCCGAAATACACTTTCTGACACCGTCAGTCCAATACGGAACCGATATTCCGAACACTTTCTTGATCTTGGTCTTGTCGAGAACGGAATATGCAGGTCGCCTTACCTTGCTGGGGAATTCTTCCGTGTGGCAAGGCTGCACATCGCATCCGTCATGCCCGGAAAAGGCAGCCACTGCCTTCGCAAAATCAAACCAGCTGCATACGCCCTCATCTGAGTAGTTGTATATGCCGGACTTGTCGTATGACGGACTCTCCATTCCGGAGCCGGCATAGTCACCAAGCACCTTGAGCACGGTGGAGGCCAATCCTGCCGCATAGGTAGGAGTACCGGTCTGGTCAAAGACGACCTTTATCGCAGGCTTCGAGGCAGTAAGGCCCAGCATGGTCTTCAAGAAATTCTTGCCGAACTCACTGTAGAGCCACGCAGTCCTGATTATCACATATTTGCAGCCGGAAGACAGCACGGCCTGCTCACCATGAAGCTTGGTGAGGCCGTATACTCCCGTAGGGGTGCCTTTCTTCTCCTCGTCACATGGTGTATTGTACGGTTCAGCGCCGAAGACATAGTCTGTGCTGACATGAACAAGCAGCGCATCCCTTTCGCGCGCGGCAACGGCAAGGTTCGAGACAGCCTCAGCATTCAGCCGCTCGGCAAGCTCAGGCCTGTCTTCGGCGGCCTCCACATTCGTGAATGCCGCACAGTTGACAATTGCGTCCACCTTATGTTCAGCGACGGCATTCCTCACTGCCTCCATGTCCGTAATGTCAAGTCTGGAACAAGAGACAGGGACATCGGGCCCGCCGAGCCTGCGAAGCATATCCAATTGCTCCTCTCCGGCATCAGCGACATCCGTAAAAATGAATTTGTCCCGGGAATTCAGAGACAAAATCCTCAGCCAGCTGCCCAGCTGGCCGAAGGCACCGGTAACCAATATGTTCATAGATACAAATCCTCGTTGTAGTCAAACAGGCAACCGGCTTCGGAAAGTTTCGGGTGAGCGCTGTCCTTCGCGCTCAGAATCACCTTGTCGGCCGGTATGCGCCAGTCTATTCCGAGTTCGGGATCATCCCAGGCAATGGCCCCCTCGCTTGAGGGGTCATAGAAATTGTCGCACTTGTACTGGAAAACGACTTCGTCGCTAAGGACACTGAAGCCATGGGCAAAGCCTCTAGGCACAAAGAACTGGCGATGATTTTCGGCCGTAAGCTCCACGGCGACATGCATGCCAAAGGTAGGACTCCCCCGCCTGATGTCCACTGCCACATCCAGTACCGCACCCTTGACCACACGGACGAGCTTGCTCTGTGCACTGCGCCCCTTCTGAAAATGCAGCCCGCGAAGGACACCGTAGCAGCTCTTGCTTTCATTGTCCTGGACAAACTTCACAGGTCTGACCTTCGCGTCAAATTCGCGCTGGGACCATGATTCGAAAAAATATCCGCGGCTGTCGTTGAAAATCCGCGGCTCAATTATCACCACACCGGGTATTTCAGTCTGAATTACTTCCATGTTGTCAAAATTCGTCAGTACCCCAAGAATTGTTCTTTCCCCAGTCCTCAGCCATCTTGAGCAAATACTGGCCATACTGGTTCTTGAGCATGGGTCCTGCCAGCTCCCTTACCTTTTCCGGCCTTATCCATCCCTTGCGCAAAGCGATGCCCTCCAGACAAGCGACCTTGAGTCCCTGCCTCTTCTCGATGGTCTCTATGTAGGCAGTAGCCTCAGCCAGCGAATCATGGGTTCCGGTATCAAGCCATGCGAAGCCGCGGCCAA
>CABUIX010000097.1 GCA_902491795.1 uncultured Bacteroidales bacterium | reverse complement strand
ATATGGCGGAGTAGCTCAGCTGGCTAGAGCAACCGGTTCATACCCGGTAGGTCACAGGTTCAAGTCCGGTCTCCGCTACCACATCGGGCAGGGTAGTGCCGTTCCGTATCCGAGCGGTACTGCCCTTGTCCGTGGTTTTCCCCCAGGCCCGTTGGTCAAGAGGCCTAAGACACCGCCCTTTCACGGCGGTAACAGCAGTTCGAATCTGCTACGGGTCACCAAATGAAACAAATCCGAACTGCTTCGTACATCGAAACCGGTTCGGATTTGTTTTACCTCGGAAAATACTGATCGAAGTGAGGTAACAGGTTTTCCGCCTGAAGGCAGGCGGAAAAGCTGTGCCGAAGATGTGCCGCCGAATGAATCAGAGGCTCCTGAAAGCTCAGATGCCCGGAGGTCGGAAATGTCACAGGTAACGAAAAGAGCGCTTGAACAATCGCTGAAAAATCTCCTGCTCAAAAAACCGCTGACCAAGATCACCGTCAATGACATCGCAGAGGACTGCGGAATCAATCGGATGACGTTTTACTACCATTTCAAGGATATTTACGATCTGGTGGAGTGGTCCTGCCTGGAGGACGCGAGAAAGGCGCTGGAGGAAAAGAAAACGCACGACACATGGCAGGAGGGCTTCCTCAACATATTTGAGGCGGTGCTTGCCAACAAGCCCTTCGTGATGAACGTATACCGCTGCGTGGATCGCGCGCAGGTGGAAAAGTATCTGAAGCCGCTTACGGACAACCTGCTGATGGGCGTGATAGACGAGCAGGCGGAGGGGATCACCGTGCGCGAGGAGGACAAGGAGTTTATCGCGCGGGTGTATTCGTATGTGTTCATAGGCATCATGCTCGACTGGATAAAGGACGATATGAAGGCGGATCCCAAATTGATAGTGGATAAACTCGCCATCCTGATGAAGGACTCGCTTGCCGATGCGCTCCGGCGCTTCAGAATATGAGAAGCCCCGGCTGGTTTTTATCAAAAAGCCCGATCTGATAAAAATTTTTACACATGGAAGCACTGTGATAAATGATTTATCACAGTGCTTTTTCTGTCTATTGAAAACGCCGGGAAATGGGGTATAATATAGGCAACACAGGGCGATGAGCGACATTGCCCGTAATAATCAAGTAAAATCACAGGAGGTTTCCCATGTATTACGCAGCAGGAACTTATGAAGCATTCGCACATCCCGAAAAGCCGAAGGATGCAGACAAAAAATCCGCCTATATCATCGGCACAGGTCTTGCCGGACTCACGGCAGCCTTCTACCTTGTGCGCGACGGGCAGGTGAAGGGCGAGCATATCCATCTTCTTGAGAAGCTGGAGCTTGCCGGAGGCAGCTGCGACGGCCGCAAGGACGTGACCAAGGGATTCTATATGCGCGGCGGGCGCGAGATGGACAACCACTTTGAGGTGATGTGGGACACATTCCGCGATGTTCCCTCGATTGAAACGCCCGGCGTTTCGGTGCTGGATGAGTACTACTGGCTCAACAAGCACGATCCCAACTATTCGCTCTGCCGTGCGACGGTAAACCGCGGCAAGGACGCGCACACCGACAAGAAGTTTGAGCTTGACAAGAAGTCGGCAATGGCGCTCTCCAAGCTGTTCCTCACGCCGGAAAAGGATTTGGAGGACAAGAAGATTTCCGAGGTTCTGCCCGAATCCTTCTGGCAGACAAACTTCTGGCTCTACTGGCAGACGATGTTTGCCTTCCAGCGCTGGTCCAGCGCGCTGGAGATGAAGCGCTATCTCTGCCGCTATGTGCATCACATCGACGGACTGCCCGACTTCAGTGCGCTCCGTTTCACCAAGTACAACCAGTATGAGAGCATGATCCTGCCTCTTGTGAAGTATCTTGAATCCCACGGCGTGCGCATCGAGTACGGCATGGACGTAAAGAACGTGATCATTGAGGACGAGGGCAGCAGAAAGATCGCAAAGCAGATCGTGTACGTCAAGGACGGCAAGCAGGAAACGATTGATCTCATTGAGGACGATCTTGTGTTCATCACGAACGGCTGCTGCACGGATACCTCCTGCTACGGCGACCAGACGCACGCGCCCGATCTTTCCGGCGTCCGGAACGGTTTCGGCGAGTCGTGGGATATGTGGAAAGCCATTGCCGCGCAGGCAAAGCACGGCGAGTACGGCAACCCCGACAAATTCTGCGGGGATGTGGAAGCCACCAACTGGATGAGTGCGACGGTTGCCACCTCGAACGAGGAGATCATCCGGCACATCATGAATGTCTGCAAGCGCGACCCGCGCACGGGCAAGGTGACGACGGGCGGCATTGTGACCGTGAAGGACAGCACGGACAACTGGTATCTTTCCTGGACAATCAACCGTCAGCCGCAGTTCAAGTCGCAGGATCGGAACATGGTGCTTGTCTGGCTGTATTCGCTCAACACCAACCGGGAGGGCAACTATGTAAAGAAGGCAATGCGTGCCTGCACGGGTGAGGAGGTCTGCCGTGAGTGGCTGTACCATCTCGGCGTTCCGACCGACCGGATAGACGCCCTGGCGAAGGATGCCTGCAACAC
>CABUIX010000096.1 GCA_902491795.1 uncultured Bacteroidales bacterium | reverse complement strand
AGAATCTTGTCGAATGCCCTGCGGTCAACGACAAGGTCCTTGATTACAGGGAATGCAGCACTTCTCCAAGGCTCCACCGTAATGGTTGCACCGTCCTTGAAATGTCTCATGAACAGCTGGCATGTTGTCACGTGGTCGTCAGGACCATGCGCGCGTCCGTCGATATAAAGGGAGCAGGCTCCGCAGATACCCTCACGGCAGTCGTGGTCGAAAGACACAGGACCGCTGCTCTGGCACCCGCGCTCCACTGCAATAGGGTCGCATCCCTCGCGGATGATCTGCTCGTTGAGAATGTCGAGCATCTCGAGGAAAGAGGCATCCTCCTCAATTCCCGAAACATGATATGTTTCAAAATGGCCTTTGGCCTTGGCGTTCTTCTGACGCCATATTTTCAGATTGAATTCCATCGGACTTAGTCTTTGTAGTTTCTTGTGGCAACCTTGATGAATTCATACTTGAGAGGCTCCTTGTGAAGCTCAGGCTCCTTGCCTTCGCCCTTGTACTCCCAGGCTGCAACATACATGAAGTGTTCGTCGTCACGCTTGGCCTCACCTTCCTCGGTCTGACTCTCCACACGGAAGTGACCTCCGCATGATTCCTCACGGTGAAGGGCATCACGTGCCATCAACTCTCCAATTTCGAAGAAGTCCTCGAGACGGAGGGCCTTCTCAAGCTCCTGGTTGAACTCATACTGAGTGCCGGGAACCCTTACATTCTTGTAGAAATCTTCCTTGAGCGCCTCAATTTCCTTGATGGCTTTCTTGAGTCCGGCTTCCTCGCGGGCCATGCCGACATACTCCCACATTATGTGGCCGAGCTGCTTGTGGATGGAATCCACTGTCTTGGTGCCCTTGATGGCAAAAAGCCTGTCTATACGAGCCTGCACAGCCTTCTCCGCATCGTTGAACTCCTTGGTGTTAACATCGGTCTTGGGCTCTGCGAATTTCTTTGAAAGGTAGTCGCCGATCGTCACGGGAAGGATGAAATATCCGTCGGCAAGTCCCTGCATGAGGGCAGAAGCTCCAAGACGGTTTCCGCCGTGGTCGGAGAAGTTTGCCTCACCTATCGCGAACAGTCCGGGGATAGTGGTCTGAAGGTCATAGTCAACCCAGATTCCTCCCATCGTGTAGTGAATTGCAGGATAGATCATCATAGGCTCCTCCCAAGGAGAAGAGTCGGTGATCTTGTAGTACATGTCGAACAGGTTGCCGTAGCGCTCCGCAACCCTCTTGCGTCCGAGGCGCTGGATTGCGTCGGCAAAGTCAAGGAACACGGCCTTTCCGGTCTCGTTGACGCCATATCCGGCATCGCAGCGCTCCTTGGCGGCACGTGAAGCTACGTCACGGGGAACAAGGTTTCCGAATGCGGGGTAACGGCGCTCGAGATAGTAGTCGCGGTCCTCTTCGGGAATCTGGGAGGGCTTTATCTGATGCTTGCGGAGTTTCTCCACATCCTCAAGCTTCTTGGGCACCCAGATTCGTCCGTCGTTTCGCAGGGATTCACTCATGAGGGTAAGCTTGCACTGCTGGTCTCCGTGGACGGGGATGCAGGTGGGGTGAATCTGTGCGAAGCAGGGATTGGCGAAGTAAGCGCCTTTCTTGTAGCACTGGTATGCCGCTGAACCGTTGCTGTTCATCGCGTTTGTTGAAAGGAAGTAAGTGTTTCCGTATCCTCCAGTCGCAATGACAACGGCATGTGCTCCGAACCTCTCGAGCTGTCCGGTGACGAGGTTGCGGGTGATTATACCCTTTGCCTGACCGTTCACGAGCACAAGGTCAAGCATCTCGTGACGCGGATATGACTTCACGGTACCGTTCGCTATCTCCTTGTTGAGAGAAGCGTATGCACCCAGAAGCAGCTGCTGTCCGGTTTGCCCGCGGGCGTAGAATGTACGGCTGACCTGCACTCCTCCGAAAGAACGGTTGGCAAGATATCCGCCGTACTCGCGAGCGAAAGGAATTCCCTGCGCAACGCACTGGTCAATGATGGCTGCACTTACCTCAGCAAGACGATAGACGTTTGCCTCACGGGCGCGGTAGTCGCCTCCCTTGATCGTGTCATAGAACAGACGGTAGACAGAGTCGTTGTCGTTCTGGTAGTTCTTGGCTGCATTGATGCCTCCCTGGGCTGCAATCGAGTGAGCACGGCGGGGTGAATCGCTGATGCAGAAGATTTTGACGTTGTAGCCGAGTTCACCGAGGGATGCGGCTGCGGATGCTCCTCCGAGACCTGTACCCACTACAATGATTTCAAGCTTTCTCTTGTTGTTGGGACTCACGAGATGGATTTCTGCCTTGCGCTTGGTCCATTTTTGCTCAAGCGGTCCTTCCGGAATTTTTGAAATTAACTTGTCAGACATTGCAATATGATTATCTGTTTTTAAAATAGTGTCGCTTCTCCCCTGCCGGCAGCCGGCTCAAGTCCGAGATGGCTGTAGGACAAATCAGTAGCTATGCGCCCGCGCTGCGTCCGCACAATGAACCCTTCCTTGATGAGGAAAGGCTCGTAGACTTCCTCATAGGTACCCTGGTCCTCCCCTATCGCCGTAGCAATGGTGTTGGCCCCTACAGGTCCCCCCTTGAAGGTTGAAATGATGGTCCTGAGTATCTTGTTGTCTATCGAATCAAGCCCGCGGGTGTCTATCTTGAGCTTGTCAAGTGCATATTTGGCAATCTTCAGGTCTATGTGGCCGT
>CABUIX010000095.1 GCA_902491795.1 uncultured Bacteroidales bacterium | reverse complement strand
ATAGTTACCACCACACCAGTTAGAGTCCCAACCACGGGTGATACCGATTCTGTTGCTGATAGGATTTGTTTTCTGTCCCATATTACTTATTCTCCACTGGTTGTTTTACATCGAGGACTACGGTAACATGATTGGAGCGCTTGCGGATGCGGCCGGCCCTTCCCTGAGGGCAGGGACGGATACGCTTGAGCATGCGTCCGCCGTCAACCATGATGGTCTTAACATAAACATTGCCGTTGTCCAGTTCCTTGCTCTTGTCCGGATTCTTTGCTTCCCAGTTTGCTATTGCGCTGCGGAGAAGTTTCTCGAGACGGACTGAAGCCTCTCTCTTCGAAAACTTGAGAAGATCGAGGGCGCGGTTAACCTCAACTCCACGGACTGTGTCTGCAACGAGACGCATCTTGCGGGGAGAAGTGGGCGCGTCATTCAGTTTGGCAATAGCCGTTGACTTCTTGGCCTCCTTGAGGCGTTCTGCCATTAGTCTTTTACGCTTTCCCATGATGATTACTTCTTATTGTTGCCTGAATGACCTCTGAATGTACGGGTAGGGGCGAATTCGCCGAGCTTGTGGCCCACCATCTGTTCGGTAATGTAAACAGGAATGAACTTGTTTCCATTGTGGACTGCGACAGTATGGCCGATAAAGTCAGGAGAGATCATGCTGGCACGTGACCAGGTCTTGACCACCTCCTTCTTCTTGCTACCATTGTTCATAGCAAGAATTCTCTTCTCCAGGGCTTCCTGGATATATGGACCTTTTCTTAATGAACGACTCATAATCTCTAAAGTTTAATTCCTGTTATTTCTTCCTTCTTTCAATGATGAACTTGTTTGAAGATGCCTTAGGATTACGTGTCTTGTAGCCCTTTGCAGGCAGACCCTTGCGTGAACGAGGATGTCCACCGGAAGCACGGCCTTCACCACCACCCATAGGGTGATCGACAGGGTTCATAACGACACCTCTGTTGTGAGGGCGGATTCCGAGCCAGCGCCTGCGGCCGGCCTTTCCATGGCTCTCCAAATTGTGGTCGGAGTTGGACACTTCACCAACCGTGGCGCGGCATTCAACCAGCACCATGCGGGTTTCGCCTGAAGGCAGGCGAAGCACTGCAAACTTCCCTTCGCGTGCAGCAAGCTGTGCGAAAGTTCCGGCAGAACGTGCCATTGCGGCACCCTGACCGGGACGAAGCTCGATGTTGTGGACAAGTGTTCCGACAGGAATTTCACCAAGAGGCAGAGTGTTGCCGACTTCGGGAGCGACACCGCTTCCGGAAGCGATCACCTGGCCTACCTTGAGTCCTTTAGGAGCGATGATGTATCTCTTCTCTCCGTCTTCATACTGAACAAGGGCGATGCGTGCACTGCGGTTAGGATCGTACTCGATGGTAAGAACCGTTGCAGGGCAGGTGTCCTTGTCACGGCGGAAGTCAATGATACGGTACATTCTCTTGTGTCCGCCGCCTCTGTAGCGTACGGTCATCTGGCCCGTATTGTTGCGTCCACCGGTGCTCTTGAGGGGCTCCAGCAATGATTTCTGAGGTTTCTTGGCGGTAATTTCGTCAAATGCGCTGATTACCTTGTTTCTCTGGCCGGGGGTTACCGGCTTGAATTTTCTTACTGCCATTGTCTGTCCCTCCCTTAAATGTTAGCGTAGAAATCTATCTTGTCATCACCTGCAAGGGTAACATACGCCTTCTTGAAGTGATTCATGCGGCCGCTGAGGATGCCGGCCTTGGTGTAGCGGCTCTTCCTCTTGCCGTGATAGTTGAGTGTGTTTACACTGGCAACGGAGACATTGTACATCTTCTCCACTGCCTCCTTGATCTGAAGCTTGTTGGCTTTACGATCCACGATAAAGCCGTACTGGTTCAACTTTTCGCCCTGAGCCGTAAGCTTCTCTGTTACTATTGGCTTAATGATAATTCCCATCTTCGTAAGCAATTAGCGCACATTCCTCTCTGCGAGCGTATCCTGAACTCCGTCGATGAGCACCAGCTTGTTGGCATTCATGATGGAATAGGTGTTGATCTCGTCAACGGTGATCACGTTCACCTCAGGGATGTTGCGGGATGAAAGATAGATGTTGTCTGAATTCTGGGGAAGCACATAGAGGACCTTGCGGCTGCCTGCATTGATTGCAGCAGTGATCTTGAGAAGGTCCTTGGTCTTCGGAGCTTCCAGAGTGAAAGGCTCGAGAATGATGATTGCGTTCTCGTTTGCCTTGTATGTAAGGGCTGACCTGCGGGCCAGAGCCTTGACTTTCTTGTTGAGCTTCTTGTAGTAGAAGCGGGGCTGGGGGCCGAACACACGTCCACCTCCGACGAAGATGCCGGCCTTGAGGCTTCCGTGACGCGCTCCGCCGCCACCCTTCTGGCGTCCGAGCTTCTTGGTGCTGTGAGCGTTCTCGCTGCGGTCCTTGGTCTTGGCATTGCCATGGCGCTGATGGGCGAGATACTGCACTACATCGAGATAAATGGCGTGGTCGTTGGGCTGTACGCCGAATACTTTCTCATCGAGAGTAACCTGCTTGCCGGACTGAGTTCCGTCGATTTTCAAAACTGGTAACTGCATAACTAAGCCTCCAAAATTACATAAGAACCCCTGGCTCCGGGAACGGAACCCTTAACTACGACAAGATTGTGCTCGGGGATCACCTTCACTACCTGAAGATTCATCACCTTTACCCTCTCGTTGCCCATATGGCCGGCCATGCGCATTCCGGGAAGAACGCGTGAAGGCCAAGAGGATGCACCCATTGATCCGGGGTGACGAAGGCGGTTGTGCTGACCGTGTGTCTGGCCGCCGACTCCGGCGAAACCATGACGGTGAACAACGCCCTGGAATCCCCTACCTTTAGAAGTGCCGATCACGTCCACGAACTTCACGTCATCCGTAAAGAGATCAGCCACGGTGAACTTGTCACCGAGGTTGACATCGCCGAAGTCAGCCTTGAACTCGACGAGTTTTCTCATTGGAGCGCAACCTGCCTTTTTGAAATGCCCCATAAGAGGCGCGCTGGTGTGCTTCTCTGTGGTTTCGTCATAGGCAAGCTGCACAGCGGAATATCCATCTTTTTCCACGGTGCGGAGCTGCGTGACAACGCACGGACCAGCCTCGATAACGGTGCATGGTATATTCTTGCCATCGGCACCGAAAACGGAAGTCATTCCGATTTTCTTTCCAATTAATCCAGGCATTGGT
>CABUIX010000094.1 GCA_902491795.1 uncultured Bacteroidales bacterium | reverse complement strand
CGATAATTCCTGCCGTCAATGGCCCAAAGAGGCAATGACAGCAGGAAAAAAGCGACAGCGGCAATTATTCTATACTTCATTATCAGTCAGTGTATTCAGATTACAAAAATAATCAAAATTTCACATACCGACACTACCCGTACCGAACTATCGAACCGTGACGTTGGCAATCTTTAGCCAACCATCTTTGGTGTAGTCGCCCTTCGCGGACGAATATATGCCTATTTTCTTTTCTGCGGAAGCGTCATCGACGATTCCTGTCGCCCAAACATATTCCCCGACAGGGACACCATCGACTGTGAACGTGAAGCTATACTGCTTCGGCTTTCCTTTCAGCCAGTCGTGAGGCTGAGCCTGCTCGTCGTAGAAGATTTTCACCGGCTTTTCCGAAGATTTGTCAAGCAGGGCGAACGCCACCTTGTACTTGTCCAGGAACGGGCGAAAGTTGGTCGGGCAGTAAGCATAGCCGAGGTTTGCCCAGCGGTGAAGAACCGCAACCTTTTCACCTGGTGTCACCTCTTGTGGGGCAATCACCTTGGAGGGATAGACACGATAGTTGCCGTCCTGTATGAACTGAACGAGATAGTCGTAGGCCTCATTGAACCACGACCAAGCCTCGCTCACTTCAAGATTGTCGTTGTAGCGCAGGTCCATCATGCTGGCACATGCCTCGCGTGCCTGGTCAAACTCGCCCTTGCGGACATCTGCCCAGTCCTTGTATTTCTCGCTGTCCCAGCGCATCGGTGCATCACCGTGAGAGGCCTTTACCCATCCGCCCTCGGCGATGAGTGGCACCTGATAGCGATATTTGGCGGCAATGCTCTTCTCCCATGTACCGTAGTAAGTCTTCATTCCGAACGCACCGCTGCCTATCCCGAAGCCCTTCTTCACGGCAGAGTCAATCATGCCCTCGGAGTCCGGACTGAGTTTATCTCCGCTGGTTGACCCTACGGCCTTGTGGTAGTTGATGAAAATCGGAATCTTGGTAAACTCCTTTGCAAAGAGGGACGTAACCCACTCGAAGACGGCCTTCTTCGGGGTTTCGTCGCCGGTGGAGTAGATGCAGGAATGGTACTCGCCCCATTTGCCGATGCCGACACCGTGGACGAATTCAGTGGAGTCGGGGTTATTGATGTGTTCGGCAAAGTCGTGGATGAACTTCTCGTAGCACTTCTGAAACGCCAGGTCGTCGGGATATGGCGACCAGACGTCCATTGAACCGGTGCGTGTAGCATAGCCCTTCGCTCCGTATTTGTCGCGGACGTAGAGAGGCGTGCAGAACTCGTGCTTGTCACGGCTGTCGATGGCAAAGCCATAGCCGATGCGCATATTGCGTCTGCGGGCCTCGGCGACAAGCTTTTTGTAGCGCTGGGCATAGACGGTGTTGCAGTCTTCCTGCCAGATGTAGACTCCATCTTCCGGATTCAGCTGTCCCCATGTCGTGCGAACGAGCAACGTCTTTGCATAGTCGGTGGTTCTGACCGTTCCGACAGAGGACGGCATATTGTCATATCTCTCCCAGAAGTCGCTCAAGTCGTTGCCGAGTCCCGCATAGAGCACCCATCCGCACAGTGGGTTAGGGAACACGGTGTTCCTGTCCGGAGCGAAGTTGACGGTCACGCCCACAACTTCCGGTTCGCCACCTCCCGGCTGTTCCTTGCCGCAGGAAACTGCAGCAAGGAACAGCGTGAGCGCCGTGAAAAGTGTTGTTCGGTTGATTCTCATTTATCGTTTTTCAAGTTTGACTATCGCTGCTCGAACCAGATTTTCATATTTCTGATGTCAAAGATAATGAAGTTGGTACTGTTCGGAATCTTAAAGTAGTTACCACGCAAGTACGAGCCGCCTTCCATATCCATCCATTTCCCCAATGTTATACTCTGGTCATAATTGGTACCAGTATATACTGGCGCGAACACATATGAGTTGTTAGTATTATAAGCATTTCCTCCGTTATATCCGTCAACCTTGAGGCTCGAAATAATTGCGAAATCCGTACGCCCCGAACCAAGTACCCCTCCAGTGTAAACAAGAACCTGAGGATCTGCAAGGGAGACTTTACATTTAAGATCTTTACCTGTAGCAGCCCAACCAACGGACTCGCCTCGTCCATAAATTGTATCTACCGTCGTAGTTATCCAAGCATGCCCATTATCAGTATTTGTCGGTGCACCCCAATTCGGCTGCCATTTAACCGTAAATGGCTGAAGGTCTGTTTCCGACGAATATATCGCCACCTTTTTTGTATCAAAATCAACTACGACACGATAAACTCCAGCCGCAGGTATTGTCCAGTGCCCGTTCTCATTCTTCACAAGGTCAACAGTCTGCCCGTCGCTGATGTCATTCCCTAAGACCGGTGCATAAATGCCACCATTCTCTCCAGTCACACGAATACGGAAATCGCCTTCAGAGAACTCTGCGCGAAAAGCGTACAAGTTGCATTTTTCAAGACACTTTGTCATTTCCTGCACGCCATCGGCAATTGCAGTTCCCTCTATAAAGTGGGACTCGCCAAATGAAACCGATGTTCCATGGACCTCGCCGGCAGCAAATTCAATATCTTTGGAGAAAGTCTTTGTCGCCATATACTGTGCACCGTCTATCACATATTTAATACAAAGACTTGTACCTTTTTTTGCCATAAACGGAGCACATTGAAGATACATATCTATTGATTTTCCGGCTTCTATCTTTTCATTCTGTCTGACAACTGTAGTACAGTTGTCTGTTTTACCATCCACAGGCCCCGCGAGAGTGTGCTGTCCGCCAAGTATCCCACCGTCAGTCCGTTCAATACGAAGTGTAGTAAGCTTAGCAGTGCCACTAGTATTTTCGTTTTTGATTGTCACCTTGATGACTCCTGTAAGCTGTTCGAGCCCGACATTCGGAGATGCGCTGCCGACAGCCTTGGCGGTTCCGTGCATAGGAGTCTTGACATATCCCGACGTCGCGAACTCCCCGTTGTCAGAATAGGGATAGAGTATGTCATATTCATACTCCACGCCCTCCACCGGAGTAAACTCATTATCCTTATCGCAGCTGAACGCATTTTCCTGCCCCTTAACCTTTGTGAACTTATACAACTTGCCGCCGATTGTCACGGCGAGGGCATCGCCATCCTTCCATGTGACCTCGTAGGTCTCCTCATTGAACGATGTCTTAGTCTCGGAAGGTTGCCGGTCCCCGGACGGGGTGCTTACATAGAGGACGAACGGGGTCTGTCCTTCTGACGGAGTGCTCTCAACGATCTCGGAATCGAGCTTTGCGCAGCCTGCGAGTGCGGCCGCCGCAAGAAATGATATTGCTAAACGTTTCATGGTCCTTCCTTCTTTAAAATTCATCGCCGGGCTCATATGGGCTTGCGTATATTCCTGTTTTTTCGTCACTCGCCGCGAAGCCTGACTCCGCGCTCACTTCCATGAGCTGAAGAGACGGACTTGTATATCCCCCCCTCCGATTTGAAATTCCCTGTATCATAGATACTTTCATGTATTAAAATGTTGGCTATTAAATTTGTATAGTTTTATCTTATTGTAACTTTCTCAAGTTTAAGCCATCCTTCGGGAGTGAGATGCTCCCTGTCGACGGCGATGTTCAGCCCCTTTCTGTTGTCTCGCATCGTATCAGCAATTCCGATTGCCCAGGTGTACTCGCCCGGAGCGATTCCCTTCAGGTCGGCGCTGA
>CABUIX010000093.1 GCA_902491795.1 uncultured Bacteroidales bacterium | reverse complement strand
AAAGTCCGCCTCTTAAATATAATGTTAAACCGTCCAACTTTTGGGGGTCACATCACAACGGCGGGCCTTTTTTTGTTTTGGCTTGCGGATGAGATTGATAATCTGCGGTTTTTTTCTTATCTTTGCTCGGTATTTCAGCACCTCTTCCTTATGCTTGATGAACTGAAGGCCAACGTTTCGAGACTTATTGCTTTGTATGAGAGAGAGAGGGAGAGAGCTGATTCTCTTTCTGGACTTCTTTCGGAAAAGGAGGCCGAAGCCGGAAGATACAGGGAGGAGGTGAAGAAGTGCAAGGAGCAGATAGCTGATTTGACCTTACAGATAGACAATCTCCGGCTTGCGGCCGCGATTGGCTCTCAGCCTGACAGAAAAAAGGCTCACGAGAGCATTGACAGGCTGATCAAGGAGATTGACGATTGCATAAAACTGCTGGAGAACTAAATGGCTGAACAGCGAATCAAACTGGTGATTTCGGGAAGGGAGTATCCCATGGAAGCCGAAAGCCCCTCGATGGAACAATTGATGCGGCTTGCTGCTGAGGATGTGGACAACTTGCTGAAGAAATTCAACGAACAGTTCCCGACCACGCCCTTTGAGGACAAGCTGATGATTGTAGCAGTCAGGGAAGCTGCCGCCAAGTTGCTCGCGCAGAAAAATATGCAGAGGCTTGAAAACGAAGCTGATTCGTTGGGACGTGGCCTTCGTGCATATCTGGACGGAAATGACAAGTAGCCGTCAGGCCCATCTTCTGAAAACAACAAGTTCTTCGGAACCGGGTCTACTCGAGCTGAGGAAGGCAGGCCTGCATTGACAGGAAGCCCGATACAGTACGGAGCCCAAATCCTTTTCAGAGGTTTTTCTGAAAGTTCGGCTGACGGCTTTTTTGATACAGTATCTGCGCTGTTTGTGCAGGTACTGTTTTTTTTGATTAACTAAATATTTCTATATAATGTTGTTTTATGTAATAGTGGCAATAGCCGGTGCGATCATCGGAATTGCGATTTATATAATGGTCGTGAGGCTCGTTGCCAAAGGCCAGGCCAGTGCAATAATAGACAAGGCCAATGCGGAAGCTGAAAATATCAAGCAGCAGAAGATTTTCCAGGCGAAGGAGAAGTTCCTTCAGCTGAAGAGCGAGCATGAGCAGTTTGTCAACTCCCGCAATTCTGAGCTGAAGGACAGGGAGAACAACATCAAGTCCCGTGAGGGTCAGCTGAACCAGCAGGCAGGTGAACTTAACAGGCGCCAGCGTGACCTTGAATCCCAGAAGGGCCAGTTGAATGCGCAAAAGCAGAAGCTTGAGGCCAAGATGGCCGAATGTGACAAGCTTACCCAGCAAGTCAACCGCGAACTTGAGAACATTGCCGGAATGACTTCGGATGAGGCCAAGAAGATGTTGATTGACAATATGAAGGCAGAGGCCCGCTCTGAAGCTCAGGCCTATATCAACGATACAATGGACGAGGCCCGTCTGAATGCGGCCCGTGAGGCAAAGAGGATAGTCATCAACACAATTCAGCGTACTGCGACCGAGACGGCGATCGAGAACGCCGTTACGACCTTCCCTATAGAGAATGACGAAGTGAAGGGCCGCATAATCGGGCGCGAAGGCCGCAACATCCGCGCCCTTGAAGCCGCCACCGGAGTCGAAATTGTGGTTGACGATACTCCCGATGCAATCCTTCTCTCTGCTTTTGATCCTGTCCGCAGGGAGATAGCGAGGCTGTCGCTTCACCAGCTGGTCATGGACGGACGAATCCATCCGGCACGCATCGAGGAAGTCGTTGCGAAAGTCAGCAAGCAGCTCGACGACGAAATTCTGGAGACCGGAAAGCGCACTTGCATCGATCTCGGGATTCATGGTCTCAACATCGAGCTCGTAAAGCTCATCGGCCGAATGAAGTACCGTTCATCTTATGGGCAGAACCTGCTGCAGCACTCGCGTGAAGTTGCAAACATCTGCGCAACGATGGCTTCCGAGCTTGGTCTTAATCCGAAAATTGCGAGGCGCGCCGGTTTGCTTCACGATATCGGCAAGGTTTGCGAGAACGACCCTGAATACCCTCACGCGATTCTTGGAGCCAAGATTGCTGAGCAGTACAAGGAGCGTCCTGAAATCTGCAATGCCATAGGGGCCCATCACGAGGAGACTGAGATGACTTCTGTATATGCTCCTCTTGTACTTGTGGCTGATGCGATTTCCGGAGCTCGTCCTGGAGCGAGAAGGGAAGTGATAGAATCATACATAAAGCGTCTTGAGGGTATGGAGAATCTCGCGGCTTCTTATCCCGGAGTCACCAAATCGTATGCAATTCAGGCCGGACGCGAACTTCGGGTAATCGTGGGCGCAGAGGAGGTGAGTGACGAGCAGGCTGCACGTCTGTCAACGGACATTGCTCAGCGCATCCAGGACGAGATGACATACCCTGGGCAGGTCAAGATCACCGTCATCAGGGAAACCAGATCAGTAGCAATTGCAAAATAAATGTTTAATCTGTTGTTTTTGGCATTGGTGCTCCAGGCGGGCCCAACTGTAAGCTGGACTTCAGAAGTCGAGCAGACGGATGATGGTGCCATGGTTGTGCTCAAGGGCACTCCGGCACCCGGAATTGACCATGTGTCAGGTACTCTTGATTTCATGAGCTGTGTAGGTACACAGTGCAATATGCCTGAAGAGTGGGAGTTTGACATGTACCTTGACGGAGAAGGCGGTGAGGCCGAAGCGAGCGAGTCTCCTTCGTCCGGTTCCGGCCTGCCTTCACTTTCCGCCAGACTGCCTGTACCTAATTCTTCATCGACGGCTTCAGCTGAATCTTCGTCCGTGACTTCTTCGTCCGATTCCGGGACTTCCGGTTCCGGCAATTCGATCTGGGCGTTGATTCTTGAGGCTATCCTCTGGGGATTTGCGATGCTGCTGACCCCTTGCGTGTTTCCTATGGTTCCCATGACCATCTCCTTTTTCCTGAAAGGCAGCGGGTCTGCAGCCGCAGGACGTTTCAAGGCCATGATGTACGGCCTGTTCATCGTCCTCCTGTATACTGTCCCCATTTCGGCCATAATCGGAATCACATGGATGGTTGGCGGGAGCGGCGTGACAGCCGACATATTCAACTGGCTGGCAACCCATTGGCTTCCGAACATCATATTCTTCCTGGTGTTCATGGCTTTTGCAGCCAGCTTCTTCGGGGCTTTCGAAATCACGCTCCCTTCGAAGTGGACCAACAACGCCGACAAGAATTCTGACCGCAAGGGTCTGGGCGGTGTGTTCTTTCTTGCCCTGACTCTTGTGCTCGTGAGCTTCAGCTGCACGGGACCGATAGTCGGCACTGTGCTGATAAAGAGTACGCAGGGCGAGTTCTGGGCACCTATGGTGACCATGCTTGCATTCAGCGTCGCGTTCGCCTTGCCCTTTACCGTCTTTGCCCTTTTCCCGTCATTGCTGAAGAAACTTCCCAAGAGCGGTGGATGGCTGAATTCGGTGAAGGTCGTTCTGGGATTCATAGAGATTGCCCTGGGCCTGAAGTTCCTGAGCGTGGCAGACCAGACATATCACTGGGGGCTGCTTGACAGGGAAGTTTATCTGGCCATCTGGATCGTGGTGTTCACACTCCTCGGTTTCTACCTGCTCGGCAAGCTCCGCTTCAAGTATGACTCCCCGGTTGAGCATCTTACCGTGAAGAGGCTTGCAATGGCAATAGTGGTGTTCTCGTTTGTGGTCTATATGATTCCCGGAATGTGGGGTGCCCCGCTGAAAGCCTTGTCAGGATATCTTCCTCCCATGGAATCCCAGGATTTTGTAATAGGACAGAATGCCGGAGCTGTTGTGTCATCTTCCGATGCCGCTGTTTCCGAAGAAGGCGGCATGATGACGATTGCACACGGTCTGCGGGCGTATACCAGTAT
>CABUIX010000092.1 GCA_902491795.1 uncultured Bacteroidales bacterium | reverse complement strand
TATAGGTAAGACCTATCTCTCCCTGTTTGTTGTTTGGTAAATCAACACCGGCTATTCTTGCCATAATTATACTTTACTTAATTTGTTTACTGATTATTAACCTTGGCGCATCTTGAACTTGGGATTCTTCTTGCAGATGACGTAAAGACGCCCCTTACGCCTTACAATCTTGCAGTCCTCGCTACGCTTTTTGATGGATGTCTTGACTTTCATATCTGTAATTTTTATTTGTATCTGAAAGATATTCTGCCTTTGGTTAAATCGTACGGTGAAATTTCTACTCTAACTCTGTCGCCAAGAAGAATATGGATAAAGTTCATCCTCATCTTGCCTGAAATGTTGCAGAGCAAGACATGACCATTCTCAAGCTCGACTTTGAACATCGCGTTCGGAAGGGTCTCGATAACCTTTCCATCTTGTTCTATTGCTACTTGTTTTGACATAAAAAATTACACTTAAAATTTAATCTTGCCATCTTTCTCTATAAAATCAAAAGTTGACAGCTGCTCGGCATGGCCTCTGCGGACAACAACCGTAAGCTCAAAATGCGCCGAATTCTTATGGTCTGCCGTATGGACTGCCCACCCGTTTCTGTCGAGATAGACAGCCTTCCCTCCGGCATTGATCATCGGCTCGATGCAGATCACCTCTCCCTCAAAGAGGAGGGGCCCCTTGCCCGGGCGCCCGTAATTGGGTATGCCGGGATTTTCATGCATTCCTTTGCCGATGCCGTGTCCTTCAAGCTCGCGGACCACGGAGAATCCGAACGATTCGGCATACGTCTGTACCGCGTGTCCGATATCGCCAACCCTTGCACCAGCCACGGCAGCTGCAATGCCGCGATACAACGATTCCTTTGTCACATCAAGGAGTTTCCTTGTCCTCTCGTCCACCTCTCCCACAGGGAAAGTATAGGCAGAGTCACCATTGTAACCCTTGTAGAGGGTGCCTATGTCGCAGGAGACGATGTCGCCTTCCTTAAGGACATAGTCGGAGGGGAATCCGTGCACCACAGTTTCGTTGACCGAAGCGCAGATCGCCGCGGGGAAACCCTCAAAACCTAGGAAGCTGGGAATTGCTCCGTTGTCACGGATAAAAGTCTCGGCCACCCTATTCAACTCTTTGGTTGTCACACCGGGGGCAACCGCTTTACCGACTTCTGCCAGTGTCTTGGAGACGAGAATCGCGTTCTCGCGCAAAAGCTCAATCTCTTCCTCTGTCTTGGGTCTAACCACAACCTTCAAATTTTAAATCAAAGAACTACATTCCTGAACGTCCACTGATCCGGCCCGTCTTCATCAGACCGTCATAGTGACGCATCAACAGATAACTCTCCACACGCTGCAGCGTATCAAGCACAACACCCACAAGAATCAGCAGAGATGTACCGCCGTAGAAACTTGCAAACTGGTTGTTGACGCCGAAAATCATGGCAATCGCGGGAAGAATGGCAATGATACCCAGTGCAATAGAGCCCGGAAGTGTCACTCTCGTCATGATGGAGTCGAGATACTCCACGGTCTTCTTGCCGGGTTTCACTCCCGGGATGAAGCCTCCGTCGCGCTTCATGCTCTCCGCCATCATGTTCGGGTTGACCGTAACGGCGGTATAGAACCAGGTGAAGACAACGATGAGGATGAAGAATATGAAGTTATACCAGAATCCGGTATAATTGCTGAGCGTGGCTGCAAGTCCTCTGGTAGCGTCCCAACGGGAGAAAATCAGAGGGAAGAGCATCAAGGCCTGGGCAAAGATGATAGGCATGACGCCCGCAGCGTTGATCTTGAGAGGAATATACTGGCGCACCCCGCCGTACTGACGGTTGCCGACCACTCTCTTGGCATATTGTACGGGGACCCTGCGCACTGCCTGAACAAGGGCAATTGCGGCGATGATCACGAAGAACCATACAAGCAGCTCAACGATAATCAGAAGGAGACCTCCGTTGTTGATGGAAAGCTTCTCTCCGATTTCGGCGAACAATGCATAAGGGAGACGGGCGACGATACCGATCATGATGATGAGGGAGATACCGTTTCCGATTCCTCGGTCAGTGATTCTTTCACCCAACCACATCACAAACATTGAGCCGGCCATGAGGATGACAGTGGACACAAGGTTGAACATGAAGTTGCTCCATCCGAGGTTGTTCACGGCAACGAATGCGGCAGCCGGAATCTGGCTGTGCACTGCTGCCATGTAGGCAGGTCCCTGGATGCAGATGATGAGCACGGTCAGCCATCTGGTCATCTGGTTCATCTTCTTGCGCCCGCTCTCACCTTCCATCTGGAGTTTCCTGAAATAAGGCACGAATACTCCGAGAAGCTGGATGACGATGGATGCAGAGATGTAAGGCATCACTCCCAACGCAAAGATGGAAGCATTGCCGAAGGCACCGCCGGAGAACATGTTGAGCAATCCGACGAGGCCTTCCTGGGTGTTGTTCTGAAGAGTTGCAAGCATGGAAGCGTCAATGCCCGGAAGCACCACAAAGCATCCCAACCTGTAGACCAGGATAAGGAGGAATGTGTAGACGAGCCTCTTGCGCAACTCCTCTATCTTGAAAATGTTCTTTATAGTCTCAATGAATCTCATAGGACTATTCGTTTACCACTGCCTTGCCGCCGGCAGCCTCGATTTTAGCAATTGCAGACTTTGAGAAAGCATCGGCAGAGACGGTGACAGCGGTGCTGATTTCGCCACGTCCGAGAATCTTCACAAGGTCGGTCCTTGAAGCAAGCCTTGCAGCCTTGATTTCGGCGATACCGATTTCCTTGAGTCCGGTCTTTGATGCAAGAGCCTCAATGTCGGAAACATTGACGGCCTTGTATTCAACCCTCGTGGGATTCTTGAATCCGAACTTGGGGAGTCGGCGCTGGATAGGCATCTGGCCACCTTCAAATCCGATTTTGTGTTCATAACCTGCACGGGCCTGTGCACCCTTGGTACCGCGTGTAGAAGTACCGCCCTTGCCTGAACCCTGGCCACGGCCAAGTCTCTTGCTTGTATGGGTAGAACCCGCAGTGGGTTTCAAATTGTTAAGTTTCATCTTTCGGGTCCTCCTTAGTCAATTACTTCTACTTTGCAGAGGTGAGCGATCTTTGCCACCTGGCCGGCGGTCACGGGATTCTTCTCAACCTCCACTGTCTTGTGCATGCGGCGGACTCCAAGGCTGCGAAGATTGTCCTTCTGACGCCTGGTCTCACCGTTGCTGCTTATAATCTGGGTAATTCTGTACTTTGCCATAGTAGTGTCCTCCCTGTTAGCCGTTGAAAACTTTTGACATGGGCACACCGCGAAGGCCAGCCACAGTGTAGGCGTCCCTCATCTGGGTAAGTGCTGATACGGTAGCCTTCACGAGGTTGTGAGGGTTGGATGAGCCCTTTGACTTCGCGAGCACGTTCTGGATGCCTGCTGACTCGAACACGGCACGCATTGCACCGCCGGCCTTTACACCGGTACCGGGAGCCGCCGGCTTCATGAACACGCGGGAGCCGCCGAACTTGGCCTCCTGCTCGTGGGGAATCGTGGTGTTGATGACAGGAATCTTCACGAGATTCTTCTTGGCGTCCTCAACGCCCTTGGCGATAGCGGCTGTCACCTCATTGGCCTTGCCGAGGCCGTAGCCGACAACTCCCTTCTCGTCTCCGACAACCACGATGGCAGCGAAGCGGAAGTGACGGCCTCCCTTGGTCACCTTGGTAACCCTCTGGATGGCAACCAGTCTGTCCTTGAGCTCAAGGTCAGAAGTCTTTACTCTTTTTACGTTTGTATTTGCCATAGTCCTTTCTCTTAGAATACGAGGCCGCCTTCACGGGCAGCGTCAGCCAAACTCTTAACTCTTCCGTGGAAAAGGTAACCGCCACGGTCAAAGCATATGGTGCTTATGCCCTTGGCGAGAGCGCGCTCGGCAACGGCCTTGCCCACGATGGCAGCAGCCTCGATGCCGGTTTTGCCCTTGCACTGAGCGGCAAGCTCCTTGTCATTGGAAGCGGCAGCGCACAGAGTCTTGCCCTGCTCGTCGTCAATGACCTGGGCATAGATCTGCTTGTTGCTGCGGAATACCACGAGACGGGGTCTCTCGGCAGTTCCGTTGACATGCTTGCGTATGCGGTAGTGAATCCTTCTTCTTCTTTCAATTCTATTGAGTGCCATAATTCAAT
>CABUIX010000091.1 GCA_902491795.1 uncultured Bacteroidales bacterium | reverse complement strand
CGTCCGGCAACTATTCCCAGGTCAGCGAGATGATACGCAGGGCTCCGGAAGGATTTTCGGTGCTCAGCGGTGACGACGACATGACTCTTGCTTTCATGGCGACCGGAGGGCAGGGTGTGATCAGCGTGGCTTCGAATGTCGCTCCGGCCGAGGTTACGGCGATGTGCAGCGCGATGCTCGAGGGCGACCTCGAGACCGCAAGGTCCCTGCACCACAGGCTTTTCCCTCTGTTCAAGGGATGCTTTGCGGAATCCAACCCCATTCCTGTCAAGGAGGCGATGGCACAGTTGGGCCTGATGACCGGAAACGTGAGGCTTCCACTTGCACCGGCAAGCGACACCACAAAAGAACTGATTTCAAAGATTCTGAAGGAGTTATGGAAATAAGCATAGAGAAATTCAACGAAGTGATGGCAGGCCTTGAGGCCGGGACAGTGCGTGTGGCGCAGAAAGTCGGAGGCCGTTGGCAGGTCAACAAGGAGATAAAGGAGATCATCCTTGCCGGTTTCAGGCTCGGCAAGATTGTTTCCATGAGCGAGGGGCAGTTCTCGTTCTTCGACAAGGACACTTTCCCGGTGCGCCGTTTTGCAGCCTCTGACGGGGTGCGCATTGTACCTGGCGGAAGCAGCATACGAAGAGGTGCCTATGTGGCCCCCGGTGCCATCGTGATGCCCCCGTCATACATAAACGTCGGAGCATATGTGGGCGAGGGGACCATGGTCGACAGCCATGTGACCATCGGATCCTGCGCACAGGTGGGCAGGAACATCCACATTTCGGCCGCGACCCAGATCGGAGGAGTGCTCGAGCCTGCGGGTGCAATGCCCACAATCATTGAGGACGGTGCCTTCGTCGGCGGAAACTGCGGAATCTACGAGGGTACCATAGTCGAGGAACGTGCGGTGATTGCTTCGGGTGTGATCATAACTTCCTCCACACCGATTTTCGACTCGACGAGGGGTGAATTCCTCGAGAGAAATGCCGACGGCCGGGTCGTTGTGCCTGCCGGTGCGGTTGTCGTGTCCGGAAGCAAGCCTATACGTAAGGGCCCTGCCGCCGGATCCGGAGTCTCGCTCTACTGCCCCGTGATCGTCAAGTACCGCGACGACAAGACCTCGGGCTCTGTCACGCTGGAAGACCTGCTGCGATAGGACGACTTATGCCCTGGCTTTGCCTTCAGTGCCCCGGTGTAACCTCCTGATATCCGGCCTGGCTGAAAATCTGGCTGTGCGGTTTTGATTGCCAAAGGGTTGATAATCAGGGAGTTGTTCTCGCAGCTCGCACAGCGACAGGGCTTCTGGATGCCGCTGCCTGTGCGCCGGATTTTGTGAAATCGGCCTTCTGCGATGATGCAGGGCCGATTTGCTGTTTTTCTGTGCACACCCAAATTTTCATCCGGAGTTCCCGCAGTGATTTTGCGGTAATGAATTATTTTTTGCAATTTTATCCGGATAATCTAAAATACCTTGACAATGAAACCGAAAACTATTCTCTTTTTTCTTCTGGCCTGCCATCTTGGCATCTCGTCCCTGGCGCAGGAGAAGTCTTTTGCGGACAATCTGGATTATTCAGTGGGTTTGACGGGAGCTGCGAAGAATTTCGGCAGCGACCACGCGTTCGCGTCGCTGGACATGAGGTTCGGTTATGCGCTGACGCCGTGGCTGTCGCTGTTCGTGCCCGCGAGCGTGAGCGAGCTGATGTACAACAGGAGCACGAGCAGGAACTATGACCTGTCTGTGCAGACGGGTCTGGGAGCGCGGCTGGGCCACGAGTTCCGGTCGAAGGACGGCATAGGCGTGTCGCTGTCCGGGATGACGACGCTGGGCAAGGGAGGAGACAACTGGTGGCACGTGCGTGTGATGGGGGAGTATGTGATGCCGGGACAGACATGGCGGATGTTCGTGGGGCTGGGAGTTGAGTACCTGAAGCCGTACGGGACATCGTCGGTATTCGGGGGAGTCTATCCGGTGGTGTCGATAGGGCTGTGCCTGTAGAGCCTTAGGCTGCCGGACTATGGCAGAGACTCACCCTATCTTTTCGGCCGGACCGGTGAGGTACCATTGCCGGATTTTCCGAGAATGGATGTTGGTTCAGGAACCATTGGTGAAAATGATGAGGAAATGATATTGATTGTCATTATTTTTTGAGAAAAGATGAAACAAATTATATTTTTATCATTGACTTTCTTTTTCGTCCTGTGCTCCTGCAACAACGGGAAACTGGACTACCTGCGCGATATTGAATCTTATATCCAGCAGCGGCCGGATTCTGCCTTGGTTCAACTGCAGGCAATCAATTGTGGTGACTTGAAATCCGGGAAAGAGCGCGCCCTTTTTTCTCTATTGACTGCAATGGCCCTGGACAAGAATTACATTGACACGACGGATATCAGTATAATTGAGCCTGCCGTAACATACTACGGCAGGCACAGGAGCCATGACCATTATGCGGCCGCAATGTTCTATTCCGGTCGGATTCATTACAATGGGGCTGACTATTCCAAGGCAATATCAAGTTTTCATGATGCGTTGGAGTCAACGGAAACCCCATATTGGAGATCGATGATTTTCAGCCATCTGGGATATTGCTACAATATGTGCTTCAACAACGAGGAAGAGCTCGTGTATGCTGAAAAAGCTTTTGAAACAGTAAGTGAGCTTGGTGATTCACTTGCCTTCATGCAGACAATGTCCACTCTGGCACTGGCGTACCAAAATAACAGGATGTTCCGTCAGGCCGACAGCCTGCTTGCTGTCCTTTGTGATGTTCCGTATTATGCTGCATTTCCTCAGCGTGCCGATTTGCAAGTCAGGCAGGCTCAGGCAGACTATGATAATATCGTGTCAATGTTTGAGACCGGGATCAGCAATGGTGTGGAAATGTCGGTGGTTTACTGGTGCGAATATGCCTATGCCCTTTATAAATGCGGCAATACTGCACTTTCCGAATCAATCTTCAATCAGCTGTCACAAGACGAAGACAACATGTATTTCTGCATATGGAAAGCAAAGTTGGCAGAAGACCAGGAGGATTTTGAAACCGCTTTGGCCTATGAGAAGAAATATGAAATTCTGGCGGATTCTCTTGTGCGTGAGCAATTGTCCCAGTCAGTTTTTAAGGAGCAGTCCGCCTATCTCAAAACAAAATTGGAAATCAAGGCCCGTCAACACGAAAAATCCATCATGCTGGCAGTGATTGTGATTCTGGCCATTATATTGTCCGCTACTTATATCATGTTGGCTGCAATGCGTAGACAAAAGGCCATGGAGGAGAATATTGAAAGCCTCAGCAAACTTGCCGATGAATCTGAATCAATGCTCCGTTTGGCCAGGCAGGACCTTTCCGACACGAAGTCGGATTTGTTCTCTACGGAAGCCAGGCTCCTGGAGTTGAGGAAGCTGTACGCAAGGACATACCAGTCCCAGTTCTCTGAAATCGGACGTCTGTTTGATTATGGCAGATCGGAATCCGGCATCAGCCGTGAAGCGGTAATGAAATATAAGGAAAGGACGGATCAGATTATAATGGAACTTCGCCATGGTCCCGAACTGCAGAGCAGATTTGAGGAGAGGATAAATCAGGACCTTGACAACATCATGGTTAAATTGCGTAGCGACTTCCCGCAGTTCAAAGAATCTGATTTCCGTTTTCTGAGTTATCTTATTGTTGGTTTTGATGCAACGACAAGGTCAATCCTGATGAATGAGACCGTGAACAATATGCGTGTCAAGAAAGCCCGTCTGCTGAAGAAAATCCGCAGTTCTCAGACCAGGAACATGGCTTTGTACAGTTGTTTCCTCTTCCCTGACAAGTAGAAAGGTCATTACACGGTAGATAAACTATTGAAAATTAGCATATTGCGCAAACGGAATGCGATGTGCTTTTGAATGGGTATATTGTCAACTGATTGATTGTAAGGCGATTGGACAATCGCATCTGTAATGACAAAAATGCTGATATGGTCAGCATAATCATTTTGTCAGGTTATTTTTGAAAAAAGTAACGCTATTATTATGGGAAGAAGAATTTGGTGCAGAATAGCACTTGTTCTGCTGTTGTCGGGTTCAGTCGGCAAAGTTGCCCTGGCGCAGGAGAAGTCTTTTGCGGACAATCTGGAGTATGCAGTGGGTTTGACGGGAGCGGCGAAGACTTTCGGCAGCGACCACGCGTTTGCGTCGCTGGACATGAGGTTCGGTTACGCGCTGACGCCGTGGCTGTCGCTGTTCGTGCCCGCGAGCGTGAGCGAGCTGATGT
>CABUIX010000090.1 GCA_902491795.1 uncultured Bacteroidales bacterium | reverse complement strand
TGGTCCTGATGAATGTGTCTATACGCTTGAACAATGGATTGAGGTCCTTGACTGGATGCAGAGGGAACTGTTACCCTTCGGCTATGACATGGTATGTACGGACGGGTCAGGAACATTCAGGGCGGAGGACGGGTCTCCATATATGACTCACCAGTCCTCTCTGGACTTTAAGGAGTTTGTACAGGCAGCCCACGCCAGAGGAATCCGTGTCGGCATTTATGACAACCCGATGTGGGTACATTGCGGTGAGGATGTCCTGATACCGGGAACGGAATATACAGCCGGCTCTCTGATTTATGATCCAGACAGTGATGAATATGTGGTGCATCCGGGCCACAAGGATATATGGCATGTCTGGGCTCTGGCGACACATGCCGGAGCAAGGGAATGGATTGACGGATTTTTCAAATACTATCACGAGATTGGTGTGGATATGATCCGTATGGATTTCCTCAACTGGTATGAAGACGGATACAGCCGCCTTGAACAGGATTACTGCGGACCGGGCTATGGTCGTGTCAATTATGCCAAGGCCATTTCCTGGTGTGCCGAGTCTGCAAATAAATATGGCATTTTCCTTTCTCTCGTGATGCCAAACCTTTATAATGACGCTGAGATTGAAGCTGAATACGGCAATATGTTCCGTATTGTTAGCGACACGTGGGATGGCACATGGAGTTTCACTTCCGGTTATGAAAGGGGCAGAAGCTGGGAGAATTGGCCCAACTGTAGAAACCAGTTCGACGGCTTTACTAAATGGAGCCATCTGGCAGGCAAAGGCAAGGTGATATTGGACGGCGATTTCACCCGTCTCAACACTTACGCTTCAGATGCTGAAAAAGAGTTTGCAATCTCTATCCAGCTGATGGCCGGCGGACCTATTGCGGCAAGCGACCGTCCTACAACCATGGGCGACAACATCCGTTTCTATACCAATACCGAAATGCTCGCGCTCAATGCCGACAGATTTGTGGGCCATCCGCTTGATGATGCCTTGAACAGCCCCGGAAGCAATATATGGTACGGAGACATGACTGACGGCAGCCATATTATCGGTTTCTTCAACCGCGAAGATGTGGAACAGGAATTTTCACTTAAGTTTTCCGAACTCGGCTTCTCCGGAGAATATGATGTCCGCGATCTTTGGAAACATGCGGATGAGGGAAGAGCTTCTGAACGCCATCCTATTGTGCCTGCCCACGGCTGTAAAATTGTGAAACTTACAAATGGCGCTACCGTGGAGGCTCCGGATAAAATCTATGTTTTGGGCTCTAATGTGGAGGTAAATGAATTGTCTCCGAACTGGGAACCTAAAAACCCTACAGCTGTGGTTGACGTTGTCAATGGCGAAGCTACGCTGGTCATCACATCTCTCGCTGATGAGCCTGTACAATTGAATATCTATACGGCTTCTCCTCAGGAGTGTACAGCAGCGGGTGATGACGCCATGTGGGGACTTGTCAATGAGACGTCAATTGTTCCGATTTCTATGGAAAAATCACAATTCGGAGCGGTGCAGGGCTTGAAGAACAATGCCTATCTCACTATTCCGTATGCAGGAATATGGACAGTAAAATACACAGATGGTGTTACCAAAGCGGTTGTTACCTATGAGAAATTCGTTCCTGAAGGTACTCCTGAGAAAATCTATCTTCTCGGCTCTAATGTGGATGTCAATGGCATGAAGACCAATTGGGACCCGAAGAATCCTTCCGCAGTGGTTGATGTTCATGACGGTGAGGCTACGCTTGTCATAAAACATGAAGGTACGGACCCTGTAAGTCTTAATGTCTATACCGCAACTCCGGAACAGATAGAGACAGCAGAAAATGACGGAACGCTTTGGGACGGTGAGGTCGGCCCTATCTCAACTACGTCCATCGTACCGCTGTCTATGGAAAGTCCGGAGTGGGGTAAAGTCCAGGATTTGAAAAACAAATGTTATCTGACAATTCCGTACGCAGGAATCTGGACGATAAAATACACTGATTTCATCACCAAGGCTATAGTCGGCTACAAGAAACTTGTCCCAGCTGATGCTCCGAAGAAAATCTATCTTCTCGGCTCGGATGTGGATGTCAACGGAATGAAGACCAACTGGGATCCTAAGAATCCGACTGCGGTGGTTGATGTCGTTGACGGTGAGGCTACGCTGGTGATAACCACCACAAAGAATGAATTGCTCAATGTCTACACTGCAACTCCTGAACAGATAGAGGCTGCGGATAAGGACGGTACTCTCTGGAACAATGAGGTTGGCCCAATCGGAACTACGTCCATCGTACCGCTGTCTATGGACAGATCCATGTTCGGCAAAATTCAGGGATTGAAAAACAAATGCTATCTTGAGATACCGTATGCCGGTATCTGGACAATCAAATACACCGACGGCATCAGCTTGGCGACAGTAATTTATGAAAGCATTGCCGGTGAGTGATACAAGGCTTGAAATTACAGCCATCGTTATGCGGTAATTTTTATTGACAGGTACGCCTCAGGCAGTGACGTACCTGTCAAATGTATCAACACATTAGCTCATTATTTATGGATAAGATTTCAAATATCATCAGGGGCGTTGTCAGTATAGCTGTTATATGGCTGGCGGTATCCTGCGCTCCGGGACAGGCGGTGGAGGCAGACTACAATGTGATTCCTCTGCCTCATTCAGTGCGGTCAAGCGGTTCTGATCCCTTCCGTATGTCCGCTTCAACCACTGTCGTGGCTGTTGACAGCGCACAAGTTGTAAATGCAGAACTTTTTGCGGAATACATCAAAACCCTTACAGGATTCCGTCTGAAAATAACGGACCGAATGCCGTCGGAAAATTATATCAGACTTGCAGCTTCCAATGAAGATGCCGCTCCGGAAAGCTACCGGATTACTGTGGCTTCAGATAGCATAGTCGTTGAAGGTGCGGATGCTGCCGGAACCTTCTATGGCCTTCAGACACTGCGCAAGGCAATACGGGGCGGCCGTGGTGACGATGTGCTTTATCCTGCTGCAGTGATTGAGGACGGTCCGCGTTTTTCATATCGCGGAGGCCATCTTGACTGTGTGCGCCATTTCTTTCCGGCAGACTCCGTGAAGACCTACATAGATATTCTCGCTCTGCACAATATCAACCGTTTCCATTGGCACCTGACTGATGACCAGGGTTGGAGAATTGAGATCAGGAGTCTTCCAGAACTTACAAAGAAAGGGTCTGTGCGCAGCGGAACAATCATCGGTAATAGCGGACAATGTGACAGTGTTCCGTATGGAGGCTACTATACTCAAACAGAATTGCGGGATATAGTGGCTTATGCAGCCGACCGCCACATCACTGTCATTCCGGAAATCGACCTGCCGGGCCACATGGTCGCCGCTCTCACATCCTATCCGTCGTTGGGCTGTACGGGAGGACCATACGAGGTGTATTGCCGCTGGGGTGTCACCGATGACATCCTTTGCGCAGGCAATGACAGCGTGTATGTGTTCCTTGACAAGGTGTTTGACGAAGTGGCTGATGTCTTTCCTTCTGAACTGGTCCACATAGGAGGAGATGAGGTACCGCACGGCAAATGGGAAAAATGTCCCCGTTGTCAGGCGAAAATCAAAGAGTTGGGCCTTAAGGACGATGCCCGTAGCACTGCTGTCCAAAAACTTCAGAACCACATTATGAAACATGTTTCCGACAGGCTTGCAGCCAAAGGACGCCGTGTGATAGGCTGGGATGAACTTATCGACAACGGCTTTGACACCACGGCAGTCATTATGTCATGGCGTAGTCCGCAGGACGGAGGACAGGATGGGGCAGCGTTTGGCTACAGGACAGTCAGAGTGCCGAATACGCATCTGTATTTTGACTATCAATATGCGGAAGGGGATACGATAGGAGCTCCATATTGGCGAAAAATCCCTCTTGATTCCGTATATGCCTACAATCCTATACCGAAATGTTTTACTGCGGAGCAGGCGGCGAACGTAATAGGAGTACAGGGAAATGTCTGGACCGAATTCATATCTTCTTTCCGTGAAGTGCAGTATATGGCTCTTCCGAGGATGGCGGCCTTGGCTGAACTCCAATGGTGCGATTCCCCTAAAGATTATGAGGCTTTTCTTGTCAGACTCAAATATCTTCTGCATCTTTACGAAGACGAAGGATATAATTACAGACCTTTGGATTAGAATGTTTTTGTCTAACTTCAGAATTTATGAAATATTTGGTTTCGATAATTGCATTGTGTGTAACTATTCTGTTGTCAGGCACCGAACATCGTTTTTATGCTGTGG
>CABUIX010000089.1 GCA_902491795.1 uncultured Bacteroidales bacterium | reverse complement strand
GCCTTTGACAGCCTTTGCAAACATTTCTCTGGTGTTTACAAGGCCTAATTCTTTATAAGAAACCATATTCTGTAAATATTAGTAATTATTTTCCGTACAATAATTCTGCCAATCGTCAAAGTTCCGTCAAATTGACATGTTTTTTCCTAAAAGCCGCGCAAAATTAACTATTTTTGTGAAAATAATGAAAAGAGATGAGCAATAAAGTAGTCATTTTTTCCGCACCATCCGGTTCCGGGAAGAGCACGATAGTGAATCATATCCTTAAACTGCACCCTGAAATGGAGTTTTCCGTTTCCGCGACATCACGTGCACCACGCGGACAGGAGAAGGACGGCGTGGAATATCATTTCTTCACGGCCGATGAATTCAGGAAGATGATTTCAGAAGACAAATTCGTAGAATACGAGGAAGTTTACGCCGGTTCATTCTATGGCACCCTCAAGTCCGAAGTGCAGAGAATATGGGACAAGAACCATGTCATCATCTTCGACGTCGATGTGAAAGGTGGCGTCAACCTGAAGAAATACTTCGGAGACAAGGCATTGTCAGTATTCATACAGGCTCCGTCAGTAGAAGAATTGCGCAAAAGGCTGATTGCCAGAGGCACCGACAGCGCCGAGGCCATCGAAAAGAGAGTCGCAAAGGCTGCCGAAGAAATGACTTACGCCGACAAATTCGATTATATTCTTGTCAATGATGACCTGCAGAAGGCCTACTCGGAGGCCGAAGTCATCGTAGACAGATTTTTGTCCGAATAACTGATAATCCCCAAAAGCAAAACTTGAGCAAGCCATGCGAATCGCCGTATACTCAGGGTCTTTCAACCCTCTGCACATCGGCCATCAGGCCATCATGGAATACTTGACCAGGGAAAAGAAATTCGACTGGGTATACCTTGTCGTCTCGCCCAAGAACCCGCTCAAGGACAGCATCAGCGCAGATTCCGGCCGGGACAGGTACAATGCTGCAGTAGAAGCGGTCAAACGGCATCCTGACCTGCACGTATGGGTGGACGACATTGAACTGAACATGGACCCCCCGCATTATACGATAAGGACTCTGGACGAGCTCAAGAGACGCGAGCCGGAAAATGATTTCACGCTGATAATCGGCGCCGACAATCTCTCGTCAATCCACAAATGGCGGGATTTTCCGCGCCTGCTTGCAGAATATGGCGTGGCTGTCTATCCGCGCACCGGATATGATTTGTCGAAAATCAGGCAAGATCTAATGGATGAGTGCTTCCTGAATCCGGCGCTCTACGTCCTGGACGGGTCATATTCCGACCCTGACAAATTGACACTTGAAGATGCGGAACGGCATCTATACCACATCCAGATTCTGGACGCCCCTACCGTAGACATTTCCTCAACAGAAATCCGCGACGGTCTTGCACGTGGCGAAGACATGTCGCGGTTCATGATGTAGGAATCTGCAGACGAATCAAATGACAGTGAAACCGCCCTTGAGCTGAGCTTTGGAGTCATGACCGATGAAGACTTCGTACTCACCCGCTTCCTCGCCCCATTTGTCATCAGAACGGAAGAATGAACGGGCTTCCGCCGGAATCTCGAAGTCGACTGTCTTCGATTCTCCCGCCTTGAGGGCAATTTTCTCGAAGCCCTTGAGTTCACGCTCCGGGCGTGTACGGCTGCCGATTACATCTTTGAGGTAGAGCTGGACCACCTCTTCGCCGTCACATTTTCCGACATTGCTCACTTTTACGCGGACCTTCACAGTCTCTCCAAGCCGGACTTCCGGATTGAGGACCTCCAGATCGGAATACGCGAACTCTGTGTAACTAAGACCCTCACCGAATGCAAAGAGAGGCTCGTTCGGAGTGCGCATATAGCGAGATACATACTTGGCATTGTCTTCCGGGCTTCTGCGAGGGCGTCCGGTGCTCTTGGCATTGTAATGAATAGGAACTTGTCCGAGACAGAGAGGGAAGGTCATTGTCAGACGACCGGACGGATTGAAATCTCCGGAAACGATGTCCGCGAGAGCTGTTCCCGCCATTATCCCGGGATGCCAGGTAACAAGCAGTCCGTCAGCATCTTCGCATTCCTCGGCGACAGTCATCGGGCGTCCTGTCACAAGCAGGATGACCACCGGTTTGCCTGTGGCTTTCACTGCCTTGAAAAGGGCCTTCTGTGCAGCAGGAATGTCAATATTTGCCATTGATGCAGCTTCTCCGCTGTATGAGTTCGGAAGTCCGAGAGTCATGAAAACGACATCCGCTCCGCGCGCAGCAGCGACAGCCTTTGCAATGCCTCCGTCAATCGGGTCGAAGAAATCGCAACCTTTTTCGACAGATATGGCATTGTGAGGAAATCTGGCCTTCAAACCCTCATAGAAGCTCACCGGTTTGGAATAATCGGCAAATCCTGCCCATGAACCGGTCATTTCGGATCTGGAATCAGCAGCCGGGCCGACAATCGCGATTTTCTCCCCGCCTTTGAGAGGCAGGACTGCGCCATCGTTTTTAAGAAGGACCATTGAACTGCGGGCGACCTTGCGTGCCGTCTCAAGATATTCCGGAAGCCATGTTTCCTTTTCCCAGCGTCCTTCCCCGCCATAGCGGAACGGGTCGTCGAAAAGCCCAAGTTTGAACTTCACGGTCAGGATATCCTTGCAAAGCTTGTCTATCTGCGCCTCGCTTACACGACCTTCCTTTACAAGTTCTTCGGCAAATTGGTAATAGCTTCCATCCACCATATCCATATTGAGACCTGCGTTGAGAGCAAGACAGGCAGCATCTTTCTTGTCCGCAACGACGCGGTGTCTTGTCATTTCGCTGATTGAGTTATAATCGGAAACGACAAATCCACGGAAACCGAGTTCGTCTCGGAGCAGGTCGGTGAGGAGCCATTTGTTGCCGCTTGCCGGAATGCCGTCAAAATCATTGAACGAAGACATCACGCTGAGTGCCCCAGCCTCGATTGCAGCCTTATAAGAAGGCAGATGACGTTCCCTGAACATCATTTCAGACATATCCACGGTGTTGTAGTCCCTTCCCGCCTCAGCGCCGCTGTATGCCGCAAAATGTTTCACGCAGGACAGAATAGTGTTGCCGGCAGAAAGGTCATCTCCCTGATAGCCTCGCACCATCGCTGCAGAAAGTTGTCCCGAGAGATACGGATCCTCTCCCGAACCTTCCGAAACACGTCCCCAACGAGGGTCGATTGCGACGTCGCACATAGGAGAAAAAGTCCAGGCAATCCCGAATGCCGTAGCCTCTGCCGCAGAAATCCGTGCGACTTCCTCTGTCATTTCCCTGTCCCAAGTGCATGAGATTCCTATATTTTCGGGAAAGGTGGTGCGACAGCCGTGTATGATGTCGTGTCCGAAGAGAATCGGAATTCCAAGACGGGAGCTGTCAACGGCAAGTTTTTGGTATTCAATCAATTCTTTCGGCGACCATACATTGAGCATAGATCCGCACCTTCCGTCTTTTATCACATTCCTCACTTCAACAGGACTACCGTCCGGGCCTGTGACAACTGAATTTTCGGGAACAAACTGGTTCAACTGGCCGATTTTCTCGGCAAGCGTCATCTTCGCCATCAGTTTCTCAGCCCTGACCACATCCGCATCCTTGTTTTCCTTACAACCGGCTGCAAGAACTGCGGCCATGGACATAAATAAAAGTATCTTCTTCATTATAATAATAGATTTTTTCGACAATTCGATAAAGTTAATAATTCCATGGCATAAAACAGCGCAACGATATAAAATTTAGCCAGATGATCCTCGTACAAACAAAAAAATTCCGGACAATGACTTTAAACATCATTGTCCGGAATATTATTGGTAATTCAATTACTTACTTTACTGCTCGTCCGGGCCTTGGTTGTCAGGACCGTTCTGTGGGCCGTTCTGCGGGCCGTAGTTACCGCCCTGAGGACCCTGAGGGCCACCCTGTGCGCCACCCTGTGCGCCGCCCATCTCGGCCATGGCAGCCTGCCATGCTTCTTCGAGAGTCTTGGTATATGTCTCGATATCAGCGATATTCTGATTCTTGACAGCCTCTTTCAAGCTTGTGAGAGCAGCATTGATAGCATCCCTCTTCTCTGCAGGAATCTTGTCGCCGTAGTCCTTGAGGTTCTTCTCGGACTGGAAGCAGAGAGCATCGGCATTGTTAATCTTGTCGACTCTCTCCTTCTCAGCCTTGTCGGCAGCCTCATTGGCCTTGGCCTCATCACGCATTCTCTGAATCTCATCCTCACTCAATCCTGAAGAAGCCTCGATTCTGATGTTCTGCTCCTTGCCGGTAGCCTTGTCCTTTGCGGAAACATTGAGGATACCATTGGCATCGATATCGAATGTAACCTCGATCTGAGGGATTCCTCTCGGAGCAGGAGCGATACCGTCAAGATGGAACACACCGATCTGCTTGTTGTCCTTGGCCATTGGACGCTCACCC
>CABUIX010000088.1 GCA_902491795.1 uncultured Bacteroidales bacterium | reverse complement strand
TCAAATCGGGGAATTTACTTTGCCAAAATTCGGGGATTCAAAGTTACTGATTACATCTCATTGATAATGAATACAATATATTATAATTCCTAAAAATTCACCCTCGTTTTTCTTATAATTTTCAACAACTGTTCGACCTATAAGTTATGATTTTCAACAAAAAAGTCCGCCACGTTTTTCGGGCGGACTTTTATGCAGATCCAGGCGGGCACCAACGGCTATTTACCGTAAATGACCTGCCCGTCACACAAGACAAAACGTATTGCCGCAGTGCCGGCGGAATAGACATAATTCGACACCAGATTGTGGCACGGCTGCATGCAGCTCTGGCCAAGATCCACAAGCACGGCATCGGCAAGTTTTCCCTTTGATATCTCTCCGGCATCAATGCCGAACGCCTCCGCGCCGTTGCGGGTAGCCCAGCGGAAGACCTCGGCCGCAGGAAGCAGCGACGGGTCACCGTTCACTTTGGCAAGCAGGGCCGCAAACTTCATCTCCTCACCCATGTCCAGATTGTTGTTCGACGACACGCCGTCGGTGCCCAAGGTAATTCGGCACCCGGACCCGATTGCAAGCTCATACGGGAAGCGCCCGCTCCCAAGCTTCATGTTTGAGCAGGGACAATGTGCCACCGTGACACCGCGCCGGGCTAGAATTTTCCACTCTTCGGCGTCGACATGCACGCAGTGGGCGGCAATCACGTCCGGCCCGAGAAAACCGAGGGAATCCAGATAGCGTACCGGAGTGGTCCCGTGGTCGCGGATGCAGTTCTCGACTTCCGTGCGCGTCTCAGCGACATGGATATGCAGCCTCAGCCCGTTCATGCGCGCGAAAGCCGCTGAGCGCTTGAGCTTCTCCGGTCCGACCGTATAGACGGAATGAGGTGCCATCACCAGCTGTATGCGTCCTCCTGTCGGATCCTTCCAGTCCCGTATATACTGCATCTTCTGTTCCTCGACGGACTTGCTGTGGTTCTCCATCACCGTTATGCCTATCGCCGCACGCATCCCCGACTCCTCCACGGCCTTGATAGTCTCGTCTATCTCGAAGTACATGTCCGAGAAGAACACGCTGCCGGAGGCCTTCATCTCGCTGACGGCAATGTCGCTCCCCCGCCGTATGTCTTCGGCCGTCAGCTTGTCCTCGAACGGCCAGACATAGTCCTGCAGCCATTTCTCGAGAGGCATGTCGTCGGCATAACCGCGCATCAGGGTCATCGCCGCGTGATTGTGGGTGTTGTAGAACGCCGGAAGGATTGCGAGCCCGGTGGCTTCAATCACTCTGTCGGCCGGAGTCTCCGCCGGGGCGTCCATATCCGCAAAATGGCCGTCCCTTATCAGGATGTTGCATATTCGCGACTCGTGCTGAACTCCCTTGATCAATATGGACTTCGGCGCCCTGAACGCGTTTTCAAGTTTCGAGCACTCCCGGAGCACGACCTCTGCCTGCATGAGCAGCTCGCGTCCCTTGGCGGTGAGTTCGACTCCGCCCCTGCTGCGGTAGAGCAGGCGGGTGCCGGCGAATCTCTCCAGGTCGGCAATGTTCTGGCTTACAGCAGGCTGGGACACGCCCAAGGCTCTTGCCGCCGCGGTGAAACTTCCGAGACTGGCCACCGCCGAAAACACCCTAAGTCTAAAATCCTCTATCATCTTGTTCTAAGCTTCAGAAAAAAGTTTGTCAGCATCAATGTTGTCCTTGTCCGACCGGAATCCGTCGGCGTATTTGCTCTCCCCGAAAATGTCCAGGATGTCGCAGTAGCGCGACGTGTCGGCATCAAAGCCGTAGCATATCGAATTCACAAGAACGAAATCCTTAATCGCCGGCACGAAGCCCTCTCCGGCGGCCGCACTAAAATAGTGGAGAGCCTTTCCGGCCAAGGCAGCAAGATCTTCGGAACTCATGTCCGTGTCGATCGCATGGCCCAGCTGCCCCGTATAGCATTTGCCGAGAAAATAGCAGGCAAGAGTCGAGTTGTGCGATGCGGCATCGGTCAACTCGATGAAGTAATCCTCAGCCTCGATGTTCTCAACATATCCTTCTGAGCCATTCTCACCGAACTTCAGGCTGGCGAGCGCCGCCTTAGCATCCGGAAGCGATTCCGAAAAACTCCTCAGCATGTCAGGAAGCTCGTCATACGGGACCGTCTCGTTCAGCTCGTCGGGAAACTGGAGCGTCCAGGTCAACTCCACGATCGCAATGGCGGCATAAGGTTCACCGCTCCGTGCCAGAGCCTTCAGGCCGTCCATACCGCCAAACTGGTCAAGCCCCCTGACTATCTGCATCCTGTATTGTTCCGACTTCCCCCTGCTGTTTCCGGAGACTTCATCAGCCTTTTTCCACCAGCCGGCGGCATCTTCATACCGGCCCTGACATTCGGCAATGCGGCCCAGTTCCATATACGCCTCCGCCGCCATGGCGGCATCGGAGCCTTTCAGCTCAACAGCAGCCCACTCGAACCACTCGGCGGCCTGACGCCAATTGAGATTCATGAATTTGGGCTTGAAGGAGAGCCTGGCTATCTGCATCCCGCATGCCGCGCGCCTCCGGTAAGCCGTGTCACAGGAAGCCTTGTAATACCAGTTGATGGCATCCATGACGCACTCGCTGCGGGACTTGCCCAATGATTCCGGATCGAGAATCAGGCATGTGGTGCCCAACACCTCACAAAGCCTGGAATTACCATTTTTCGCCTCCACTTCGGCTGCCGCCAGCAGTTCCGGCAGATTCCTGCGATAATCGGCATTGCCCGCCAGATACATCTCCTGCACGTCAAGAAGACTCTTGAGCAAGTCATCGGCGCTTTGCCTCCTGGGAACGTCGATATCAGAATCCTTAAAAAGACGGTCAATGAGATTTTTCAAGGAAGACAACTTGTCGTCAGCTTCCTGCGACGGCTTGCCCTCATCCTGAGCCAGCCACTCAACCTCAACCTTTACGCCGTCGTCCGAAACCTCGACTTCGCCGGACCCCGAAACCTGAGCGCCATCCCCCGCCGGGACTTTGTCAGAAGCTGTTTTGACCGTGTCCTGACCCTTGCCGGCCACGCCCATGGCCGTCAATTCTTCCTGCAATTTTGAAAAATCCAACATGTCGCCGTAAAATTTAAAACGGCATCACCGAATCAGTCCGGACTGTCGGAATGGTTGCGGAGATGCCGATATTAATGATTTTCAGCCCGCCAGGCGAGCCGGTCTATTGTCTCTGGGAATCAAGCCAGCGCCCGAGAATCTGGAAGAAGTTCTCCCTCTGGTTTCCGAGGTTGTCCCTTCCGGAATTTTCCATAGTCGTGAAACCCCAGCCGTGTCCGCCGGACGTGAAGATATGGAGTTCACCGGGGACGCCGTTCTCCTGCATTGCCCTGAAATAGCGGATGCTGTTCTCAGGAGGGACAGCCTTGTCGTCGCCGCTGAGCAGCAGAATGGTCGGAGGGGTCTGGGGAGTCACCCTGTTCTCGAGAGAATACCACTCCACCTGGTCCTTTCCGGCCTTCGGACCCACAAGGTTGAGCCTCGTGCCGGCATGGGTCACAAACTCTTCGAAAGTTATGACAGGATACACCAGGACAGCAAAGTCCGGACGTGTAACCTCGTCGTCAAACAGCGTGGAGGCAGAAGCAGCCAGATGTCCTCCGGCCGAAAATCCCATCACGCCAATCTGGTCAATCCCCCACTCCGGAGCCTTGGCCCGGCAGTAGCGGAAAGCGTTCTGAACATCAGTAAGGGGAACGGTGCAGTGGCCGTTGGGCATCCTGTAAAGCACAACGCACACGGCTATGCCGCGCTTCACGCACCAGTCCGCCACCCTCGTGCCCTCGTTGGCCGCCGAAACATTGGCATAGCCGCCGCCAGGGCACACGACCAGCATCTGGCCATTGCAATTCTCGGGAAGGTAAATGTCCATGAAAGCATCGTCCCCGATGTTGGAAATGTTTCCGTTTCTGGGGTTGACGACATTGCCGCCTTCAAGTCCGTTGGACTCGCCCGGCCCGAGAGTGAGGGTCTTTCCATCCTCAACTATGCCCATGTCCACAGACTGACCCTCCGGATAGAGTTTCAAGGTGAAAGTGGGCTTCACAAGCTCGTATGCGCTCAGGCATGCGGCGGAAATCAAGGACATCGCTATCCCGAGAATCACTTTTTTCATGATATCCCTTTTTCTATTCGTCAGGTGAAATTGCGCCCATGGGGCATGCATCGGCGCAAGCGCCGCAGCTTATGCAGACTTCAGGGTCGATTGAGTAGACATCTCCCTCCTTGATTGCTCCGGAAGGGCATTCGCTCTGGCATGAGCCACAAGCCACGCAGACGTCAGGATTGATTTTGTAAGCCATTTTTTGAAATTTTATAAGTTAAGCTGATGACAAAATTAAGCAGGATATTTGAATTCCCAATTATTTTGCCGCGATTTTTGTAAATTTGCGTCCAGTATGAAGATTTTGCTGACACTGCTGCTGGCCCTTGCGCTCGGCACCCCGTTCGAATTCGACAAGACGGTGCACGACTTCGGAAAAATAACCCAGAAAGACGGTCCCGTGAGCTGCACGTTCACCGTCAGGAACACCGGCGACGAGCCTCTCACCATTTTCGCCGTCGTGTCCACCTGCGGATGCACCGGTGCCACGTGGACACGCGAATCAATCGCTCCCGGCGACAGCGGCAAAGTCTCGGTGACATATACCAACGACGAAGGGCCCTACCCCTTCGACAAGACGCTGACGGTATATACCTCAGCGCAGAAAAAGCCAGTAATATTGCATTTGAAGGGAGTGGTGACAAAGTAATGGCAGAAATCAACTATACCGACGACAACATCAAGACTCTCCAGGACGCCAAGCACATCAGGATACGTCCCGGAATGTATATCGGACGCCTGGGCGACGGCAAGAACCCCGGCGACGGAATCTATGTGCTCCTCAAGGAGATAATCGACAATTCCGTGGACGAATTCACGATGGGCTTCGGCAAGGAGATCCGCATCTCCATCGAGGACAACACCGTGACTGTCCGCGACTTCGGGCGTGG
>CABUIX010000087.1 GCA_902491795.1 uncultured Bacteroidales bacterium | reverse complement strand
TATGACTGGTACATTTCAAAGTGATACGGGTGGTACATCCATTCCGCTGCTATCATTGAACTGCCATCCATGGCAAACACATCTACTGTATGTTACACTATCAGTCACGATGATTTGATTGACTTCGCCAATGTGATAATTCAAAAATCACAAGAAGTTGCCGAGCAACAATCCGCCAACCATGAGAGCCAGGAAGAATACCTTACTCGGAAAGAGGTTATGGCTATTATGAAAAGGTGCGATTCCACAATGACAAAATGGGCACGGACCGGATATCTCGAGCCTGTCAGAGTAGGCGGAAAACACCTCTATAGAAAATCTGACGTGGAAAAGCTCATGAGTCATTGAGGTGGTTAGCGAGTTTATATTCCGGCCTTGCCGAAATTACTCGCCGCTCCCCTCGGTCGCAGGTTTTCAACACCGTTGATTATGGGAAACGAACGAAGAACCGGGCGCCCTCCGATGGGCGCCGAAAGACGACGTCACAAGGTGACGGTCGTGCTGAATGACCAGGAATACGAGCAGGTCTCCCTGAAGGCTGAACTTACCCCGTTCACCATCTCTGAATACTGCCGCAAGGCGGCGCTCAGACATCAGGTACGTGAGGCCCTCAGCCACGAGGAGAGACAGCTGCTCAGGGACCTGTACAAAATCGGGGTGAATCTGAACAGGCTGGTCACCTGGCTGGAAAGAGGCAATCTCAATGAGGTCGCATTGGAGATCATGGATATCCAGAAGGAATTCACCGGAATCAACCGCTATTTCAGGGAGGTGCTGCGCCATGGTAGGTAAGATCGTTTCGAGCAGCGCACCGTACAGCTGCGCCAACTACTGCCTTAACCACGACGAGGCCACTATCCTCTGCTGGGAGGGCCTGGACATCGACCCCACCGAAGCCGCGGAGCTCGCCCGCTCCAGCGGTGAAGCCAGGCTCCAGCTCGCTAGCGCGATGGCATACGCCATAGACACGAGCTTCTCGATACAGGCTGAGACCAACACGGAGGTGCAGAAACCCGTCGGGCATATCTCCCTCTGCTTCATGAAGGAGGATGCTCCCCTGCTCAACAACCGGCGCATGGCGCAGATTGCCCGCGAGTATATGGAGATGATGGGCTACCAGAACACCCAGTATATGGTCGTGAGGCACTGCAATGCGAAGGGCAACCCGCACGTGCACATATTCTTCAACCGTGTGGACAACTGCGGCCGCTGCCTGAACGCCTGGCAGGACTTCCGGCGCAACGGCATCGCCTGCCGCGCGCTCACGGAGAAATACGGGCTCAACTTCGCACAGGGCCGGAGGAACACCATCGTGCAGGACCTTCACGGCCGCGAGAAGGCCCGCTACCAGATCAGCAACGCAATCGACGCCGCACTGCCCCGCTGCCGGGACCTGCGCAGTCTCGGACGGGAGCTCATGTCACAGGGCATCACGATGGAGATACACCGCCGCAACAACGGCAGCATCCAGGGCCTGAGTTTCAGCAAGGGGGACGACGCGCGCCCGAGCGTGGTGCACCGTTTCCGCGGCTCGGAAGTCGGAAGGGCATATTCCTACGAGAAGATCAGGAAGGCCATCGAAGGCCGGGAGGAGAAGTCCGAGGGGAAGAGTCTCACCGAGTCCGCCACCGAAAGAAACGAAAGCCAGAGCAGGAGTCAGGGACAGAGCCTTGCCGCAAGCATAGGTGACATTCTCTTCAGCCCGATGGGCAGTTCCGGCAGCACAGAACACGACATTCAGGAGAGGCCCGAAGAAAGGAAGAAAAGGAAGATGGGCTTCCGCAGATAGAACAAATATAAATTCAGGAATATGGCAAAGAACAATAATGCTCCTGACAAGCATATACAGGAGCAGAACGAGCAACTTACGTCGCAGAAGATACTCAAGCAGGTCAATGACCTTTGCGACAATCTCACAAGACAGTTCAACAACGCGATGGAATACCAGAACGACCCGGTCAGGGTGGTCCCGGCGGAAGACGTGCACAAGGCGGTCCAGGTGGAAATAAGATTCCCTGCCAGGTACCAGCAGGCCATTGAACAGCTCAATTCGGGTTTGACAGAATACAATAAGAGGATAAACGAACTGCGTATTCATTTATCAGACTTGAACACGAGATATTCAAATCTCTGCAACGCCTACTCGAAGATGGCAGATACGACTCTCGAAAACGAGATTTTGAGAGAATCGAACCTTGCCCTCGGCAAAAAGCTTGAGGATGCACAGATTCGCGGATGGAAAAGGCTGTGGAAGGACCTTAGACGCGGAATCGGGATCCTGTTTACGAAGAAGGGGGCAAAACGGACAGCATGCATTGTACTGTTATCGATATTCGTCGCAATGGGTATTGCAATCAGCTACTACTCCTGCCTTGGCGTAGATGCGTATGCGAGAGAGGCATATCGGATCGCTGTTGCCCTGGAATTTGAGCATCCTGGGCTAGTCTATCAGAAAGTCCGGGATGAATATGCAACGGACGGGTACCAGGCAGTCGTAGTGCTCGTCGCAAAGTACCGGAAACTACTCGAAGAGAAAACACTTCAAGTGGAAAAAGAAGAGGAGACCGGGGAATGAATGCGACCGATGGAATAGCACTGCATTTCCGGGAAATGCTGGACAGGAAGCAAAGCTTTGAAAACCTTGGTCTGCTGAAGATGAAGTCCGGCAATGACTTCATTGAAGATGGCCTCCGACTTCCGGATCCGGTTCTTTACTTCCACGGCCTGATAGCTGAGAACGAGATCACCGTACTGTTTTCCAAACCTGGAGTCGGCAAGTCTATCCTTGCCGTACAGATAGGTGTGGAAATAGCTAAAGTAAAGCCTGTATTGTACATAGATTTGGAATTGTCAGTCAAACAGTTCCAGAAGCGATACACAGTTCAGGGAATACGCTTCAATTTCCCGGATAACTTCAAGAGAGCTGAATTCAACACGGACGATCCCATAACGGATGGAATGGAGGAAGGACTGCTGGAGAGCATAGAACTGGCGGCGCAGAAAGGGATCCAGGTAGTGATTCTGGACAATATCACCTACGCCTGCCCAGATGCGGAAAGGGCGGACTCTGCGACCATATTCATGCAGAGGCTGAAGCATCTCAAGGAAACTTACCGCATCACTCTGATCATACTTTCGCACACACCGAAGATACCTGACTACAGGCCTCTGACATTGAATGACCTTGCCGGTTCCCACAAGCTGATGGCCTTTGTGGACTCCGCCGTCGCTCTGGCAAGGGTCCCCGGTAAGCCTTCGCAGCGATACATCAAGCAGGTCAAAGTGCGCAGTTCCGAGGCCATCTACGACGGAGGACACGTGGCCCTGCTCGAGCTGGTGGACAGTATGGGATGGCTGCATATGGAATTCGTAGGCGAGGCATCGGAGAACGAACTGTTGTACTCGGCCGAACACGACCCGAGAATCGACGAGGCCAGGGCATTGCACTCGGAAGGAAAGAGCCTGAGGGAAATAGCCGCAATAATGAGTGTGGGCAAGAGCACCGTAAGCAGATGGCTCAAGGAAAAGACTGTCCCGGGTGTCCCAACTGTCCCAAGTGTCCCGGGTGCGGGACAGACGGGACAGACGGGACAGTGGGACACAAACCAGAGACAATATGAAGAAGAACTACCGTTACCACCTGCTGAAGTATAAGGGCAGAAGCAGCCGGCTCACCTGCCCTGGCTGCGGACGGCCACACTGCTTCACGCCCTACGTGGACGAAAACGACGTCCCTGTGGATGTAGAACGCTATGGCCGTTGCGACCACGAGCAGAGTTGCGGCTACAATCTCTATCCCCCGTACGAACCGAATCGGCAGAGCGGAAAGGTTTCCGCCTTGCACAAATCCGGGAAACGGCCCGTCAGGAGCCGCAAGGAACCTCGGCAAGGATTGTGTCTGCTCCCGATGGAAATTATCCGGAAAACGCTGCTTTTCACGCCAAAGAACGGATTTGTCGCCTTTCTTTCCGATGTGTTCGGCGAGGAGACAGCAAAGTCGCTCGTGGAGAAATATCGTATCGGGACGACAAAGGACGGATATGCCGTTTTCTACCAGTTCGACATCCGGGACCGGTGCCGCGCCGGGAAGATAATCCCCTACAATCCCCAGACCGGCCACCGCATCAAGGACGGCTCCGTTCCGGCGGCAATGTGGGTGCACAGCCGGCTGAAAGCATTGCAGCAGCTGCCCGATGATTGGACGCTGTCCCAGTGCCTGTTCGGAGAGCACCTGCTCTCCCTCTGCCCTGATCTTCCCATCGCCCTGGTAGAAGCCGAAAAGACTGCGGTCATCTGCTCCGCAGTCTTTCCGGAATTCCTCTGGCTCGCCACCGGCGGACTCGGCCAGTTCAACGACCGCGTGAAAGTCCTCCTTGGCCGCCAGGTCATCGCCTTCCCCGACCTCGGCGCCTGCGACCGATGGCGGAAGAAGGCAAAGGACTATCCCCTGCTGGACATCACCGTGTCCGACTACCTTGAGAAGAACGCCACCCCGCAGCAGCGGGAGATGGGCGCCGATCTGGCGGATTTGGTGGTGGAGGAGAGGATGGCGGAACCTGCATTCCCGTCAATTACCTAACGAGTTAAATATAATCGGTATGGGGACAAGGAACTAAAGCAATCCAGGAGTACACGGCGCCTCGTTGGACGTCTGGACCCGAATACTGGTGATGTGATTGAAACCGATGGCCGTCGTCGCGGCGGAAAGCCCCTTGGAGAAACCTCCGTCCCGGTAAAGGCTGCCCCCAATAAACCTGTTGAAATACAGCAGTTTATTCCTGCTGAAAGGAAGTTCTGCGGAGCGACATATCTGTTTGATGCCATCAGCGACAAATTGGGGCTCACCTCGGACCTGAAATCTTGCTTTCCTGCGACGTACAAGATGCTATTATCGATTGCGTATTACCTGATTCCGGAAGACTCTGCTCCGCTATTTCGCTTTGGGGAATGGGCGTCTTTGCACACTCATCCGTACGGAAGGGATATTCAATCCCAGCGTAGCAGCGAGTTGTTCGCCTGCATCACTGAAGATGCAAAGATGATATTCTTCCAGATGCAGGGGCGTAGGCGTCTTGAAAATGAATATCTTGCCTATGATACCAGTTCAATCTCAAGTTACTCAGAGCAACAGCGAAGAAGCTAAGAAGCTGTTTGGCAAATACACTTTACAGGGCCTGCTTGATGAACTTGATATCATCGAGTGCCTCAAGCAACCAGGCAAAGACCCTTATATCGGTGAAATCCTTACGAAGCAACGGGACATCTACTGTGTCATGGATGTTCAGGCACCAGAAAGCATAGCCTCGTTATGTGTTGATGCGGGAATGTA
>CABUIX010000086.1 GCA_902491795.1 uncultured Bacteroidales bacterium | reverse complement strand
TCAAATCGGGGAATTTACTTTGCCAAAATTCGGGGATTCAAAGTTACTGATTACAGACGATTTCCGGGGGACCTGTCGCACTCACCCATCTCCCACGCCACTGCAGGGCACATCACTGCGACAGGTCTTTTGCAGGAACTCACCATCTCTCGCAATCGCTGCGGAAATCCATCCGGCATCTGGCTCACCGGCCAATTTCCGGTGTTCGGGTCATCATCCAGTTTCCGGTACTCGGCCCATCATCTGCCTCAGGCCATCACTGCTGGCTTCCAAGGGACACTCTCAGCCACCCTCTCGGCAGACTTCTCCGGCTTCCTGCAATTCATCGGGAACGGCGGTGCGCCAAAGAGGGGCCTGCCGAAGGGGCAAGTGTTCCCGATGGAACCAAAAAGGGTCCATCGGAAACACCGGGTGGCCTTCCATGTCTGCCAGATGGCTGTTGGTGTTCCCGATGAATTGCAGGAACCGGCATACTTCACCAAGCATAACCACCAATCACGACAATTCGCTTCCAGAAAACCGCAGCAAGTGAAAGTAAAGCACGAAGCTGCTGCAGCACGCCAGCCACAGATGCCGCGAGGCAGGCTCTTCCCAAATCAAACGCCTGACGAGCGGGCACCTGAGACAGGCAGCGAAGCGGATGAAACGATGGCATGGCGGTACGGCAGAAACGATGGCAGATGACAGCGGCACTTGCTATCGACAGGAACAACGGATGCAGATGAAAAGACGCAGCTGCCTCAGCGAGCCGGCCGCAGGCGCCGCGAGGCAGGCTCTTCCCGAACCCAACGCCTTCCGAGCGGCACTGCGGCCGGCGACGAAACGGCGGGAACAATGGCATGGCGGGAACGGCCGCAGGCAGCAACGGCACCTGCGGCGGGCGGCGGAACGGCAGAAACGATGACAGACAAAATGAATATATCAGCTAGAGCGGCGCCGAAAAACAGCGAAAAACGCCGAAAGAAGACGAATCAGTCGTCCAAGGAAATCTCCTTGAGCTCGGCACGATAGGCAGTCAACAAACGCGACTTCGAAATGAAACCAAGATACTTGCGGTTCTCATCGATCACCGGAAGACGCCAGGCTCCGGTCTTGTCGAACTTCTGCATCACGGAGTCCATCTTCTCGCCATAATAAATATAATCCGGCGGCGTCTCCATCAGATTATACACATGCAACTTGTCGTACTGCTCCGTGTCGAACAGATATTTCCTCGCTGCAGCAAGATCAACCATCCCCTGAAAACGTCCGGAAGAATCAATAACCGCCAGGACAGCAGCATCCGATTCCGAAACAATGTCGACCACATCCCGAAGCGGCGCATCAATCTGCACCTTCGGATACTTGTCACGGATCAGGCTGTTCGTATTGAGCAACGTAAGCACCGCCTGGTCATTGTCGTGAGTCAGCAGATCGCCACTCTGGGCAATACGCTTCGTATAAATCGAATAACGCTCAAAAATGCGGACCGTGCCGAACGAAATCGTTGAAGTCAGAATCAGAGGGATCAACAGTTCGTAACCTCCGGAAATCTCAGCGATGAGGAAGATTGCCGTCATCGGAGCCTGCATGACAGAAGCCATCAGGGCAGCCATACCCACCAGCACGAAATTCTGCTCCGGCACCTCAGCACCGGCAAGATTGAGACAGCGGCTCACAACAAACCCGAGAATCGCTCCGGCGAACAAAGTCGGACCGAAAGTTCCGCCGACGCCTCCGCCCGAATTCGTCAAGGTCATGGCAATGATCTTGAAAAACAGCACAAACAGGAAGAACATCGGCACACCCCACGAGGAACGCATCATGAAACCAAGCAGCGAATGCCCCTCGACTGCTATTTCCTTCCCTGCCAGCAATGCGTTCAGAGAATCATATCCCTGCCCGTACAGAGGAGGAAACAGAAAGATGAGAACACCGAGGCCGAAAGCACACAGGACCCAACGCAGATAAACATTGTGTATACGACCGATCCTGTCCTCAAGCCACAGGGTACCGTTGGTAAAATAAAGAGAAAAAAAGCCCGCTGCAACTCCGAGAATCAGATAAAACGGAATGTTCCCCAGAGAAAAAGGCGTCAGAGTGCTGGCGAACACCGGAGTCGCACCACGGAACACATACGAGACCACCGTAGCCGAAATCGTGGAAATCAGCAGCGGCAACATGGAATTCATCGACACGTTGAACAGCAGGATCTCCATCGTGAACAGCACCCCCGCAAGCGGAGCCTTGAAGATTCCGGCAATTGCACCTGCAGCACCACAGCCCAGAAGGATGGTGATGCTCCGGTAGGACAAGCCGCAAAGACGTCCGATATTCGAACCGATTGCAGCACCGGTATAAACTATTGGCGCCTCAGCACCGACCGAACCGCCGAAACCGATCGTGAAAGAAGATGTGACAACCGAAGACCACACATTGTGAGGACGGATCTTCGATTCATTGCGCGAAACGGCAAGCAGAACCTTTGTGACGCCATGGCCGATATTCTCCCGAATCACATACTTCACCAAAAGCAGCGATATCAGCATTCCGACACCCGGCAGAATGAGGAAGCGCCAAGCCTCACCTTCGGCATAAAGGCTACCGCCTATTAGAAAATGACTTATACGCTCTATCGCCCAGTCAAGAAAAACAGCGGCGCACCCGGAGAGTACGCCGATTATAAGGCTGAGCAACAGAAGTTTGTTGTGCTCCGATATTTTGTTCAGTGGATTACTCAGTCGCATCCTGAGGTTCATCGTCCGCCCTGTACTGGGATATGTTGTCATCCGGAAGAGGGCCTCCCTCGTCTCCGCCCACTGCAGTTGCACCGGCAACCTGCTCATTCTCTGCATCTTCCTCACCTTCGAGCCAGCGCTCAATGTCGTCGGCATCATCAATCTTGACCTTGATCTTCACAAGGTAGATCGCATCCGGGACTTCAATCATCACCGCATAGAACGGTGTGCCGTCAGGCTTGGTATATTTTACAATATCCGGAAGATAGTCGTTGAATCCTTTGGGATACTTCTCCGCGAATGCCTCGGCGAGTTCCCGGGACATGTTCTCATAGCTAACAATGTGACGCTTTTTGTTATCAGCTGCCATAGATCTCTCTTGAATTTTCGACTGCAATAATAGTATTATTTTTTTTGAAAAAAAACCGCCTTCTGCGCTTTTTTTCTGTCGGGATTCCTTTCCACAAAAACAGGCTTCATCGTGCGCGGGTCAAGGCCCGTGCAGAACATCACAGAAGACGTCGTCATGGGCGTTGGCATGAAATCCTGGACCTGGTCCATCCATATCCCTTTAAGGCAAGGATTAGATCGCAACCTGAGCATATCCTGAAGCGTACAGCCCGGATGCGACGATATGAAATAAGGCACCAGCTCGGTATGAGTGCCGTTCTCACGGTTAATGTTGTCGAATTCCTTCCTCAGGCGCTCGAAAAGCCTGAACGAAGGCTTGGCCATATAGTTCAGCACCTTGTCTTCCGTATGCTCGGGAGCCACCTTCAGGCGTCCGGATGTATGTCTGAGCATGAGTTCCCGCAGATATTTCTTTCCGCTCTTGTCGAGGAAACCGTTCTCATCGAGAAACAGGTCATACCTTATTCCGCTTCCTATATAGGAGTGGCGCACCCCCTTTACGGCATCGACCCTGCGGTAGAGCTCAAGAAGCCTTTCGTGATTCACCTCCAGATTTTGGCAGCGCGCCGGAAAAAGGCAGGACTTGCGGCGGCACACGGCACAGCGCGAAAGATCCTTTCCGTGAAGCCCGTACATGTTGGCTGTGGGAGCCCCGAGATCAGATATGTTTCCTCTGAACTCAGGCATCGCCGCAAGCTTGCGGACCTCTTCAAGGATGGACTCCTCCGAGCGCGACTGGATGAACTTGCCCTGATGCGCGGCAATAGTGCAGAAATTGCATCCTCCGAAACAGCCGCGGTGCGTGATTATCGAATCACGTATCATGTCATATGCGGGGATGCGTTTACCCTTATATCTGGGATGCGGCCTTTTCGTGAAGGGCAGATCCCAGAAGGAATCCATCTCTTCCGTAGTGGCAGGAGGATAAGGAGGATTCACCTGCACATAACCGTCTCCGACAGGTTCCACCATCGTCTGCGGGTGAAGCATGTTGGCATGGGTCTCAATATTGTGGAAATTCTCCGCAAAAGCCTTCGCATCCTTGCAGCACACTTCGTAGGAATGAAGCAGCAGAGGATTCTCGGCGCGACTCCTGCCCTTCCGCAGAAAGGCAAACTGAGGGATCTGTTCCATCTGCCTGAGGTTGCGTCCGGCCTCATAGGCGCGGGCAATCTCAAGCATGGGTCTTTCGCCCATTCCGTAGCACAGCCAGTCGGCACCGCTGTCAACCAGTATCGAAGGCATTATGCGGTCGTCCCAATAGTCATAGTGCGTAAGCCTGCGCAAAGAAGCCTCCACCCCGCCTATCACCACCGGAATCTCCGGCCAGAGCTGCTTGAGAATCTTCGTATACACGGTAACTGCCCTGTCCGGACGCTGCCCGGCACGCCCCTCAGGAGTATACGCATCGTCATGCCTGAGACGCTTGGCCGCAGTATAGTGATTAACCATGGAATCCATGGCGCCGCCGTTCACCGCAAAATAAAGCCTCGGGGCTCCGAGCTTGCGGAAATCACGCAGATCATCCCTCCAGTTCGGCTGCGGCACCACGGCTACCCTGTAGCCAAACTTCTGGAGATATCTGGCGATGCATGCAGTACCGAAACTCGGATGGTCCACAAAGGCGTCACCTGTAAATATGATGACGTCGATGTAGTCCCAACCGAGTTTCTCGACTTCCTTGACGGAAGTGGGTATGTCACATTCTGTCAGGCAGTTCAATTCCGAGAATATTCATTGCCCTGCGAAGCACGGACGCGAGCGTCGAAATGAGCACGAGCCTCATCTCGAGAAGCTTCCTGTCGGCCTCGCGCAGGATGACCGTATCGTGGTAGTACTGATTGAACTCCTTTGAGAGTTCATAGCAATAATTTGCAATGAGAGCCGGAGACAACGCCTCGGCCGCCTCAGCCACTTTCTGCGGATAAGAAGATATCAGCTTCACCAGACGAACTTCCTTGGGGCTCAGCACTGCGTCCTTGTCCAGACGCGCCTCAATACCCTGTTCGTCCGCCTTGCGGAGAATGGACATTATTCTCGCATGGGTATACTGGATGAACGGGCCTGTATTGCCGTTGAAGTCGATGGACTCCTTCGGATTGAAGAGCATCTTCTTCTTTGGATCAACCTTGAGTATGAAGTACTTGAGGGCACCGAGACCAATCATGTGATATAGTCTGTCCTTCTCGGGCTCAGGGAGCTCAGCAAGCTTCCCGCTCTC
>CABUIX010000085.1 GCA_902491795.1 uncultured Bacteroidales bacterium | reverse complement strand
GCTCTATTCCACGGAAGTCACCGCAGCCGTCACCGTCGCTGTCGGCGAAGGAATAGACGAGTATCTGGTAACTGATTCCCGATTCCCCGTTGCGCTCGACTGGATCCGGAGTGGGGTCCGGGGGAGGAATAGGGGTCGTGCCGTTCTTGTTGCAGCCCGAAAAAGCCGCAAGAGCGAGCATGAGCAGAAATGAGGTTATTGCTTTCTTCATTTTGTCCTAAATTTAAAAAAAAGGCAAATGCGCACAGGATTGCCGGCGCATTTGCCTTGGATGGTTCAGGTTTTATTCAATGCCGGGTTCGGGCTTGCCGTACATTGAGGCATTGATCTCGTAGGTCATCTTGTTGAGGTCAAGATAGATCCTGTAGTTTCCTGCCTCGACATTGATGTTTGCACCCTTGAGGGCCACCACGCCGTCAGCTGATCCGGCTCCCCATTCGTTGGGCCCCCAGGTCTCGTCTGCGCGGAACTTCAGTCCTCCGGCTGAAGGAATCTCCACGTCGGCGTAGAAGCGTACATAGGTAGGATTGAATTCCATCGCCACGTCTCCGCCCCAACCGTTGAAGTCACCGATGACTCCTACCGTGCTCATGCTCCAGTCCATGTTGAGCAGAGCCGTGGTCTTGCTGAAGGTGAAGTGATAGAAGCGGTTGCTGTAGCATGAGATGTTGCCTGAGCCGCCGGATGAGATCAGCTGTATGCTGCTGGCCTCACTGGCAGGAGCCTCGGCGCTGCCGTCGGTACCCCAGTTCATGGTGTCCACCCATTCGGCTGCACCTGAGATCTTGAATCCGTTTGCGGCCTTGTCGGCAAAGTCTATCACGCCCTCGTAGGTGGTCCCGTCTCCGTTGTAGTTGTAGAGAAGCTGGCTCTTTGCGAAATCCCATCCGCTGTAGTCGCCGATCACCCATACGTGGTCATATACATCAGCATCGGATACCAGCATGTTGTAGCTGGTGAAAACGGCGCTCTGCACGTTTGAAGACACGTTGGTCCTTGCGATCTCCGAGCCGTTGTTCGTGAGCATGTAGGCGTTGGCCTTGAGGTATACCGTGAATTCTTCTTCCACGGCGCCGCCCAGATTGATGATGGCGGTGTTGAGAGCCTTTTGCTCAACGGTGATGGTTCCGTCGGCAAAGCTCGCCGTGACTTTCTGCTGTTCAGCGAAGTCTTCGGTCCCTGATGCCCAGAGGGTGTAGCCTGTGGCGCAGGTGTAGCCGAAATCGACTGCCGTGTATGTCCAGGTGAGTGCTGCTCCGTCGGCCTTGAGGGTTCCGTCCTGGCTGGTGACGCCGAGCGAAACGCGGTATGGCATTGAGAACATCTTGCCTGAACCGACATTGCCGGAAACGGCAACGTTTCCTTCAAGACTCTTTCCGAGCTGGAAGATTTCCTTCTGCCAGTCGGTGTTGGCGTCGCCAAGCGCCTGGTAGGCGGCTCCATCTGTCCCCCCATATACCATGCCATGATGTCGCGCATCTCGTCACCGGTGAGCACGTCCACGTACTTGGTATTCTGTGACACTGACGCGGTGAAGTCTGCGCTGACGTGTACTCCCTTGCCGGCGGTGCCTTTCTTGGTGGTGATCATGATCACACCGTTGGATGCCCTTGATCCGTAGATGGCGGTTGCGGAAGCGTCCTTGAGCACGGTGAATGTCTCGATGTCGTTGGGGTTGATCGAAGACAGCGCATCCGAAACGCCGCTGATTCCAACTTCAGAAAGGGGAAGTCCGTCAACCACGATAAGAGGGTTGTTGTTGGCCTTGAGTGAAGAGCCTCCGCGGATTCGTATGGTGCTGGATGAACCGGGGGCACCGTCGCCTGCGGTGACAACCACACCTGCGGACTTGCCCTGAAGCAGGTTGGCCGGAGAGGTGATCACACCCTTGTTGAGCTGGTCAGCCTTGACGGCTGATACGGAACCGGTCATGTCGCTCTTCTTTACCGTGCCGTAGCCTATCACCACAACTTCGTCGAGGAATTCGTTGTCCTCGGAAAGAGTGATGGTTGCTGGCATTTCCGATGCCTTGAAGGTCATGGTGGCGTAGCCTATGCAGCTCACCTCGACCGTAGCGTCGGCTGAAGATACCGTAAGGGCGAAATTTCCGTCGAGGTCAGAGACTGTTCCGGTTGAGGTGCCGGGTTCCATTACCGTGGCTCCTACTACCGGTCCAACTGCATCGACAATCACTCCCTTGACTTCGTAGCCGTCCTGTGCGGCTGCGTTGGCAGGTATCGACATTGAAAGCGCGATACCCGCCAGCAAAGTTAGGATTCTTTTCATACTGAATTGGTTAGACACAATTATTTGAGTGTTTGTTTGGTTTCCTTTATGAGAGAGACGGCAAGGCTGCCGCATATCAGAAGCACCCCGGCCAGTACCAGCATGTTCGCCTGCACCCCGCCGAGAAGTTTTAGGCATACGCCTCCGCCGCAATTTGCGGAAGGCAGATCGTGCAGTTGAACAGACCGAGATAACTGCCTATATGGTCACCGGTCAAAGAGTTTGTCAGAAGGGTGAAAGGCAGTGCGAGCATTGCCGCCCAGGCTGTTCCGATGAGGAAGTACGAGCCGAACAGCAGATATTGGTTGTGGATGAACGCAATCGAGATGAAGCCGGCGGCCCCGATCAGCAGGCTGACCACATATGCGGTCTTGAGTGACTTGAAGCGGGGGATTACCATCGACCAGAGAATTGAGCCGACTGCCTGTGCTGCGAACACTACGCCGACCCAGTTGCCGGCGGCCTGATATCCTTCGGATGCCGGATCGGAGGTTCCCCAGCAGTTCACGGCGACAGCTCCGTTGGTATAGGTCCACATGTACATGAACGCCGCCCAGCAGAAGAACTGCACGAGCCCCACTGCCCAGAAGGTCTTTGGTGCGTGGACAAGCAGCTTTAGCAGTCCAGGCTCGTCCTGTTTGCTTCCCTGTTGTGCCTGGAGGTCAATTCCGTGGAATTCGGCGTATTCCTTCGGAGGCATTTCCTTGACCTTCGCGAAGGTGTACAGTACGCAGAGTATCAGGATTGCAGCTCCGCAGTAGAAACTCCATACGACAGAAGGCGGAATGACACCCTTTGGCGCGGTGTTGGCGATGCCGATCCAGGTGAAGAATATCGGGAAAAGATAGCCTACCAGGCTTCCCGCGTTGCAGAGCAGCGACTGTATGGAATAGGCCTTTGCTTTCTGCTCTTCTCCCACCATGTCGCCCACCATCATCTTGAAAGGCTGCATCGCAACGTTGATTGAAGTGTCCAGGAGCATCAGCGAGAACAGACCGAACCACATTGCCCCGTTGAGTCCGAGCAGCAGCCTGTCGGAGAAGTTGAGGCTTCCGGCATTGGGCAGGAAGAGCATCACAAGTACCGCAACGGCGGCACCGACTAGAAGGTATGGCTTGCGCCGGCCCATCCTGCACCAGGTGCGGTCAGACCATTTGCCGATGAAGGGCTGTACTATCATTCCCATCAGCGGGGGCAAAATCCAGAAGAAACTCAATTGGTGCGGGTCGGCGCCAAGAGTTGCGAAAATTCTGCTGATATTTGCACTTTGGAGTGCGTAGGCTATCTGGACACCGAAGAATCCGAAGCTCAGATTCCACATTTGCCAGAAGCTCAAAGGCTTGTTTTGCATTAGTGTTGCTTGCTTGTGGTAAGGCAAATTAACAAATTGGCCGCGTCATTTAAAAAGAGGTAAGGATGAACTGCGAGATTTTCGGGATGAACGGCACGATTTTGGAGATTTGTCATTATATTAGCCTTATATATTCAAAAATTTGAAAAACGTTTGGATAATACAGGTCTTTGCGGTGCTGCATGCGGCCGTTTCGTTGGGCTGCAGGGCGATAGGCATCGCCGATGACCTTTTGCTGACGCTGCTGACCATGCTGTTGGTGGTGATATTGTGTCTGAGGCGGGGAACAAACGTCGTGTATATGTCCACGGCGGTGATTCTTGCCAATATTGTGGGGTTCGGCCTCGGAATGGGCCTGGCTGCACTTTTCGGCATGACTTCCATCCCTGATTTGGCCGTGCATCCGGTGTCCACTTTCGTCTGCACCCAGGTCATCGGCTTTCTTGTTGACGGATTTTCCCACACTTCCGTTTCGGGCTCGCGTGACGCGAAGGGGCTGAGATGGATGTTGCTTGCTTTCGTGCTGATAATAATATTGAGGTTGGTGATAGCAATAGCCAATTCTGATCTTGGTTTCACAAGGAATTTTTTCCTTGAGGTCATACTTGACTATATTTTCAGCTGCATTGCGATTGTCCTTGTGGCGGAATATGCCATCCGCCTTCGTGAACAGGCCGAGAAGGCGGCCGAAGAGGCCAATCTTGCACATTTCAAGTACCTGAGCCTCAAGCAGCAGGTGAATCCTCACTTTCTGTTCAATTCGCTTAATATCCTTGACTGCATGATTCAGGCGAATTCCAATCCGGAGGCCAGTGAATATACCCACAAGCTGGCCGACGTGTACCGCTACATGATTAGGAGCGAGGATGAACCGCTGGTCAAGCTCAGGCAGGAGATGGAATTCGCTTCGCGGTACATGGATCTTCAGAAGCTGCGCTTTTCCGATGGGGTCAAGATGGTCGTGGACATTCCCGAAGAGGACTTGTCCCGCAGCGTGGTCCCCTGCAGCGTGCAGCTGTTGATCGAGAACGCCCTGAAGCATAATGCGGTGAGCCAGGACAACCCGTTGGAGATAAGCATACATTCGACCGGAAGCAGCGTGATTGTGACCAACAACCGGATACCGCGGCTTACCCCGCCCCGGTCTGCCGGTCTCGGACAAAAATACCTGCGCCAGAGGTACATGGATGTCGCGGGCAAGTCGATAGTCGTCAAGGAAAATGACGAGCAGTATTCAGTAATTCTGCCTTTGTTATGAAAGTTTTGATTGTTGAAGACGAAGTGATGGCCGGAAACATGCTGGCCAGAACTCTTTCTGAGAATTTTCCGGATGTGGAAATAGTTGCCCTGACGGATTCCGTGAGGACCACGGTGAGCTGGCTTCGGTCGAATCCTTCGCCGGACGTGATTTTCATGGATGTCGCCCTGTCGGACGGTGACTGTTTCGAGATTTTCCGTCAGGTGGAAGTCAAATCGAAGGTCGTCATGACCACTGCCTATGACACCTATGCCGTCAAGGCTTTCGAGACGGGCAGCATAGATTACCTGCTCAAGCCCGTCAGCCTTGATGCTCTGAAGCGGGCTGTGTCCCGATGCCGTGAGAGAAGCGGGGGTGCCGGAGTGGAAGAGGTCCTGAAAGCTCTCGGAGACATCTCTGCCGGCAAGCAGCAGTACAAGCGCCGCTGGGTGGTCAGGCTCGGAGACAAGATTATCCCGGTGGATGTCGGAGCGATAGCTTATTTCTGTTCGGAGGACAAGTCCAACTGCATGGTCCTGTCGGACGGCAGCCGCTACATAATAGACTTCACGATGGATATGCTTGAACATCAGTTGAATCCGGAGGAATTCTTCCGCATTTCCCGCGGATGCATTGTTGCAAGGCATGCCGTCAAAAGTGTCGTCCGGCACCTGAACGGTAGGCTCAAGCTGACCGTCGAACCCAAGAGCGGAACTGACCTGTTGGTTTCGCGTGCAAGGGTGGATGACTTCCTGTCGTGGCTGGAATAGAGACTTGAGGAGAGAGATGAGGATAGCGGTAGTGGGAGCCGGGGCC
>CABUIX010000084.1 GCA_902491795.1 uncultured Bacteroidales bacterium | reverse complement strand
AACGTGATAGTCATACTCATTCTTGCCCGCGAGCCACTGGTCGAAGGCCTCGTCCATCACAAGCATCCCATGCCTGTCGCAGAGGTCAAGAAATTCGGGGCTCGGAATGTTGTGCGCAGTTCGGATCGCATTGCACCCTCCGGACTTCAGAATCTCAATCCTGCGCTCCCACACCCGCTCGGGAACAGCGGCACCTACCGCACCGGCATCATGATGCAGGTTGACACCCTTCATCTTCACCTGGCGGCCATTGAGAAGGAAACCCCCGTCCGGATCATACTCAATCGTGCGGATGCCCACAGGAATCTCGACCGCATCCACCGTACTGCCGTCAGCAGACAGCAGTTTGGAACGCAGGCTGTACATGTAAGGATTCTCCGTATCCCAGAGCACAGGAGCGGCAACTGAGAGGCTGCTGCAGTCGGAAAGGCTGTCCTTTCCCGCCAGAGACAGGCGGCTCTCCACGTCAGCGACAAGCTTGCCGTCAGCATCAAACAGCTCACTGCGAAGCACCGCTCCATCACGACGCGAGCCGTTCACGATGTCGGACTCCACTTTCAGCACGGCCCCTCCGTCTTCCAGACTGTCGGTATACACGAACACGCCCCACTTCGCGAAACGCAGCCTGTCCGTAGAGACCAGACGCACATGCCGGTAGATTCCGGAGCCCGTGTACCACCGTGAGTTGGGCTGCTGCGAATTGTCCACACGCACGGCAATCACGTTGCCGCGCGCCTTGAGATAAGGCGTCAGGTCGTAGGAAAAGCTGGAATAGCCATAGGGCCACTTTCCAAGATAATGCCCGTTGAGCCACACCTCACTGTTCATGTAGACACCGTCGAACTCAATCGAATAGAGACGGTCCTTCGAATACATGGGCACGTCGAAAGTCTTGCGGTACCAACCGATACCCGTAGGGAAATAGCCCACGCGGCCGCCGCCGGGAGCATCTTCCAGGTTCTCCCCCTCAATGCTCCAGTCGTGCGGCAAGTCGAGGGCACGCCAGGCCCTGTCGTTGAAAGAAGGACGGCTCGCCGCAGGGGTATCGCCGAGTTTGAATTTCCAGCCGGCATCAAAATCCGTGATGCTCCGGCCCTCCTGCGCGGCGAAAGCCGAAGTCAGGAAGAGAGGCAATGCAGCCAACAGAATCAGCAATCTTCTCATGGCAGTCTCAGTCATAAAGTTTAACGATATCGGGATAGAGCGCCATGTTGGCGTTGGTGCAGCCGTCGGCATCAAAGAGGTCGCCCCAGCGTGGAGAAGTGGCCTCCCAGATGAAGGTTCCGAGTCCGAGGTTGTCGGGAAGGCCGGCCACGATCTCGTTGACTTCCTTGCGGTGCTCCTGATACTCCACAACCACGATAGGCTTGCCGTACCTCTCCGCAAGGTCGGTCAGATTGCTCTTCAGGTCATCAAGAGTGCCGTGCCACTCAGGGTAATAGGACTCCCCTATCACGTCGAACTTCACGTCGCGGCTGATTGCCTTGTCGAAGAACTGCACCGACTCGGCGTTCTGTCCGCCGCATGCGATGTGCAGCATTATCTTGATGTTGGGATCGGCAGCCCTCACGCCGGCGCTGGCGCAGCGAAGCATCACCAGGAAAGGAACCCAGCTCTCGCCGATCTTGCCCTGAGGCCACACCATCCCGTGGTTGATCTCATTGCCCACCTGCACCATGTCGGGAGTCACGCCCTCGGCGATGAAGCGCTCAATGGTCTCCTTGGAGTAGGTATAGATGCGCCCCTCGAGGCCTGATCCGGAATCACGCGACCACGAGGCAGGCTTATACTGCTTGCCGGGATCGGCCCAGGTATCGCTGTAGTGGAAGTCCAGCAGGAACTTCATCCCCGCAGCCTTGATGCGCTTTGCCATAGCGAGAGTCGAATCCAGTCCGCAATAGCCCTCCTTCGAATAGCCATTCTCGGCCGTAGGGTCCACGAACAGGCGCAGACGTATCCAGTTGAAACCGTAGTCGGAAAGTATCTCAAGCACATCCTTCTGCACCCCGTTGTCGTAATATTTCTTGCCGCGTGCCTCCTCCTGTGGGACCCAGGAAATGTCAGCGCCGATTATCTTGTCGTCTAGGTCTACCGTGCGAACAAACGGAGCGGGAACGTCCAGCTTCCGGCCTGCTGCATAGTCACGATCGAGCTGCGAGTATATTGCAAAGAGTTCCTCGTTCATCCCCATGCTCATCGGCTTTGTGCGCGAAGCCTTCATGCGGTCGGGAACATTGAAAAGAGTGCGGCTCGGAGCCCACGCCATGGTGCCGTAGCCAAGCCCGTCGGGAATAGAGCGCACGATGTCGTTGATGATCTTCACGTTGTCGACGTCAGCGCCGTACTCGCACACACATATCGGCTTGCCGTACCTCTCTGCAAGGTCGTAGACATTGGCCTTCAGGTCATCGTAGGTCTCGTGCCACCTCTCATAGTACGAAAGCCCGATGATGTCGTACTCAGCACCATACTTGTCCATATAGTCGAGGAACTGGCGGCACAGAGTATTCTCGCCTCCAAGCGCCAGATGCACCTGGAGCCTGGCCTCCGGAAGAACCTCGCGGACCGCCCTGGCGCCGGCCTCGTAAAGACCCATCGCCGCAGCCCAGTCCTCCTCGGTGGAATTGTCGTTCAGGAAACCGTCGGGCCACACGAGTCCGTGGTTGATCTCGTTGCCCACCTGCACCACAGTCGGAGCCACACCGGCATTCTTCATCTGTGTGAGCACGTCCTTCGTATACTCGTAGAGCCTGTCCTCGAGAGCCTCTCCGGTCAGTCCCTTCCACGCCGAAGGCTTGTACTGCTTGTCCGGGTCGGCCCAGGTGTCGCTGTAGTGGAAGTCCAGCGCAAACTGCATCCCCGCACCGATGATGCGCTTCGCGAACTCTATGGTGCTCTCAGTCCCGCAGAAGCCCTCACTGGAATAGCCGCCTTCCGCCTCCGGGTTCACGAACAGGCGCAGGCGGATGATGTCGAAGCCATTGTCCTTCATCACCTTGCAGATGTCCTCTGTCGTCCCGTCGGGACCCATATACGCTCCGCCCCTGGCCTCGAAGGCCGGGACTTCCGAAATGTCGGCGCCGATCATGAAATCGCCCGACTTCTGCGAGCAGGCAGTCAGAGCAGCCGCCAGCATCAGCATCAAAAGATGTCTCTTCATAATATTGGTGTTATTGTCAGTTTCGCTTCACAAAATTAGCAGAAACCCCGACACGAACGCGACCATTCCGGACATATCGGGACACAAATCGGACAAAAATGGATGTTGGGGAAAAGCGGATATGCGGCAATCACCACGATGCACAGCTGGACCGAGCATTCAAGGCAACGTGCAGGTGTATGGTGTCTCTCTGAAGACCAGCTCGGTCGAAAGTCTTTTGCCGAACTCCTTGACGGCACGCTGAATCCCAGTGGTCGTGCGAGGGTAACCTCTGGTACTTATCACATAAGCCTTCCTGTCCACGCCGGAATCACACGACCGCAACAAATTGATGGAAGCACGCAATTGTTCTATGGCATGCGGGACATCACACCCCTTAAGCTCTACAAAATACTCAAGCCTGTCCTCAACACGACGGAGCAGGTAATCACATCGTGGCCCTTCCTTAATTGCACACCCGTCAACGCATACCAACTCATATGACTTGCGGCTCGGATTCAGAAAGCATATACTGCTCCTCTTCTCACTCAAGACAATCTGCGAGTCCGATTTGACATGCACGCAGGCAGACGGGACATCAATCATAGGTCCAGAAGCTTTTCGAACTGACTCCCGATGCGGGCAGACACCGAATCAAGCTCTTCGGCCGACACGAGTCCATATTCCCTGTCCATAATGTCATGCACAAGGCCATCCTTGACCGCATATGCGCAGAATGCCGAAGGGTCAATGGCACAAAACGCATCCAGAACGGCATCCACTTCTGCACGCTTCCCGGGCTGAGACTCCAACACTCCTCCCGCCTGAAGCAAATTGTTGAAAGACGTCATGACATACGGGCTATGGGTCGCGACGAAAAGAGAATGACGAGCATTTTCGTTGCACCTCCGGGCCAGCCAGCACACCATATCATACTGGGTCTGGGGAAACAGATTCTCCTCCGGCTCTTCTATGAAAATGTCGCAGTGGTCACACTTCACAAGACGGGCATAGATATCCTGCATGGAAGGAGCATGCCCGTAGTAGTGAATATTGACATAATCATTGAATCTGTCACGAAATTCCTTCAAGTCTGACGAGTCAAAGGTAATGTGATTGAGATCTTCGATGCTCATGTCAAATTTATTGAGCCCGTCACCCATCAGATAATTCAGATGCACATACAAAGGGATAAATGACTGCAGTCCGCTTGATGCGTTCGTGAAATCCAAAGAACCGCCCTCAGCACCTGTCAAATCTATCCTGTCGGAGCCGCTGTTCTGGTCATACCTGTATGAAACGCCGAGATTCATGATATTGAGTCCCTTCACCTGCTCCTTCCGCGCACGCTCCCAGTCAGCCATGAAACTGCGGATGTTGTTGTCGGAAAACTTCACCTCATACCAGTTCGGAATGACCGCGACGAGATTCCTCTCGGCCGGGACATACGACAATTTGGGCCGCAGGTAGGATTCAGATCTGTCTTTCCACTCAAAAACGAACTTTGAATTCCCGTATGAAAATTTCACCCTGTCTGACTCATATCCTATAAAGGAACCGGGACGGAGATATCCACCCAACTTGTGGAATCGCAGAAGACCTGAAATAAAGGTGTCACCTTCGGTAAATGCGGATTCCGAACTCGCCATCTCGATACGCTTCTCAACCCACGCACAGTGGCATGCAATCTTCAGGATGCAGCTCTTGCCGGAGCTCTGCGGCCCGATGATCGCATTGATTTTGCGCAACTCCATGTCAGCCTCCCGTATGGGGCCGAACTCCTTTATCACCAAACGTTTCATACCTGACAAATGTAGCAATTTTCCCGGGAAACCACTTACAGTCAACAGGCATCCGCAAGACAAAAGATCATATCTGCTATTTCGCCTTTGTAATCAGGAACTGGCATTTTAACGGTCATTTCAGTATTTCAGACAAATACAACTTCTTCAACATCATCAATATTTGGTGCCTGTATCATTGAATGAAATGTTTTGAATTTCCTTGCGACCTCACCTCCATTCCACGGGATCTGGCGAATTTTCATCTGATTACATACTTACAGATTGATTTTTGAAGAGACAAGAACACGATCAACACACGTGCACTCATTATTTGTCAGCGCCACCGCGCACCTTCGCACTACATTCGCGATCGAACCGCCGGAAAGTTCGGCCTGTGCTGCTGCGGCGATTAGCTCTTCAGCATCATCGCCGAGCCAATCTTTCGGGAGCATGCTGCGCCAGAGGGCGGCACGCTGTTCCTCATCGGGCATCGGAAAGTAAATGATGGACTGGAAACGGCGGGAGAAGGCTTCATCGATGTTGGACTTGAGGTTGGTTGCAAGGATGACGGTGCCGGGAAAATCCTCGATGCGCTGAAGCAGGTAGGCAACCTCCTGATTGGCGTGCCTGTCATTGGAGGTATTGGCCGATGTCCGTTTGCCGAAAAGGGCATCCGCCTCATCGAAGAACAGGATCCAGTTGCGGTTTTCCGCCATGTCGAAGACCTTGGCAAGGTTCTTTTCTGTCTCGCCGATATACTTGGAGACTATCATCGAAAGATCCACGCGATACACATCCATGCCGTTCTTCTTGCCCAAAAGTGTGGCGGCAAGAGTCTTTCCCGTTCCCGTGGGAGATTCGAGAATAGCATTCTCGTTTTC
>CABUIX010000083.1 GCA_902491795.1 uncultured Bacteroidales bacterium | reverse complement strand
ACGACAATTCGCTTCCAGAAAACCGCAGCAAGTGAAAGGAAAGCACGAAACTGCCGCAGCAAGCCGGCCACAGGTGCCGCGAGGCAGGCTCTTTCTGAGTCAATGCCTGCCGAGAGGCACCTGCATACGGCGTCAATCATGACATGCGACAGAGACACCGGGAATGGCGAATATTGACAGCAACGGTGACAATGCAACGGCTGCAGAAGGAATTCAAAGAGATTACGACAACGGAAGTAAAATCAACGGCGTGAAGAAACGCGGTGAATCAAACGGCGGAACCTGCAGGACATTTACAAGTCAAAATATTTTTTGTCGCTTGCAGAATTATCCATATTATTGCAGAACTGACCGTAAAATGAACTGATTATGGGAACCGTATTCATTGCAGTACTGATTGTTGCTGTCCTTGCATTCTGCATCTACGCTTACAGGCAGCACAGGGCAGCAGAGCAAAAGACACGACCTTTCGAGAGGGAAGTGGAAGACATTATGTCCTGCCTTGACGAGAACCAGAAACGGCTCGTCGCCGAAGGGGAGAAAAAGCCGGTAGGCGGGAACGGGAAAGGGAAAGACGGAAAAGACAAATGACCTGGGAATAGTCATTGCTGCCACATACGCACGGAATTGACGACGGAGAATACTGCGTCTGGAAAGGGCAGCGGCTGCTTGGCAGGCATTCAAGTCGGCAGCAGCCATTTTTGGCAGTTCGATCAGAGTGCAGCGGCCGGTCTCGGCAGACCAGGCACCGCGGAACCGATTTTTTTGCTAACTTGGCAGGCGTAAAATTGAACAAAAGCATTATGACAAAAGAAGAATTGATGAGAAAGGCCATCGAACTTTCGGTAAAGAATGTTGCCGAGGGTGGCGGTCCTTTCGGGGCAGTGATAGCCAGGGACGGGGAGATTGTGGCGACAGGAGTAAACAGGGTGACTGACGACAATGACCCCACGGCCCATGCCGAGGTCAGCGCGATCAGGGCAGCCTGCAGGAAGCTCGGCACCTTCGATCTGAGCGGATGCGAGATATACACCTCATGTGAACCTTGCCCGATGTGCCTCGGAGCAATCTACTGGGCACATCTCGACCGTATGTACTATGGCAACGACAAGCACGATGCTGCCGGGATAGGGTTCGATGACGCCTTCATCTATGAGGAGATCGCCCTCAAGCCGGAAGACCGCAGACTCGCTTCGATGCGCCTGCTTCCCGAAGAGGCAATAAAGGCCTTCGAGGCATGGAGCCTCAAGGAAGACAAGGTGGAATACTGATTGAAGTCAGACCAGGGCGGCTATTTCTTCAAAGCTGCCTGCTATGTAATCCGGAGATGCAGTCCTCAGCTGCGTCTCCGTTTGGTTTCCGTAGGTGACCCCGCAAGTGCGGCAACCGGCTCCGGACCCCATAAGTATGTCGAAAGTCGTGTCCCCGACAACGAGGGTATCCGCTGCAGGCTGGTTCATCCTCGCGAGCAGGGCAAGAACGGGATCCGGGGCCGGCTTGGGCCTGAGTCCGTCGGTCGACGTGACCATATCCTCAAAATACCGGTCGATTCCGTAAGGGGTCATGATCATTTTCAGGGAATCCCTGCCGCGCGACGTTGCTATGGCCATCCTTATGCCCCTTGAGTGCAGTTCGGCCAAAGTCGAGGCTACACCGGGAAATATTGCACTGGCAGACGCTCCGTACTCCGGGAAAATGTTGCGGTAAATCCTGCATGCCTCCGCGTTCTGTTCAGGAGTCAGTCCACCGAGAAGCTGAAGCGACTGCTCAAGCACGAGACCTATCGTTGAACGTATCTGTTCGTCTTCAGGAATAGGCAGTCCCATGCGCCTGAAGGTTTCCTTGACGGTGGCAACAATGCCTGCGGAAGTGTCGGCAATAGTACCGTCAAAATCGAAAATTATGCAACTTGCCATAGTCAGCGGTTCTTGTGTATGCGTCAGTCGTTCCCGCGGGTCCTGATGATGCAGTCTGCCGGAGCCAGGATATTTTCGTCGATGGTGACGGATCCAATGGAATCAGCCACTATCATTCCGGAAGTCGGATTCTTGATGTTCGTGATTCCGCCGCGGATGTCCGCGCGCAGGGTGGAGTACTCGAATGCACGGTCGCAGGCCGGATCGAAGGTGCAGTTCTCCAGCACCAGGTCGTGGGCGTAGCACAACGGCTGCTCACCGGAAATGTGGCAGTTCACAAGGCGCAGGTTCCTTGAGTGCCAGCCGAGGTACTCGCCGTCAAGTTCGGAATCATAGATCGTGACGTTCTCGACCTCCCAGAAAGCGTCCTTTGTCGTAATCTTAGCATTATGGATCTCGGCGTTGCGAACATACTGGAAGACATACTTGCTGTCACTCACGAGACCGTCGACTATGATGTCGTTGCTGAACATGAACGGATATGTGCCGTCGTGAAGCTTGAGGTTCTTCACGCGTATGCCGTTGCAGCGCCAGAAGACTTCATCGGCATCGTTCATTACCACATTATCGATGTCAATCTCATTCATCTCGCGGAACATCTTGGGAGCATCGATTACGGTATCCTTCATCTTCAGATGGTCTGAATACCATAGCGCCGAGCGTCCGCCCACAGCAAAATAGCAGTTCTCAATGGTGAAACCGTGCACGTGCCAGAACGGGTAGTTCCCTTCGAAGCGGCAGTTGGTGGCAATGATGTTGCTGCATTCCTTGATTGCGGACTCGCCGGCAAGAATGGTCACGTTGTCTATATGAAGATCATGAGAGGCGAACAGAGGCCGTTCGCCGCCGAATTGTGTATTCTTTATTTCATGCATGGCCTTTGATGTTTTTTTGGAGTGCAAAATTACAATGATTTTTTGTTTTCCGTCTATCAGAATCAACGGCACGGCAACCCGCATTACCGGAAATGCCGCATCTCACGAAAAAAAAGAAACCGCCTGTCCGGAATTGCGCAGGGGGACAGGCGGGTCTTATGCGAAAGGATGAAAATCACTTGATATAGGCTGCAACCGGCAGACCTGCATCCTTCAGGGCAGCAGCAAGAATCTCACAATACATTCTTGCTCCCTTTTCGCGGGTATGCACGCTGTCGGCAAAGTATTCGTCCTGAGCTGTCTTCTTTCCCATCTGCTCATATTTCGCCGCCGCGAGCTCGTTGAAGTCTATGAATGCGACTCCTTCTTCGGCAGCAACCTCGCGGCACCAGGCATTGTACGAGTCATCGTACCTCGAGATGCTGCGGCTGTCCTTCCAGCTGTTGAGAGGGGTTGGCGACAGCACCACCGGTATGCCGCCGCGCATCTTGGTCTGGCGTATCATCATCCTGATGTAGTGTCCGTAGGAGTAAACGTCTTGAGGAGCGCCGTTCTTCTCCATGACTACAGTCTCTGGTTCATCGGAGGTGCCGCTGAGCGTGCCTCTTGCGCGTCCGGTATTCAGGGGCGAACGGTCATTGTGTCCGAACTGGATAAGCACGAAGTCTCCCTCGCGGATACGGTCACGCACTTCCGGCCATCTGCTGTCGAAGAAAGTGCGGCTGCTGAGTCCTCCGACAGCGTCGTTTTCAACTGTGGCGCCGTCATTGACGTATTCGGCGAAGAAACTGCCCCAGCCCCACTGGCCGTTGTCGCCTGTTCCGCGTCCGTTCTTGCAGGTCGAATCTCCCGCCAGGAAGATCATCGGCTTCCCGTCCTCACGGGGAGTCTGCGTGGCGAATGCAGCAGAGGAACGCTGGGCTGCGGGCGAGTCGCCGTACAGCCTGAGCATTTCGCTTGCGGCGAGTATCACCGGGCCATAGCCGTGGGCTGCATAGACGCTCACGGGGCGGTTCTCGTAGAAGGTGTTCGTCCATCCGAGCCCTGTGCCTACACAGGTGTTCTCCACTTGTCCGAGTCTGTTGACCTGGGAGGCCACTCCTCTCCATCCGGACTTTGCGATGTCCTGGTATGCAGTGCGGTCAATCCAGCCCTCGTTGACGGCATGGGCGATGCAGTAGACGTACATTGCGCTTGCGCTGGTCTCAAGATACGACTCAGTCTTGTCGACAAGCTGGTGCCAGCGTCCGTCGGGTGCCTGGAGCGGAGCCACGCCGTCAATCAGTTCCTTGAGCAGAGAGAGAAGTTCATCGCGCCCCTGGATGTTTTCCGGCAGAGCATCGAGCACGTCACAGAGAGTCAGCATTGCCCATCCGTTGGCTCTTGCCCAGTGATAGGAAGGATGCACTCCCATGCCCTCGATCCAACCGTGACGGAACAGCTGCTTCTCGGGAATCCAGAGATATTTTCTGAAAAGAAGCACCTGGTTGACAGCCTCGTTGTAGAATTTCATTGTCAGGTCTCCACGCTCCTTCTCGCTGAGCTTTCCGCGGTAGGCAATCGGGGTTATCCCCATGTACATGTCATCAAGCCACACGGAATTTTCTGCCGGGCGGTGCCTCGCAAGAATTCCGTCGCCGAGACGGTATTCTTCGTACATCACGAAGGTGAACCAATTGTCGAGCAGGGCCCTGAAATCCTTGCTGCGGTCGGGATCGGCGAGTGTAGCCTTGATCATTGCCGCGGTCATGGCACCGCAGTCGTCAAGCCACTTGGGCTGCGTCAGAGGCTTGAGACGCATGTTGTAGCCGGTGGCATCGTAGTATTCCTTCACTGGTAGGTAGCAGCTTCCTATAAGGTTGAGCCTGTCGTAGACGTAGTCTGCATATTTGCCGTCGCCGGTGACCTCTGAAGCGAGGAGGAGTCCGGAATACGTGACACCCCATTCGTAGGTGTTGATGCCGAAATCTCCTTTCCTGAAACTGCTGTTTTCGTCTATGCGGTCAAGATTACGAATGACCTTGCCGTCACCGTCGACAACTTCGGCGGGCGTGCAGCCGTCAATGTAGTTGAAGACCCTGTCCAGAACCAGCCGGACTTCATCCGTGGGGTCCGTTCTCTGCGGTCGTGGATTTTGGGCATTCAGCGGAATAATGCCGGCGGCAGCGCCGAGTGCGGCTGCCGTCAAGATGAACCTGTAATTCTTCATTAGCGGATAATTTGGTTTGTTTCCGATAAAGATAGCGCAAAATCTTCAGCCTTGCAATTACGGAAATGCCGGGAAAGACCGCAAAGTTCCTCCCCGGCATTGGCAGAACGGGCATTCTTGTTCTACATCTCCAGTGCCATAAGGTCTGCAACCGCAAGCAGATAGTCCAGCTGGGTCTGCAGAGCAAGTTCACGTGAGCTGTAGAAGTAGCTCAGTTCGGTGATGTAGTCCAGAAGCGAGAGCTGGCCTGCGTCCAGAGCCTTTTTAAGGTCGGCCAGCCCTTCACCTGTGTCTGACATGAAATTGTAGCCCGCAGAGGACTCGGCAAGTGCCATGGCCTTGTCATAAAGGTTTTCGGCATTTGTCCTGAACTGCACAAGGGCATCCTGTTCGGCTGTCTTTGAAGCCTCGAGCTGCTTCTTCGCGCTGGAGATCTTCTTGCCGGCCGACCATATCGGAATGCTCATTCCTACGGATATGCCTCTGAATCCTTCTCCAGGGACTATTTCGGACTTGTATCCCACCGAGAGGCTGGGGAAGGCTTCGCTGCGGCTCAGCTTGAGCTGCTGCTCGGAAACCGAGGTAGCCATGCGCACGTAGTTGAGAGTGCTGCTTTTTTCCGATGCCTGCTCGAGCCAATCATCGAAACTGCCAGGAAGCAGTATGGTTTCCTGTTCGCAGGATGTCACGGCGATTTCCTGTCCTCCGTTCAGGTTCTTGAGTTCGGCCAGCATGCCGTCGCGGTCCACCTCCAACAGCCTCAGCTGCCCTTCGGCCTCGGCAAGACTCACTGCAGCCTTGCGGTAGTCGATGACCGAGAATTCGCCTTTGTCATAACCGGACCTGTAGGCCTGTT
>CABUIX010000082.1 GCA_902491795.1 uncultured Bacteroidales bacterium | reverse complement strand
AACGGAAACTGGTTCGGGCCTCCAGCGCCTGTTACGGCGCCTTCACCCTGGACATGGGTAGATCACTAGGTTTCGCGTCTGCTCGCGCCGACTGAACGCCCTGTTCAGACTCGCTCTCGCTGCGGCTCCCGCCCCTTAAGGGCTTAGCCTCGCCGGCGCGACGCAACTCGTAGGCTCATTATGCAAAAGGCACGCGGTCGCCTCTCGGCTCCCACCGCTTGTAGACGAACGGTTTCAGGTTCTTTTTCACTCCCCTGCTCGGGGTTCTTCCCACCTTTCCCTCACGGTACTGGTTCACTATCGGTCTTCCGGTCATATTTAGCCTTGCGGCATGGTCGCCGCGGTTTCGGACAGGATTCCACGTGTCCCGCCCTACTCAGGTGGCCGCCTCCAGATGTCCCCGTTGCCTGTACGGGCCTGTCACCCTCTCCGGTGTGTCTTTCCAGACACTTCCAGTTCCTGGACATCTGTCTCTCGGCAGCTCCTACAACCCCGCCGACGCCTCGACGCCGACGGTTTGGGCTCCTCCCCTTTCGCTCGCCACTACTCAGGGAATCGATATTTCTTTCTTCTCCTGCAGGTACTAAGATGTTTCAGTTCCCTGCGTTCGCCCCGGCTCTCGCCGGTGCACGGCATTCGGCCGTGCGGGTTCCCCCATTCGGACTCCCACGGATCAATTCCTGTTTGCGGATCCCCGTGGATTTTCGCAGCTTACCGCGTCCTTCCTCGCTTCCGGAAGCCCAGGCATCCCCCGTTCGCCCTTCTCCTCTTTCTCTCCTTTCCTCGAGTCTCTTAGAATCACTCTGTTCTCGATTCTCTCGCCTGTTCTTCGTGAAATTGATATTTACCCCGCATGTCTCCCGGCCCTCCCGGACCGGCTTACATACAGACTATATCTTTTTCTTTCTTTACCTCGTTATCTCTCTCAGTATTGTCAATGAACTTTTGTTTGTTGTTCCCTCGAAAGGGGATGCAAAGATACACACATTTTTTTTAGCTGCAAATTTATTTTTAATTTTTTTGCAATTTTTTTGAAGGCTATTGCAGTGCAGCCAGGAAGCCTCCTGAAAACAATCCACGGCCGGCACTATGCGCGCCCGACCGTGGAAAATTCCGACCCGGAGCATGCCTGCAGCATCCGGACCTTACCGAAACAATACTCCGGAACTATTTGCCATCTATGCTGACAAGTTCATAATCCTTGCTCCCAAGTCCGATCTTCTCGGCATAATCCACTGTATGCCGGCCGTTGCGGCTCTCTATCCTTTCTATCAAGGGTCTATTGTCATTTCCTTCAGCAGGCTCCATATTATATACATAGTCAAGGCACGCCTCATCGAGCGCGACCGGATCGAGCGAAGCGAATATCCCGACATCCAGCATAAGCGGGTCGGCCGGATGTGCATCGCAATCACAATCCACGGAGAGGTTGTTCATGACATTTATATAAATGATGTTGTCTCCGAAATAATCCGCAACGGCCTGGGCCGCTGCTGCCATGGATTCCAGGAAACCGTCCTGAGTCTCAGGCCCTATGCTTTCCCACAGATGCCCGGTCTCCTCGGTTGCTCCAGCACTGTGGATATATGCCTTCCCGTTGGCGGAGGCCACACCAATGGACTGATTCTTGATCACGCCGCCGAAACCGGCCATCGCATGGCCTTTGAAATGAGCAAGATTGATCATGAAATCATAATTCTTGAGGTGGGAACCGACAATATCATACCTTATGCGGGAAGTGTCACGCACAGGTATAGTGAACTCTCCTTCGGCATCCATGATGTCCACATCGGCAATGTCAAAGAATCCGTGTTCCCTGGCCGCCTGAATATGTTCCTCGGTACTGGAACGCCTGCCCTCATATGCCGTGTTGCACTCGACAATAGTTCCGTCTACCTTCTGCACCAAATCCTTGATGAGTGAAGGCTGCAGAAAATTGTGACCTCCAGGTTCACCGGTACTGATCTTCACAGCCACACGGCCTTCAGCCGGACTATCAAGAGCCTCATAAATCCTGACAAGGGCTTCCGGGCTGATTTCAGTGGTCATGTAAACAACGGACCGGCTTGACTCGGCCGGACGTCCGGAACAGGCTACCGCCAGTCCCAGCGACAAGACATGCAGAATAATTTTTTTCATGACAACATGTTGATTTGGCCAATGCATAATACGCTAAACCATGTAAATATAGGCCGTCCATCGTTTTCCGGGAATACCTGTTTTACATTTTGTAATACCCGTTTCACATGTCATGAGAGACATGCCGGACAAAGAAAGGCTAACGCAAATCGAATGAATATCTCCCGCCTTTTTCTGTGCAGAACGCGACAATTCCACCACCTATGGATTCAAAGGGAACGTTTTTTCCGCGGCTGTCGGAAATCTTCTCCAAATTCATGTCCGGACAGAAAACGGAGCATGTCCCGCCGGAACCGGAAACAATCTCCAAAGCTGTCAGTCCCTTATTCTTCCATTCCATATACAGGCTGAAATTCCCTTCAGCCTTGAGCCCGCCGACACGGCCTTCCGGCCAGGCATCCGGAAGAGCAGGCAGAAGATTTATGAATCCGTCACTGCTTTGCACAAGCATCTCTGCCATTCCCGCAGAAGCACCAAAATTTCCGTCAATCTGGAAAGGAGGATGGGAATCGAACAAGTTTGTGTACACTCCGCCTCTGTCATTGTCAACACTTATCGCCGTATAAGTTGACGGAGTCAGAGCCGCCTTCAGGAGTCTGTACGCGTGGTTTCCGTCAAGCAGCCGCGCCCAGCACGCAATTTTCCACGCACGGCTCCACCCCGTACCGAGATCACCGCGAGACTCAAGAGTCACCCTGGCCGCCCTGGCATAATCCTCATTCTTAAAGGGCGAAATCTGATTGCCCGGATACAGCGCTATCAGTTGGGAAATATGCCGGTGGTTATTGCCCTGCACATCCAGATTCCACGTATCTTGTTTCCATTCCTTGATCTGGCCCCAGTCTCCAGCCTCTATACCGTTGTCCAGGGCAGAGAACTTGACTCTCAATTCATCCACAAAATCACGGTCGACCCTTTTGCCGCATTCCTCAATGGCATCCGACGCCTTGAGCGTCTGGTCGAACAACTGCCAGACAAGCTGTTGCGCATAAGCGACACCATCCTGCCAAGGTCCCTGTTCCGGAGACCACTCATCCGGAGCGACAAGTCTGCCTTCGCTGTCGGCAGCCAACCTGCCGAACCAGTATTCACAGGCGCTCTTCATCACGGGAAACGCGGTTTCCTCCAGAAACACAAGATCTTTCGTATAGGCATAATGTTGCCACAGATGCATGCAGTACCAGGCATTCGCAGGCCTGTTGATATTCCAGTCCGAATACCCGAATATATTGTTTTGCGTCTTTACAGTCCATCCATCCAGGCCCTCGTCCGACGCAATCTTCCTCCAGCTTCCGGAAGGCCTCAACGCCTCTGTGGCCACATATTCCAGAAAAGGCATGTGACATTCCGGGAGATTCGTCACTTCGGCCGGCCAATAGTTCATCTGCACGTTGATGTTGCTGTGTATGTCGCACTGCCATGGCGGGGTGTTGTCCCCGTTCCAGATTCCCTGCAAGTTGCTCGGCAGGGCCATCCCGCGAGATGATGAGATCATCAGGTAGCGTCCGTACTGAAAATACAGCATATCCAGGTACCTGCTGTCGCGGTGATACGCTATGAGCTCGTCAGTAGTATATCCGGGCATTTCTTCGCGCAGATCAAGAGTCACCCTGCCGTAAAGCTCCCTGTAGTCGTCAACGTGCCTTGCTTTCAATTCTTTCCAACTCATTGCGCATGCCTTCACGACCCGATCTCGGATCTCCTTCCCCAGAGCTTCTTCATCAACGCCGACATAGTCCGCGGAAGCGATGTCAAAATTTGTCCCTGCCGCCAGGATAATTGTCACCTCATCGGCTCCGGACACCTTGATGCTTCCGGGTCCCGCCGCAACTGTGCCGCCCTCACTGGACAGACCGGCCGCTGCAGCATAGCTGATCAGGTCAAGCTTTCCTCCAAAATACATCACAGATCCGCCATCAGCAGTACACGGGCTGCCGTGGGCATCCTCCATGCGGACCGTGAGGTTTATCTTTCCTTTCGAACCGGGAGCGGCAAAATGCACCGCGACCACACCGTCCGGTCTGCTCACAAAATACTCTCTTGTATAATGTGTCCTCCCTGCGCTGAAGCTGACCGTTCCGACTGCCTCGTCAATGTCAAGTTTGCGTTCATACCCGGAAAATTCATCCGAACCATAATGGAAATCCACATACAGGTCTCCGAACACCTGATACGCGCCCCGCTCTTCCCGGCTTCCCGTCCACAGGCTCTTTTCGTTGAACATTATCCGCTCCGTGTCTATGCCGCCGAAGAACATGCACCCCAGTTCGCCGTTGCCGAGAGGCAGAGCGGATGTCATCCAGTCAGCCGCAGGTTCGTCATACCTCAACTGCATAGGCGGTTGTCCTGACGGGACACCGCAGGATGCCGATGCAAGGCACGCGGCAACAGCCAGAACGCGCAGCGCCTTTTCGCTTTTAATTTTTCTCATTCTGATTTTCACTTTTACTGAACCGGTCGGTCTCCTGCCAAATATACCATTTTTGCTCCATGTTTCCAGTTCCCCGGTTTTGTGAAAATCAAATTAAAAAGGTATTTTTACAGAATGGAAAACATCAAAGACAGATTCTTGAGATATGTCGCAGTGGACACACAGTCCGACGAATCAAGCGACAGCCAGCCTTCTTCGGAGAAGGAACTCGTATTGTTGGGAATGTTGCGCGACGAACTCCGCGGAATGGGGGTCGAAGCCAACCTTGACCAGTGGGGCTACGTCATGGCAAGCATTCCGTCCAATATCGGGGCAAAAGTTCCTGCAATAGGATTTATTGCCCACGTGGACACTTCTCCGGACGCTTCGGGCAAAGACATCAAGCCTCAGATCATCGACAACTACGACGGTTCGGATATACCACTTAAAGGCGTGCCGGGAATGGTCCTCAAGACAGCCGAATTCCCTGAAATCCTGAAACACAAAGGTGAAACGGTAATCACGACCGACGGCACCACCCTGCTCGGGGCCGACGACAAAGCCGGTGTCGCGGAAATAATGGACGCCGTCCAGTATATCATGTCTCATCCGGAGTTCAGGCATGGCGAAATCAAGATCGGTTTCACGCCCGATGAAGAGATCGGACGCGGTGTCGTGAAATTCGACGTGAAGAAATTCGGAGCCGACTATGCCTACACGATGGACGGAGGAGAGGTGGGTGAACTTGAGTTCGAGAACTTCAACGCCGCCTCAGCTTCTGTACACATCCAGGGCAGGAACGTTCATCCCGGATATGCAAAGGGCAAAATGCTCAACTCCCTGCTCATAGCACAGGAATTCAATACCCTGCTCCCGATTGACCAGAGGCCTGAATACACCGAAGGCTACGAGGGATTCATCCACATAGTGGGATTCAAGGGGACAGTGGAAGAGAGCACCCTTACCTATATCATAAGAGATCATGACCGCAGCCTCTTCGAGAAAAAGAAGGCCGAAATGCTGCGCTGCGCGGAATTCATAAACGGCCGATATGGGGCCAACACGGTGAATGTCACGCTCAAGGACCAGTATTACAACATGCGCGAGCAGGTTGAGCCTCATTATCATGTTGTCGAAAAGGCCGTGAAGGCGATGGAAATGGCAGGAGTCAAGCCACGCATACAGCCCATCAGGGGAGGTACCGACGGGGCCAATCTCTCTTTCAAGGGGCTCCCGTGTCCAAACATCTTTGCCGGAGGACTCAATTTCCACGGCAAATACGAATGGGTCTCAGTACAGAGCATGGAGAAGGCATCTGCTGTAATTCTGAACATCATAAGCCTTTATGCCGAATGACACTGCGCCAAGGCATTGATGCTGCGCGACAATAAAAATCCCGGACAACGGCAGATGACATGCACCCCGAAAGTTAGACAAAAAACTTTCGGGGTTTTGTTATGTCTAAA
>CABUIX010000081.1 GCA_902491795.1 uncultured Bacteroidales bacterium | reverse complement strand
TACATGGACGTCTTCATCAACCCGCCGTCGATGGAGGAGGCGGTCGCGTAATGGCACGTGCCAGCAAGGACCTTGTCAACTGGACGGAACCTTTTACCGTCATGTCCTTCAGCGACAAGCACTGGGCCGGAAGCAAGGCCGCCAGCTGGGCTTCTGAAGTACACTTCTACAAAGGCAAGTACTACCTGTTCACGACCTCACACAGCAGCGAGATCATAGAGACAATACCTGACAGGTGTGACATTCCCCACAGAGCAACCCAGATATACGTGGCGGACTCACCGAGAGGTCCTTTCAAGGACTTCACAGGCAACAAGGCCCACACTCCCGACAACTGGGCGGCCCTGGACGGTACTCTTTGGGTTGAAGACGGAATACCGTACATGATTTTCTGCCATGAGTGGCTGCAGACAATTGACGGCACCATGGAACTTGTACGACTTCCGGATGATCTCGGAATTCCGACTGAGCAGCCTGTTACCTTGTTCAAAGCATCAGATGCCAAATGGTCAGGCGAGATGCTCGAACTCGGCGAGAAGACCAACGGACTTGACCTTGGAGGCCATGTAACGGACGGGCCCTGGATTTTCCGTACCCAAACCGGGAAACTGGGAATGCTTTGGTCCACATGGGGCAAGAAAAGATACTCAATCGGAGTTGCCTATTCGGAATCGGGCAGTGTCAAGGGTCCGTGGATTCAAGAAGAAGAGCCGCTGTATTCAGACAATGGCGGACACGGTATGCTATTCCGCACATTTGAAGGTCAGCTCAAATTGTGCATGCATATCGTGGACGAGCTAGACGAATACCCCGGGCGCAAACCTGTTTTCTTTGATGTGGATATCTCCGGAGAACGGCTCGTGATTCTGAAATCAAAATCACCACAAATCAAAAACTGATAACCACAATACTATTCTTATGAAAAGTTTATCTCTTCTACTATGTTCAATATTGCTGATCTACTCGTGCAGCAACGTTGCAACACACACTTTTGATTCGGCCAAAAACATCGACTCTCATGAATTTTCGCTTAAGGAGATTGGCGTTACTGGCATTGACGACTGGGAAGATTACGATTACATGGTTCTCGAAATCAAATCTTCCACCGCCCAAAGATTTCTCCTCGGGATTGACACGGATAACGGGCTGCATGAAAAGCGCACCCATGTCCTGCCAGGTGCATGGGTAAGGCTCTGCATTCCCCTGGACTACTATCGCGAGAAGCCTCAACCGAGCAATGACTTGGCTGCCACTGTCAACAAACCGCAGAACGGTGTCGGCTTCCAGCATATCGAAGGAGGAACCGTAGGTCCGCTTACTGGAGTAAAGGGATTGAGCATCAAATACTATACTCCCCTGGACAATCCAACAGTTGAAATCCGTTCCTTTAAGTTGACAAACACTGCTGAGACTCCGTCTTACCTTGAAAGAAAGCCTTTCGTTGACGAATTCGGACAATGGGCCCAAGGAGAATTCGAAGGCAAGATTCACAGCATCGAAGAACTTGAAGCCATTTGGGCTGCTGAAGATGCCAGCATTGACTCAGGGATTCCGGAAAGATCTCAATATGGCGGCTTCCTTGAAAAAAATGTTGGCGGCACAGGCTTCTTCCGAGTACAAAAAATCGATGGACGATGGTGGTTTGTTGATCCTGACGGCTACCTGTTCCTCTCCATAAGCGGAGGGACGCCTGTCGCGGGAGGCGGAGGAGGAGCATCCAGAGCAGATGGTCTGGAAAACATGTTTGCGGCTTATCCACCTGAAGCAGAAACCGTCTCCGGCGAACAAAGGATGATGTCTTTCGGGGAATGGAATCTGCACAGAAGATATGGTTTTGACTCCGACTGGATAGACAAGTGGGCCGAGATGGCCGTAAAGAGAATGCGCTCCTGGGGCATCAACACAGGCTCTCCCAAATCCGGCACCTTGCCTTATACCGGACACCTGAGAACAAACATTGAAACCATCTACGGAATACAAGACATATATGCACCAGAGTACAGAAAAAATCTTGAAAATTCAATAAAAGATCAGGTATCCAAAACCAAAGATGACAAATACCTGCTGGGATACTTCCTGCAAAATGAACCATCATGGCTTGAGACCGAGCCAAGAGTCTGCCAACTCCTGCTTGATGACCCGACTGACAGGCCTATCAAGGTAGCTCTGGTCAAATATCTTGAGGACAATGGTGACACTGATGAGACAAGAACGGAATTCATCCACAATACTTTCCGCGAGCATATCGCTATCCTCAGCGGATTTGTACGCAAACATGATCCCAACCATCTGATTCTCGGCATACGTTTCGGACATTCCAACGTACCTCATGAAAACATCCTAAACATTGTCAAGGACTACTGTGATGTTTTTGCCTTCAACACATACCGGCTTTCACCTAACAAAGAATACCTTGATGCGGTTTACAAGGCCACCGGCATGCCCATGATAAATGGAGAATTCCACTTCGGTACGATTGACAGAGGCATGGCTCCAGGCCTGGTGCAGGTAGCAAATCAGGCTGAAAGGGCAAAAGCATTCAGATATTTTGCCGAAAACGGATTCTCACATCCTGCACTGATAGGCATCGCCTGGTTCCAATATACAGACCAGGGACAAATGGGACGCCGAGACGGTGAGCGATACAATATCGGACTGGTAGACGTGACAGACATACCATACAAAATTGTCAATGGCATCAAAGCCGCATCGGAGAACATCTACCGCGTTCATTCAGGGCTCCAGGAGCCTTTCTCTGAAAAACCCGCCGGACTTCAAGGCAATGAAGACGACCTGATTTCCAAGAGTAACCAATAAAACTACAGACACTAAAACGTCAATAATCATGAAAGCAATATCAAGCATCTTCCTTTTGCTGTTTGCCTGTGTTGCATCCTTTGCCCAAAATATGACAATACACGGAACAGTTTCCGACAGATTCGGTCCGATTATAGGGGTTTCGGTGATTGTCGCCGGGAATCCGACCATAGGCACCATTACGGACGAGAACGGGAATTATTCCCTGTCGGTACCTGCCGGAGCAGAATCTCTGGAGTTCTCATTTGTCGGCTATGAAACAATCTCAGAACCTCTTGACGGAAGAACCGGCATAGATGTCTTCTTCCGCGAAAGTTCTACACGACTTGATGATGTTGTGGTCATAGGATATGGAAGCACAACGGTCAAAGACCTGACGAGTTCCGTTTCTTCGGTAAGAACCGAAGACATGAAAAATACTGCAGTCGTAAGTATAGACAACATGCTGCTTGGTCGTGTGGCAGGTCTGAACATGACCTCGAATTCAGCACAGCCGGGAGCCGCTGTTGACATCAACATCCGTGGAGCCATCTCTCCCAACGGCAACAACGAACCGCTGTATGTAGTGGACGGAGTGCCTTTAACAACAAATACGGCAAATGTAGCCTCAACCATAGGCAATGGCGCAGCATCATTGGCTACAGGCATTAGCCAATCCCCTCTCAACACCATCAATCCTGACGACATTGTATCCATAGACATCCTCAAGGATGCTTCTGCAGCAGCAATCTATGGCTCGGCATCAGCCAACGGTGTCATCATCATCACCACCAAGAGAGGTCAGGAAGGCGAACCTACCGTAACATATAACGGTTCGTACACTCTCCAGGTTCAGAAGCCCTATAAGGAAAAGCTGATGGACTCCAAGACCTTCATGGAGCAACAGAACTTCTGGATTCATGAGCGCGAAGCTTACAACAAGAACACCTATCCCTACGGAGAAGTGGATTATAATGGTGATGGAGTTGTTGACATCCAAGATTATCATGATGCCTTCAACTCTTTGTCCGACCAGTATTCTGCAGAAGAGATTGCCAACGCAAAAACCACAGACTGGCTTGACTTCATCACAGACAACGCCTATATCACCGAGCATAATGTTTCCCTAAATGGAGGCAATGAGCTCACAAAATACTACGCGTCATACAATTTCTACCTCAATGACGGTATTCTCAAGAATTCTAAACTGACACGCAACTCTGTAAGGCTAAACCTTGACCAAAAAATTGGCAAAAGAATCAATTTAGGACTAAACATCAACTACACAAACATCAATACAACCAATCAGTCGTCAGGCGAAAGTGCCGTAATAGGTATAGGGACAGCATCTCTTGTCCAAAACGCCTACGGCTTTGCACCTTTCGGCTCTACAGAGATTGATCCCATCCTTGGATACTACCCCCACGCAACCGATGGTCAGCAAACAAACCCGGCCGGTCAGCTGCAGATATCGGACAAAAACAAAAACAGCAGAATCTTCATCAATCCGACTCTTTCAATAGACATAGTTGACGGTCTAGTATTCAAAATTGTCGGTGGATATGACTCTCAGAATAGCCGCCGAGACTACTATATTCCGAAAATTGCCGGTAACTACCTTGCACCAAACGGAATGGCTACTGTAGGCGGAATAGAATCAATCAATAAGTCTCTTGAAGGCTATTTCAGCTACAACACAATTCTCGGACAGAGTCGTTTTGATGCAGTACTAGGATTTGGAGCCTACGGGACGCAGGCCAAGTCATATATCATGCAGTCATCGAATTTCTGGACCGACTCATTCGTTACGGACAACATGGCAGCCGGGTCAGACAATGATCAGCGCTATACTGGAACCGCCCGATCAGAGATCACCAAATTTTCACAGTTCGCCCGAGTCAACTACACTTATATGGACAGATACATCATCTCCTTGACCGGACGCCGGGACGGATCATCCGTATTCGCTGCAAACAAAAAATGGGGTTTCTTCCCTTCTGTATCGGCAGCATGGAGGATTTCTGACGAGAAATGGATGAGTAGCTCTGACAAATGGCTATCACACCTGAAATTCAGGGTAGGTTACGGAACATCAGGCAACGAGCCAAAGGCCGCAAACGCCCTCTCGGTATATGCTACTGGCGAAATCACAGGAGCCAATGTCGTTGTACCTTACTCAGTCATGACAGCCGGAGGCTATCTTGGTGGCATTCAATTGTCAACAGTGGCCAACCCCGACTTATCATGGGAGACCAATGAGACAGTCAACTTCGGCCTTGACTTCGGTTTTGCCAAGTCAAGAGTAACCGGAAGCGTAGACTATTTCATCCGTACGGCCAAAGATCTGCTGGACTTCAAAACGCTGCCTTATGATCAGCCTGTGACTTCGGTAATCTACAATATCGGATCAACCCAAGCAAAAGGTTTGGAATTCGAACTCCATTCAAGCAATATCCTGACAGCTGACTTCAGTTGGACCACAGACTTTAATTTCTCATACTCCATCTTCAGATGGAAGACAAGGAACCCTGACCTGGTACTCAATTCATGGGAATCCGAGAACGACGAAATGTCTGCCATTTTCGGCTGGGAGACTGACGGAATCTTCCACAACTACGAGGAAATCAACGCCTACAGAAATGCCAATGGAGAATTACTCCAACCGCTTGCCGTACCAGGGAACATACGATATAAGGACTACAATGGTGACGGTGTGCTTGATGACAAGGACAACCACTTCCTCGGAAGACGCACTGCTCCGTTCAGATTTGGGTTCAACAACACTTTCACTTGGAAAAATCTCAGCGCCACAATATATCTGTATGGCGCTGCCGGACATACTGTCACGACTCCGGCCCAACGCGGAAGTGCGCTTGGGAGCACCACGCCGCACAACACTTATGTCAATGGGATTGAGCATATTTGGAGTATGGCCAACCAGGACGGGGACTGGCCTGGAATCGGAGCCGACAAAACTTCTTCCACCCAGCGTACAGGCGGGACCAATGATTTCTTCCTGAAGAAAATATGGTACATCAAACTACGCAATGTGCAATTATCATACTCTCTTCCGAGAGCTGCGGCCAACGCCATAAAACTCAGCAGTCTAGCAATCACGCTGGATGCTCAGAATCTAGGATACATATCCAACTATGAGGGGTATGATCCCGAAATCCGCGGAAACTATCCTTATCCCATCTGCTACTCCTTCTCCATAGGGTTGAGAGCAGGCTTCTAATGTCAACCTAAAAAGTCATAAAGAAAATGAAACACTTATACACATTACTTGCAGTT
>CABUIX010000080.1 GCA_902491795.1 uncultured Bacteroidales bacterium | reverse complement strand
GCAGAAGACAGCATGTTGGCTTCATCTCTCTTATTGAAGACAGCTCGGGTCTTTTCGACGTCCCGATTGCAGGCCTTTGCTGTAAAATCGATCTTCACGTCCTGCTTCCCGTCGGTATACACAGCAGCTTCCGATTTCCACTGCGGTACCTTTGTATCCATGATATAAGAATTCGGAATTGCGAACTTGACTATGCCGTCCACCTTTATATAACAGGATTCAGTCTCATATGCGCCATTCACTACTCCCACGGCGCCGAGCTTTGCCATAGTCGCGGAAGTCGTCGCCCTGTCGTGATAGTCGAACTTGACCTCATACCTGTCGGAATTGAGATCGACATCAAGTACTGAAACAATCTGCTCCGCACCGGAAATATCATCATATCCACGGAAAGACTTGAAAACCAGCCCTTCGCTGACCAGGTTCTCCGTCCACTTGCCCTGAAGTTCTGTCTGCGAAGTGGAAGGACTGCTGTCCTTTGGCACGAATGCAGAATTGTCCTGCGATTTTGCACAGCTTCCACCTGCAAGCAGGATGACGAGAGAGAAAAGAATATATCTTGTTGTGTGTGTTTTAATTTTCATATATGATTATTTTTTAAGTGAAGGAGTTTGTTTCGAGAAGTCCCAAATGGATGCGTTCCAACCGAGGCTTTGGGCGACAGCGGAGGCATTGCTGCCGGATGCCGCCTTTCCGTGGTATGGGAAGATGATGTAATCCGCTGATGTGGAAGGTTCAGAGATTACCAGTGGAGCGGAAGGACCGGCATTTTCCTGATCATAAATATTGGTGTAGAACTCTGCAGTCAATTTCATTCCACTTTTGCGCACGCAGTCTTTCAAGACATTCTTGGTCGCAGTAAAGCCGACTACCGCACCTGAACCAGCCTTTACATTTGTGTCCGAAGCTGGACGTGTTGCAGTTATATTGTCGAGCCAGACGATGCATGACTCGATGCTGTTCCCATAATCAGAGCCGTCTGCAGACCAGCCACCGTTGCAGGCTCTTCCGACGACGCCACCTATACAGCCCCAGCCATCTACAGACCCTGAAACGAAGCTATGCTTCACAGAAGAAGATGAGCCCAAATCGCCGACCATGCCACCCAGCCTCTGGAGACCTTTCAGCTTTCCGGAGAAAAGACAATCTTCGACAGTCAGTGTGTTTTCATTTTTCCCGATAATGCCGCCACAATTTTCCACACCTTCCACTTCTCCGGAAACCATGCAAGACTTAATGCTCGCGACACCACCGGAGATTCCTGCAATTCCTCCTACTTGATTGGATGCGGAGCTCAGATTACCGCTGAATTCACATTCTGACAAGGCTCCGCCCTGGAAATGCCCGATGATGCCGCCGACGCGCTCGAGTTCTCCCCTCACTGTCGCAGTCACCACGCATCCTGTCACGCTGACTTCACCGCCGGATTCCCAACCGATAATACCACCTGTGTATTTGCCCTTGTTATTGATGACACTGCCATCTACTTTGCATCCGGAAATCACGACTCCTGCATTTGATTTGCCGACAATTCCTCCGCAGGATGCCCTCTGCGTGTTGTGAACCACGTCAGATATGACGTTGACAGTAATGTCGCAGTTCCTGAATTCACTGTTTGCAGCCACTCCGGCAAGGCCTCCAGTCTGCGCTTCTCCGGCCGCTTCGTTGGTCAGCGTCACATTTGCCTTCACATTGGAAACAAGAGCCTTGATTCCGGCATTGGTTCCTGTCCAGCCTCCTACAAGCCCGCAATTCCCTGCAATGCCGAGCACTTTAGCGTCAACGAACTCAACATTTTCGCAGACTCCGTTAAGCACCCCGAAGAAGCTCGCATAGATTTTGGCTCCGGAGCAGGCAAAATTGAGAATCTTATGACCGTCCCCATCAAAATGGATCCCGAGGTCGTAAGGCTCGTCACAGTTGAGCGGTGTCCAATTCTGCTTTCTCAAATCTATATCTGTCGTGAGCTTGACATAGACAGTCTCTCCTTTCTTCAGGACAGACTTGAGGTTGAACAGTTGTCCGGCAGTGGAAAGAAGATAAGGGTCGCTTTCCGTTCCTGAGCCTTTGCTGATTTCTTCAGGAGTTATCGGTGCGTCAGGATCTTCCCCTTTGACATGTCCGCAAACTTCTGCGACATCTGCCCTGGAAGCAAGCCAATTGAAAGTCGGGTAGCCGTTTGCCACACTGCCGTCTTTTGCCCACGGGTCACCCCAGCCGGTGACGACAGCACGAAGCTCAGCGTCAGTCTTTCCATCAGGGTTGTCGAGTTCCGACATTGTCCTTACGTAGGTACAGGCCCCGTCATAGACTTTTTTCGTTCCGCTCACAAGACCCGTATTGTCTTTCGGCCCTGAAACGGAACTGTTCCAGGCCACCACATTCTGCAGATAGGAACCACCCTCAAGATTACCGGCTATACCGCCGCAGGCTCTGTCAGCGGAGACTCTTCCAGTAGCATATACGTTTGTCACAATTCCTCCATCCAGCATATTGCCGACAATGCCGCCTCCCTGACCAGATGCACTGACACGGGCAGACGAATAGCAATTGTCAATCTGGCAGGAATACGGGGAATATGCCGTTCCGGACATTCCGACTATTCCTCCGGCAGGATTTCCGCTGACCGAGCCGCTGACAAAGCAGTTCTTTATGCTTCCTACGTAGTTGCTGCTCTTCGGGGCACGGATGCCGAGATATCCCGCAATGATTCCGGAGGCATTGGAGCCGGAAATGGCGGCATCAATAAACCCGACATTGCGACACTCACCGCAGAGTATCCCGAAAAAGCTCGAATAGCTTTGTCCTTTGCAGTTGAGATTCTTGATGACATGTCCGTCACCGTCAAAATCGACAAAAAGGCTGTATGGCTCCGCATTGTTGAGCGGAACCCAAGGGATGTCTTTCATATCTATGTCCGCAGAAAGTCTGAAATAGACCATTTCTTCCGGAGACAGTCCCTGCGGCATATTTGCCAGATGCTGCGCCGTCGCAATAATATATGGAGATTCCGGCGTTCCGAAGCCTGATGCGAAGGCTCCGCCCAATCCACCTTTGTCATCACCTGACTCTCCTGTCCTGTCGGGAGGCACCCTCGAATATGAATCCAAAGGGTCATAACGGCAAGACAGCAGCGACGCAAGCGTCAGCATCAGTGCAACGACATATATCGATATTCTATATATCTTTTTCATAAACATTGATTTTTACCATCCTTTATTCTGTTCGATTTTTCCGCCCGTAAGGATTATGTCTTCCTTAGGAATCGGATAGAAATAATCACGTTCCTCGTTCCATTTTCTCACGATATCAGAGAAGAACACTATTTTTCCGGAACCCTTTTCTGAGAGTTTGTAGTCCGTGTCGAGATTGAACCAGGTGACGTTTTCCTTCACTGAAGGCTGAGTGCCGCTATAGACGCAGATGTCAGCATTGCCGTCGCCGTTCACGTCATAAGCCTTTCCTATCTTGTCGGCAGGGATGTAGAGGCCCTCCATCTTCTGTCCTATGCAGGCACCTTCCTTCCACCTCATCAAATCCCACCAGCGGTTCTGGCTCTCAAGTACGAGTTCGATATTCCTTTCCCTGCGGATTTCGAGAATCACGCCCTTGTTGGCACCGGTGACATTGGTATAGCCGGTCTCCGCAGAAGACAGGTATGGATCCGGAGAATCATTTGCCACTTTAAGGTTCAAATTTGGCATCTTCGCCCGTGCGCGGATCTTGTTTACCGAGATATCCAAGTCTCCCTGTGTGATTTCCCCAAGTTCAGCCTTCGCTTCTGCATAATTGAGATAAACCTCCGCCATACGGAAAAGCGGCAGATCATTGTATGAAGCAGCACTGGAGCCAAGGTTCGCCTCAACGATGTATTTATGTGGCTGATAACCAGTTATACAGTTGGAAAAATTCAGTCCTTTAGTCGTTCTGATGGTCTGGGCAAGACGCGGATCCCGCCCTGAGACTTCATTGACGAATTCAATCTTGTCATAATCCGGCTTGTCCGTGAACCTTGTTCCGTCCGCCATAAGATAGCTGTTTACGAATTTCTTGGTAAAACCGCAGCGCCCCTCTCCAGGAGTGTTGAAAGTTCCCAAAACATAATTCGGAAGAGACGCGGACTGGTCATAATCCCTCGCAAGGATAACCTCAACGGATTTTGCGTTGTCGGATGTAAACAGGTCTCGGTATGGCTGAGTGCCTGATGTGTAGAGAGAATAGCCGCGTGTGGCATTCATAAGCGTTTCGGACGACTCCACGCAGAGACGGAGCCATTTTTCCGAATCCCCAAGGCCATGATATTTGCGGAAAGTACCCTCAAACAGACAGATGCGGCTTTTGAGTGCCATAGCAGTCCACCAGGTCACGTGATAAAGGTCTTTCGTACTGTTCTCTTTCTTGAAAAGTCTGATTGCCTCATCAATGTCTTCGATGACCTTCCCCATCACTACGTCGCGGGAATCCCGCGCTTTATAGAGGTCCGGATCATCTGTTCCCGGGACATGGTCAAGCCACGGAACGTCACCGAAACGCTTCACCATATTGAAATAGTAGTGCGCCCTGAAAAATTTGGCGACACCGGTATATTTCCGCACGGCTGCCGCATCAGGGCAATTGCCGATATTCTCAAGCAGGAAGTTGATATGCCTGAGAGCTTCGAAAGACCAGCCTCCGCCCTTTTCCGGAACGGTACGTGTGAGACTCACCTCGCTTGCAAGCGGAATCCAAATCATATTGTCGCCAATTTCCTTGTATATTCCGCTTCCTCCAGGGAGAATGTCATAGTAGAACCGGTTTGCATAAAGTTCCAACTCCGATTCATTCTTGAAATATGTCTTAACCGTCACAGCCGCCTTTGGTGTGAGGTCCAGAAGATCGCAGGAGCACAACAATGCTGATGCAAAAATGACGGATACAATTCCTTTTATCATTGTTTTTTTCATATACATTGCCCTCCCGAATTAAAGTGTTATGTCAAGTCCGAAAGTGAATGTTCTCGCGTACGGATAGACCATTCCGGCTCCTCTTCCGTTTTTCCAAGAGAGCGATGATGACGCCTGCTCAGGGTCAATGTACCTGCTCTTCAGCGCCGTAAGCGTAGCGAGGTTCTCCCCAGAGAAGAAAATACGGAACTTGGTCATATGCATCTTTTCCAGCCACTTTTCCGGAAGAGTGTAGCCTATGGTGAGATTTTTCAGACGGCAGTAACCCACATTCTGAAGATAGCGGTCGTTTACCGCTCCGAGTTCTCTGTTGGTCTTGAGGGCGACATAACCCCTCGGCCTCGGGAAATATGCATTCGGATTGGTCTCCGACCATACCCTGCTCATAAAATTCTTCGGAATGAATGAAACGTAAGGACGGGAATACGGTCCCCAGAAAGCATAGTCTTCGGTACTAGGATACATATTTTGACGTCCAATACCCTGCAACATCATGGAGAAGTCTATGCCTTTCCATCCGAGACTCAGCGTTCCGCTGAAGTTATAGCGCGGAAGTGAATTTCCGATTACGACCATATCTTTTACGTCATCTGCCGAAGTCGTAGGCTCAATCTTCCCGTTTCCGTCCAGGTCAAGGAACTTGAGGTCGCCGGCGTGGAGTCCGGTATCCACAATCTCGGTATTGATCATATCATTGACAGCACTCTGATCCACTTTGTATGCCATTGCATCTGCATTCGTCGCAAAGAGTCCTCCTATACGGTAGCCCCAGATATCTCCGAGTTTCTGCCCTACGTATGGGCTTGCCAGCGTCTTGTTCGGATTGTCGTATTTCGTGACATATGAGACATTGTCACCCAGGCCGAAACTGACCCCATAGCTGAAGTCATCGCCGGCAAGACGGAAACTGTCATTCCACGAAATCGTGAACTCATAACCGAGAGTGCGAAGGTCCGCCGAATTGTTTTTCGGAGCAGCAGCGCCGTAAGTGGAAGGAAGTGCCTGACTCTGCATTATCATATCCTTCGTATCGCGGATATATGCATCTCCGCTGAAGTTGAGCCTACCTCTGAACATCGAGAGATCGAGTCCGATATTATTTGTGTATATCTTCTCCCATGAGATGTCTGACGCATTCGGTGAAGACTCATTGGCGTAATAAACTTTCTGACCTTCACCGAAACGGTAATTGAGCTGGCCAGAGGTGCTGATTGTCTGTATGTAATCATAATATCCCACTGCACTCTGGTTTCCGAGGGAGCCATAGGAATACCTGAGTTTCAAGT
>CABUIX010000079.1 GCA_902491795.1 uncultured Bacteroidales bacterium | reverse complement strand
TCGCCGCGCTTCTTGCCGGACTTGCGATGAATGCGGCAGAGGTGTGGCCCGACGGTACAAAAATGGAGAATTGGTTCTTTTCCGAACCTGAAGCAATCACGGGGCCGGAGGCCCGGCGTTTTGTGATTACCGACTACGGGGCAGTACGCGACAGCACCCTGCTGCAGACCGAAACCATACAGAAAGTCATAGACCTTGCTGCCGAGAATGGCGGAACAGTGGTGATTCCTGAAGGGGTATTCCTTACAAGCTCGCTGTTCTTCAAGCCCGGAACGCATCTTTATCTTGAGAAAGGCGCCGTGCTGAAGGGCAGCGATGATGTTTCTGACTATGCCGTGCGCGAGGTCCACATTGAGGGTGTGATCCAGCCGTACATCGCCGCATTGATCAACGCCTATGAGGTTGACGGATTCTCCATCACCGGAGAAGGAGTGGTGGACGGAAACGGACTGCGCTACTGGAGGGATTTCTGGACGCGCCGCCGCGTGAATCCGGCATGCACCAACCTTGAGGCGCTGCGCCCGAGGATGATCTATGTCGCGCAGAGCCGGGACGTCTTCATCGAAGGCGTGACACTGCGCAATTCCGGATTCTGGACTACCCACCTCTACAAATGTGACTACGTGCGTATCAAGGACGTCACGATCTTTGCGCCGAATGAACCCATACCCGCTCCGAGTTCCGATGCGATTGACCTTGATGCATGCAACAACGTGCACATTACCGGCTGCAACATTTCGGTGAACGACGACATAGTCTGCCTCAAGGGAGGAAAGGGACCCTGGGCTGACACCGATCCCGACAACGGCACCAATTCCAATGTCCTCGTCGAGAACTGCTATTTCGGAAGGGGGCCCGGCGTGCTCACTTTCGGCAGCGAATGCATTGGCGCGCGCAACGTGATACTCCGCAATTCTGAGGTTCACGGAGCCACGCGGGTTCTCCAGTTCAAGATGCGTCCCGACACTCCTCAGAACTATGAGTACGTGCTTGTGGAGAACATTACCGGAGAATCGAGATATTTCTTCTATGTCGCTCCCTGGACGCAGTTCTTTGACCTCAAGGGCCGCAAGGACATCCCGATGTCGTACGGATCCCACGTCACCATGCGCAACTGCCGCATGACCTGCGAGAAGGCCATAGCAGTGACCGAACAGCCGGACCAGTACAAGCTTTCCGACATCGTGATCGAGAACAACGATATCACAGAGACCGGGCCTGTCGAGGCCAAGATGCCTTCCAAGGAAGACTGGCAGATGCCGACCGGTACCCCCGACCCCAGAAGCGGGGAGATTCCTGCAACGCTTTAGGACACAAAACCAACAATCATATGGACATTAAACTCAAAGAGGGCTGCAAATATGCCCTTCTGGTCCCCACCAGCATGGGACTCCGCATCACTCCTGAGAACGGACAGCCCGTTCAGTGCAGCGATGTTTTCCACCTTCAGGCGACAAGCGCCGAGACCAACGTGGCCAGCGTGTCGTCATATCTCGGACTTCCGGTCAAGGTGCTCACCACCTTTGTCAAGGACAGCCCGTTTGCCTCTTTCATCAAATCCAATCTGCGTGCCCGCGGAATGGACTTTGAGGGACCGGAGGTGCCGCAGGGCGGCCCCTGGGGCTACAGGCATCAGATAAACATAGCCGACAGTGGCTATGGCTCCCGTGGTCCCCGCGTATGGAACGACCGCGCCGGTGAAGTTGGACGTACCCTTAATGTCAAGGATTTCGATCTTGACCGCATATTCGGACAGGAAGGCGTGCAGATTGTGCATCTTTCAGGACTGATTGCCGCCCTGAGTCCGGAGACAAGCCGTTTCTGCCTTGAGATTGCCCGTGCTGCCAAGAAATACGGCACCCGAATAAGTTTCGACCTCAACTACCGTGCTTCGTTCTGGGTAGGCCGCGAGCAGGAGCTCCACGACATCTTCTCTGAAATATGCAGCATCTCCGACATCCTTATCGGCAACGAGGAGGATTTCCAGCTTTGTCTCGGAATCGAGGGCCCCGAGGCCGGAGGAAAGGACATAGCCGCCAAGATCGACGGATTCAAGGAAATGATACGCCGTGTGAAGAAGGAATACCCCAATGCACAGGTATTCGCCACAACTCTGCGGCAGGTGAACAACACGAACAGCCACAACTGGGGTGCGATCATGCTTGAAGGTGACACCTGGCATGTGGTTGAGCCCCGCGAGATCCATGTGCTCGACCGCATCGGCGGAGGTGACGGTTTCGTCGGAGGTCTGCTCTATGCCGTCCTCAAGGGATGGGAGCCTGAGAAATGGATCCAGTTCGGCTGGGCCAGCGGCGCTCTCGCGACCACATTCCTCACCGATTACGGCCAGCCTGCTGACGAGGATCAGATATGGAGCATCTGGCAGGGTAATGCGCGTGTAAAGAGATAGTGAAATGCTGTACTACGCAAGAGGATCAAAAACCGACAACATAACTCCGGACGAGGTCCGGGCCATTTTGTCGGAAGTCTTCGGGAAGCTCGGGAAGAAGAACAGGGTCATTGCCATTCCTCCTGATTTCACGAGGCTGAATTCGTATGCCGGTCCCATCACGGAGATGATATATGACTACTACGGTGACGCGCTCACCGACGTGATGCCGGCTCTCGGTACACATTCCCCGATGCCCGAGTGGCAACTCAAGGAGATGTTCGGACATGTTCCGCTCGACAGGTTCCGTGTCCACGACTGGCGCAATGATGTCGTCGACGTCGGAGAGGTTCCTGCCGAGTTTGTCAACAAGGTGAGCGAAGGCAGACTGAACTACAGTCTCAAGGCCCAGCTTAACAAACTGCTGCTTGAGCCTTCGGTTGACCTCATACTTTCCGTCGGCCAGGTTGTGCCTCACGAGGTGATAGGCATGGCCAACTACACCAAGAACATTTTCGTCGGCGTCGGAGGTTCCGACTTCATCAACAAGAGCCACTTCATAGGTGCCACTTATGGCCTCGAGCGCATCATGGGCAGGGCCATGAGTCCTGTGCGTGAGGTGTTCGAATATGCCAGGGAACACTTCATCAGCCAACTCCCCATTGTGTATGTGCTTACCGTGAGGGCCAAGAATGAGGAAACCGGTGCCATGGAGCTCAAGGGACTGTTTATCGGTGATGATTTCGAGTGCTTCCAGAAAGCTTCTGACCTCTCGCTTGAGACCAACTTCATAATGGTCGATCACGAGATAAAGAAGTGCATAGTTTATCTTGATCCTGAAGAGTTCAAGAGCACCTGGCTCGGAAACAAGAGCGTATACCGCACCAGGATGGCTCTTGCGGACAATGCTGAACTGATCGTTGTTGCACCCGCGCTGCGCGAATTCGGGGAGGACAAGACCATCGACACGCTCATCCGCAAGTACGGCTACAAGGGAACGCCCCACACCCTTGAGGCAACCAATGCCAACAAGGATCTTCAGGACAATCTCGGCGCTTCCGCCCACCTTATCCACGGTTCTTCGGAAGGACGTTTCACCATCACCTATTGCCCCGGTCCTGAGATGACCAGGGAGGAAATAGAGGGTGTCGGTTTCAAGTACGGCGTCCTGGACGAGGTTCTGGCACGATATCCGCTTGACAAGATGAAGGATGGCTGGAACATCATGCCCGACGGCGAGGAGGTTTATTACATTTCAAACCCGGCTCTTGGCCTTTGGGCTTATCCCGGAAGATTCAAGGACTGACATGAAGATAGTCTGCGACAACAAGATTCCCTTTCTCAAAGGTGTGCTTGAGCCTTACGCCGAGGTTGTCTATCTCCCCGGCAAGGAGACAGGCCCCGATGTAGTCAGAGACGCCGATGCCATCATCACCCGCACCCGCACGAAATGCGATGCTTCGCTGCTTGAGGGCTCGTCTGTCAAGGTTATAGCCACGGCTACAATAGGATTTGACCATATTGACACTGCCTGGTGCGAATCGCACGGCATCGTGTGGAAGAATGCTCCCGGCTGCAATTCATGGTCTGTCAAGCAATATATGGGCTCCGTGCTCTCCACGCTTGCCCGCATGCACGGCTTCGACCTTTCCGGGATGACTCTCGGAGTTGTGGGCGTCGGCAACGTCGGGAGCAAGGTCGCCGAGATTGCTTCATTGCTCGGCATGAAGGTTTTGCTCAACGATCCTCCACGCGCCCGCCGCGAGGGACAGGACGGTTTTGTCACGCTCGACGAGATCATTGCCGGCAGTGACATCATCACCCTGCATGTGCCGCTTTCGCGCGAAGGCGAGGATGCCACCTGGCACCTGTTCGGAGAGGAGAGGATTTCCCGCCTTCGCCCCGGCCAGATCCTGATGAATTCTTCCCGCGGCTCCGTTGTGGACAATGCCGCTCTCAAGAAGGCGCTGAAGAACCGTTCGATCGGAGGTGCAGTTCTCGACGTGTGGGAACATGAACCGGACATTGACACGGAACTGATGGGCCTGCTTGATGTCGCGACGCCCCACATTGCCGGCTACAGCGCTGACGGAAAAGCCAACGGAACCACTGCAAGCGTGCGTACCGTCGCGAAATATCTCGGCCTGCCGCTCACTGATTGGGCTCCGGCCCGGATGCCGCTTCCGGCGCAGTCCCTGGAATTCAGTGTGGATGCATCAGGAAAGTCGCAGCAGGAGGTCCTTTCGGAAGCGATACTCCATACCTACGATGTGCTTTCGGACGACAAGGCTCTGCGTGAGCATCCGGAGTCATTTGAGAAGCTGCGCGGCGACTATCCGGTGCGCAGGGAATTCACTGCCTTCAGCGTCAGGCTTGACGGGGGCACGCAGGAGGAGGCGGACATCCTCAGAAAAATAGGTTTCAACTTAACAAACAAATAAAATGAAAGCAGTTTCAGACATTGGACTTATCGGTCTTGCCGTGATGGGCGAGAACCTGGTCCTCAATATGGAAAGCAAAGGCTTCCACGTCAGTGTATTCAACCGCACGGTAGAGAAGGTTGACAAATTCGTCGAGGGACGCGGAAAGGGCAAGAACATCTACGGCGCCCACAGCCTTGAAGATTTCGTGGCCTCGCTCAAGAGTCCGCGCAAGGTGTTCCTCATGGTAAAGGCCGGACAGGCTGTCGATGACTTCATCGAGAAGCTCATTCCTCTGCTTGACAAGGGAGACATCATCATAGACGGCGGAAACACCCATTTCCCCGACACGACACGCCGCACTGCATACGTTGAGAGCAAAGGGCTCCTCTATGTCGGAACAGGCGTTTCAGGAGGTGAAGAGGGTGCCCTTCACGGCCCTTCAATGATGCCCGGCGGATCCCCTGCCGCATGGCCTTACGTAAAGCCCATATTCCAGAGCATATGCGCCAAGGTTGAGGACGGGACTCCCTGCTGCGACTGGGTAGGGGAAGGCGGTGCAGGTCACTTTGTGAAGATGGTCCACAACGGAATCGAGTATGGTGACATCCAGCTCATCTGCGAGTGCTACCAGATCATGAAGGACGTTCTCGGAATGACAAACGAGGAGATGCATGACGTGTTCGCCGAATGGAACAAGGGAGACCTCGACAGCTACCTGATCGAGATTACCCGTGACATTCTCGCAAAGAAGGACGAAGACGGCAGGTATGTGCTTGACTATATCCTCGACACAGCAGGACAGAAGGGAACCGGAAAGTGGACTGCAATTGCCGCACTTGATAACGGAGTTCCCCTTACTCTTATCGGGGAGGCCGTTTTTGCACGCTGCCTTTCAGCCCAGAAGGAGGAGCGTGTCGCCGCTTCAAAGATTCTTCAGGGACCTTCTCCCGTAAAGTTCACCGGTGACAGGAAGGCTTTCCTGGAGGACCTCCACAAGGCTCTGTTCGCTTCCAAGGTGGTTTCATACGCCCAGGGATATACCCTTATGCGTGCGGCGGCGAAGGAGTACGGCTGGAACCTCAATTACGGCGGAATTGCCCTGATGTGGAGAGGCGGATGCATCATCCGCAGCGTCTTCCTCGGCAAGATCAAGGAAGCCTTCGACAAGAATCCGGACATCGCCAACATCCTTCTCGATCCTTATTTCTGCAACAAGCTCGCAGAAGCCCAGCAGGGATGGCGCAACGTGGTTGCACAGGCAATCGTGAACGGCGTGCCCGCACCTACCCTGAGCTCTGCGCTTGAGTACTATGACGGATACAGGAGCGAGCGTCTCCCTGCCAATATGCTTCAGGCTCAGCGCGACTATTTCGGTGCCCACACCTACGAGCGCACTGACCGTCCGCGCGGGGAGTTCTTCCATACCAACTGGACAGGACACGGCGGAGACACCGTTGCCGGTACATATATCGCATAACAACAAACACTTCAGAATCATGAAAATAGGAAAATATTCATTTGGAGTCGGCGACCGCTTCTCGCATGAGGGTGTCGCACAGCTCCAGGCCCTTCTCAAGGCCGAGAAGGAGTTCGGAGTAAGTTTCGTTCCCGTATGGAACAAGTCCAACAGGGAGCACCAGATCGTGCATACCGAACCCAT
>CABUIX010000078.1 GCA_902491795.1 uncultured Bacteroidales bacterium | reverse complement strand
TTCGACACTGACGAGAACCGCTGGGAGGCTGCTTCCGGAGAGTACACCGTGTACTTCTCAAGGAACGTGGCAGACACCGCGACGAGCGTCAAGGTGAAGGAGCGTGCAGAGAAGACCTTCGGGGTCACCGATGCATTCGCCCACATCAAATAGGACGGCCTGAAATACGGCTTGTGTTCGGGACAGTCTCTTTCCGGGACTGTCCCTTTCTTATGGTCAGAAATTTCTAACTAGAAATTTTGAACAATATGCCCGGATAATCGTTAATTTTGCGCAGCATAAAATTTTCCTGATGAAGATTGGACTTTTCATTCCCTGCTATGTGAATGCGGTATATCCGCAGGTGGGAGTGGCATCATACAAACTGCTCAGGCATCTTGGCCTGGATGTGGAATATCCGCTGAACCAGACCTGCTGCGGCCAGCCTATGGCCAATGCGGGCTTCGAGAGTTCCGCGAAGAAACTGGCAGAGGAACTTGACGAGAAGTTTGCCGGCTTTGATTATGTGGTCGGGCCGTCTGCCAGCTGTGCAGTGTTCATCAAGGACCACTATCCGACGCTGCTCAAGGACAAGGCCCACCGCTGCATCAGCGAAGACAAGGTATATGACATCTGCGGCTTCATTCACGATGTGGTCAAGCCCGTTTCGCTGGATGCTTCGTTTCCCCACAAGGTCAGCATCCACAACAGCTGCCATGGTGTGCGACTGCTCGGGCTTTCATCCCCGAGTGAGCGCAATGTGCCGTATTACAACAAACTGAAGGACCTGCTCTCCCTTGTGAAGGACATAGAGGTGGTCGAGCCGGAGCGCCCGGATGAGTGCTGTGGTTTCGGCGGAATGTTCTCGATAGAGGAAGACGCTGTTTCAGTTGCGATGGGACGCAGCAAGATCCAGCGGCATATGGCAACCGGAGCGGAATACATTACAGGCGCGGATTCGTCCTGCCTGATGCATCAGGAAGGAATCATCCGCCGCGAGCATCTGCCCATCAAGACAATTCATATTGTGGAAATTCTTGCACAGGGACTGTAAAAAGTAGAGAAGATGAGTACGAAACATGCATTGGCGGCAGCCGAATTCCTGAAGGACAGTGCTCATGCGGAGTGGCATGACGAGACGCTGTGGATGGTGCGTCAGAAACGTGACAGGATGAGCCGGAGCCTTCCGGAGTGGGAACAGCTCAGGGATGCCGCGTGCGCCCTCAAGATGTATTCCAACAGCCATCTCCCGGAACTTCTGGAAGAGTTTGAACGAAACGCCACGGCCAACGGGGCAATTGTGCACTGGGCACGGGATGCCCGTGAATACTGCGAAACAATCCTTAAGATTCTTCAGGACCACGGTGCAAAGCTTTTCATAAAGAGCAAGTCGATGCTGGCGGAGGAATGCGGCCTGAATCCTTTCCTTGAAGAAAACGGCATCGAAACCGTGGAGAGCGATCTTGGCGAGAGGATTGTGCAGCTCATGCACGTGAAGCCGAGCCATATAGTGCTTCCGGCCGTGCACATCAAGCGCGAGGAAATCGGAAGGCTTTTCGAAAAGGAAATGGGAACGGAGCCTGGGAACTGCGACCCGACATACCTGACCCATGCCGCCAGGAAGAACCTCAGACAGATATTCAAGAAGGCGGACGCCGCGATGACGGGGGCAAACTTTGCGGTAGCCTCTACAGGAGAGATCGTCGTCTGCACGAATGAGGGCAACGCCGACATCGGCACATCGCTCCACAAACTGCAGATAGCCGGATTTGGCCTCGAGAAGATAGTGCCGGACCTGCGCTCCCTCGGCGTTTTCACAAGACTCCTTGCCCGCTCCGGAACAGGACAGCCGTCCACAACCTACACGACTCATTATGCAAGACCCCAGGACGGGGGAGAGTTCCACATAATCATCGTGGACAACGGGCGCAGCGACATCCTGGCCAACAAAGGCCACGAAAAGGCACTGAACTGTCTGAGGTGCGGTGCCTGCATGAACACTTGCCCGGTATACAGGCGCAGCGGTGGTTATTCGTACACCTATTTTATCCCCGGTCCCATAGGAATCAACCTGTCCATGCTCAAGGATCCGAGGAAATATTATGACAATGTTTCGGCCTGCTCTCTCTGCATGTCTTGCAGCAATGTGTGTCCGGCCAAGGTTGATCTCGGAGAACAGATATACCTGTGGCGTCAGACTCTTGATTCCATCGGCAGGGCTGACAAGATGAAAAAGGCTGTTTCCGTCGCCATGAAGGATGTAATGGAACACCCCCTTGCTTTCAATGCCGCCCTTAAAATGGCTCCTGTCGCCAATCATGTGCCGAGACCTCTGGTGTATGCGAAGGTCAATCCTTGGGGCCGCGGAAGGGAAATGCCTCAGTTTGCAAAAGAATCGTTCAACAGCCTCTGGAAGAAAGGGGAGATAAAGTAGCAATATGGGAAGCAGACAGGAAATATTTGAGAACTTGCGCAGGAATACGGCTGCATCATTTCCGTACCCGGACCTTTCCGGTCTTGAGGATTCGGCAATCACGTACGCGGACAAGGTGGGCGCCTTTTCGGCGTCTATTGAGGCTGCGGGCGGCAAGGCGGTGGCTGCTCCAGACGGAGCGGACCCCGGACCGTTCATTTCAAGTGTCATTCGTGAGCGGTATCCGGAAGCCGTCAATGTTGTTTCCGCTTTGGCTGACGGTATTCCGGGGCTTGTCGTTGACGGGGCTGTGATGAGAACGCCCGATGACTATGAAGCGCCAGCGGCTCTTGACGGAACTGACGTTGCCGTAGTCCGAGCCAGGTTCGGAGTGGCTGAGAACGGGGCCGTATGGATAGACGAATACGGTAAATTCAGGGCGCTGCTTTTTATTGCCGAGGCTCTCGTCGTGGTGCTGGACAGGAAAGATATTGTCGACAACATGCATCTTGCGTATGCGCGTCCGGAACTGGAGAACCCGCGTTCTTTCGGGACATTCATTTCTGGTCCTTCAAAGACAGCCGACATCGAGCAGGCTCTGGTTTTCGGTGCCCACGGGGCCAGAAGCGTCACAGTAGTGCTGGTATAGCCGGCTTTCGGGGCCTGCGCTTGTCTATTTGACGAGCATTACTATGCTCCCGCAGGTTATCAGCAGCGCTCCGAGAATCACCCTCGGACTTACGGGCTCCTTCAGCAGCAGGAATGACAGGCAGATGGTGATCACCACGCTGAGTTTGTCGATTGGAGCAACGCGTGAAACGTCACCTTCCTGCAGCGCCTTGAAATAGAACAGCCAGGATAGCCCTGTGCAGATTCCGGAAAGTACCAGGAAAAGCCATGTGTGCCCGGGGATGCCTTTCATCGCGCCTTCCTGGTTGGTACAAAGCACTATTCCCCATGTTATCAGCAGAATCACGGTCGTTCTTATGGCTGTGGCGAGGTTCGAGTCCACGTCCTTGACTCCGATTTTGGCGAAGATTGCGGTCAGGGCCGCGAAGAAGGCCGAAAGAAGTGCGTAATATTTCCACATCTTAGTTCGTGTTTTTGTCATTGTTGGCCTGAAGCCGCTTTTTTGTGGTCGGACAGAACCATGAAAAGTATAGCCGCGATGCACACGGCAACTCCTGCGGCAACGTTCAGCGTGAATGGTTCATGAAAGACAAGGGTTCCTATCGCGATGGCCGTGAGCGGTTCCGCTACGCCCAGTACTGCAGTTTTCGTTGGCCCGATTGTTTTTGTTGATATTGCGAGGGTGAGCATGGCTATCATGGTGGGAACAATTCCGAGCCCCAGAAGATCGATCCAGTCTTCCGCCCGGTCTATTCCCTGAGTGACCGGAACTCCTGACCTGACGGACAGGAACATGTAAAGTATTGTCCCGATGCCCAGAGAATACAGGGTTATTGTGTCGGCGGAGATGTTGGCCAGCCGTCTCGACTGGTTGACTATCACAAGGTACATCGAGTAACTGAATGCTGATGCGGCGCAGAGAAGCACGCCTTTGGCATTGAAGTCACCTCCTTGGCCGATGCCTGTCATTATTGCCACTCCGGCAAGGGACGCCAGTATTGATACCCATGACTGCCAGGAAGGCATCTGGCGCAGGAACATCATGATAAGGGCGGTGAATACAGGGTAAAGATAGACGACTGTGGTCGCAAGTCCGGCCGGAATATAATAGTATGATTCAAACAGCGTCAGGCTGCTTGCGCTGAAAAACAGCCCGAGCATCATCATCCATTCAAATTGCTTCCAAGTGATTCTGACAGACTCTCTTTTCCGGAATATCAGCAGGGCTATGCATAGGGTCGCAATGATGTACCGGAAGAACAGGATGGATATGACGGGAACGCCTCCGGACAGCAGGTCCTTGCCGAAAAGAGGGTTGGACCCGTATGCAATCCCGGCAACGAGTCCGGCCAGATAGCCTCCTGACGAATGTTTCTGCCCGGAGACCGTCCCGGCAGAATCTGGTGAGAACTGCATTTCTGAATTACGATTATTCTCCCGTATTGCCCATTGACCCGGATATGTACTGGTCGTATGCGCTCATGTCCACGAGCCCGTGTCCGGAGAGATTGAAGAGTATGACTTTCTTCTCCCTGTTTTCCTTGCATTTCAGGGCTTCGTTCACGGTGGCGGCTATGGCGTGGCAGGATTCCGGTGCGGGAATTATGCCTTCAGTCTTTGCGAACAGCAGCCCCGCCTTGAAAGAATCCAGCTGGCGGATGTCCACGGCTTCAATCAAGGAATCCTTCAGAAGTTCCGAAACGATTGCCCCGGCCCCGTGGTAGCGCAGCCCTCCTGCATGGATGTTCGCGGGCTGAAAGTCATGTCCGAGCGTGAACATTGGGATGAGAGGTGTGTATCCGCTTTCGTCGCCAAAGTCATAGCGGAACTCTCCCTTTGTCAGTTTGGGGCATGATGCCGGTTCGGCCGCAATGTATCTTGTCGCCGTCCCTTCCGTGAGAGTGTGCCTCATGAACGGGAAACAGAGTCCTCCGAAATTCGAACCGCCTCCGAAGCATGCTATCAGAATGTCTGGGTATTCTCCCGCAAGTTCCATCTGCTTCTCGGCTTCCAGGCCGATGACCGTCTGGTGCAGTGCAACATGGTTGAGCACTGATCCCAGGGTATATTTGCAGTTTGGGGTTGTTGTAGCAAGCTCGACAGCCTCTGATATGGCAGTCCCGAGGGATCCCTGGTGATGCGGAAATGCTGTCAGTATGTCTTTGCCGGCCCTGGTTGACATCGAGGGGGAGGGAGTGACCTGGGCTCCGAATGCCTGCATTATGCTCCTGCGGTATGGTTTCTGCTCATAACTGATCTTTACCTGGTAGACCGCACATTCCAGTCCGAATACATTTGCTGCATATGACAGTGCGGCGCCCCACTGGCCGGCACCTGTCTCAGTGGTTATGTTGGTGACGCCTTCGCGACTGCAGTAGTATGCCTGGGCGAGAGCGGAGTTGAGTTTGTGCGAGCCTATCGGGCTTACGCTCTCGTTCTTGAAATATATGTGGGCGGGGGTGCCGAGCGCCTCCTCCAGTCCATACGCCCGGACCAGCGGCGTGCAGCGGTAGAAGCTGTACTTCTCACGTACTGCCTCAGGAATATCGATCCAGCGGTCACTGACATTGAGCTCCTGGTCCGAGCATGCCTTTGAGAATAGCCTGTAGAGGTCTTCGGCCTTGACGGGTTCATTAGTCTTTGGATTCAGCATCGGCTGCGGACGGTTTTTCATGTCCGTCAGGATGTTGTACCAGCGAGTCGGGATTTCTGATTCGGGAAGTATGAATTTTTTTTGTCTCATAGCGGAACAATTGCGGGCGAATTTAGCAACTTCCGCGGAATTTTTATTTAAATTCGCATTGTTTGAAAAAAAAAGTAACGGCTGCGATGTCGCATCGGGGCCGTTACTTGATTCTAACCAAAATTTAACCTATGAAAAATCTATTTCGACTAATGTATTTACAATCACCGTGCCAAAATGCAAAAAACTAACGCTGCGAGGCTTTTGGATGCTGCCGGCATCAAATATGAACTTATACCGTACGAATATTCCGAGGATGATCTTTCTGCCGGCAAGGTAGCCGCTTCCCTCGGCGAGGACATAGACCGAGTCTTCAAGACTCTGGTGCTGCGGGGTGACCGCAACGGGGTATTCGTATGCGTGATTCCTGGCGAATTCGAAGTTGACCTGAAGGTTGCAGCTTCCATTTCCGGAAACAAGAGCTGTGAGATGGTGCATGTGAAGGAACTCCTTGGGCTGACCGGGTATATTCGCGGCGGCTGTTCTCCGATAGGGATGAAGAAGGCTTATCCGACATTTATACACGAATCGGCCCTTCTCTACGATTATATCTATGTCAGTGCAGGCGTTCGCGGCCTTCAGCTGAAGATTTCCCCCGAGGATCTTTTCCGTTATACCGGAGCCTCTGTATATCCCATCTGACCAGCGCAAGGCATGCTTCACGAAAACAGGCAGCCTTTCATGGCTGGACTGGGGCCGCATCAGCGGCGCGGCGCAGGGAGCGAGATTTGCAGAGCAAATCGGAGCCACGGAGACGCCGGGCGAAGCCCGAGCAACGCGGGAGCGTTGTAGAATGCATGCTTCACGAAAACAGGCAGCCTTTCATGGCTGGACTGGGGCCGCATCAGCGGCGCGGCGCAGGGAGCGAGATTTGCAGAGCAAATCGGAGCCACGGAGACGCCGGGCGAAGCCCGAGCAACGCGGGAGCGTTGTAGAATGCATGCTTCTGTAATATGCAATATCCCTCTCCCTGTTTTTTCGCAAAGTTGATTCCCTGGCTTA
>CABUIX010000077.1 GCA_902491795.1 uncultured Bacteroidales bacterium | reverse complement strand
GCGGTACTGGTGGTGTGCTCGACGGTGTAGAGGTAGGTGGTCGTGTAGTCGTCGCCGTATTCAGCTGCAGGCGTCCAGCTGATGGTGAGCGCCGTCTCGTCAGGCTTGCTTTCGTCAAGGACTATTGCCTCGGAAGAAGCCCTCATCTCTATTGAGAAATTGTGCCTTGAATATTCGTTATCAATCTTCTGCTGGCAGGAAACCGCCGCGCTGCACAGTGCAGCTCCGACAAGAAGAAAAGACACTGTCCTAAATATATTTTTCATAACTCAATGTCATTTAACCGTTAATAACCCGGATTCTGTTCAAGATTGTCGTTGCAGAGCTCCTTGTCATGGGTAGGGATAGGCCAGAGCATCTGCCTTTCAGGGAACGCACGCTTCGCTCCCCTTGCAATGAGTCCTTTCTCCGCCATCGGTTCAAAGTCCGCGATGCCATCCTCATCTATCTGAGGGGTCTCCGGCCAGAACCACAGTCCCTTGTTGACAACCTGCTCAAGGCATGCGTTAGGGTCGAGATTGATATAGTTGTAGGTGGTAAGAGCCTTCATTGCAAGATTCCAGCGGATAAGGTCCATATAGCGGCGCCCCTCCTTCGCAAGTTCTACGCGGCGCTCAAGCCGGACTGCCCTGCGGAGCGTTGTCTGATCGGTTGAAGTGACGGCAGGATAGGAATCTGTCATCGACGAGTTAACGCCGTATGCACGTGCACGGACCTGATTTATTGCATCAAGAACGCTGTCATCGATTTCGCCAAGTTCAATCTTTGCCTCGGCATACATAAGAAGAACGTCGGCATATCTCATTATGAGATAGTCATTCTCCACCTTGCGTCCGTTCTCCAACCAGCTCGCGTCAACGCCCTTTTTCCAGATGAGACCGTTGTATGATGCGTATTGGTTGACACTACGGCTGTCCTGGTTGGCCTGGGACGAGCCCGTTGCCACGACAGTTGTAGTCTTTGCTGCCGGAGAAGGGTCATAGATGTATCCGCAGTGCTCGGTGCCGAACTCTACGATGGTCATCGCGCAGCGCGGGTCACGATTCTTGAACGGGTTGTGCGGGTCGAAGAGCGGAGACTCGTCAATCGGAAGGCCGTCAGTGCAGAGGAAAGCCGCAAGCAAATCCCATGAAGGAGTGTCAGCCGCATATCCACCGGCATTGCGAGGAAGACCGTTCTTTACGAACCAGTCGTCAAGGACGACACTGCTCGTGATGGAACGCGGAATGCAGAAAATCTTTTCGGGATTCTCTTTTGTCGTCTGGAGGAAGAGTTTCATGAAGTCAGGTTCGAGCGAATAGGCATTCAGGTCGATGCAAGCCTTCGCGGCCGCGGCCATTGTATTCCAGTCCTTCATGTACATTGCAAATCTTGCCTTCATGGCAAGTGCCGCGCCTTTTGTGGCATGTGAAGACGACGGTTTGTATGAGACAGGAAGATGCTCTATCGCATAGTCGAAGTCCTCATAAACCTTAGGCATGACTTCCTCGATAGAGTTTCTTCTGATCTGGGTTTCAGCCTCATCAATGGTGTAGTAACGGTCGATGTAAGGCACCGCACCATAGAAGAACAAAAGGTCCGCATACTTGCATGCCCTCGCAAAGCAGGCCTCTGCCTTGCACTGTTCGATGACGCTCTTTTTCACTCCGGCTTCCTCAGCTCTGTGGATGTTGTTCAGAAGCGAGTTGGCGCGAGTGATGAGTTTGTAGCTCTGATACCACAGATTGTAGCAGTACCATGTCTGTCCTGTGAGAGTCCCGTCAAGCACGGAGCCGCCCTCTCCTCTGTTGGTGTTTCTGTAGGTAAAATTGTCAGTCCACTGTTCTGACGAGAGCAGCGGTTCCTGCCAGTAGCCGAGTATGTAGAACTCGTTGACGGCCATATTAAGCTCGGTCTCAGTCGTGTACCAAGATTCGCTGTTTCCCTGAGACTTCGGAGTCATATCCATTGACGTGCAGGCAGTTGCAATGGCAGCTCCGAAAGCGAGCGCTGATAGTATATACTTTTTCATATAACAGTCCATTTTTTAGAATTTGACAGAAAGTCCCATAAGCACAGAAGTAGTGATAGGGTATGCGCTGGTTCCCATCTCCGGGTCCCATCCCTTCGGGTATCTGCTAAGACAGAAGAGGTCGTTTGCGCTGACATACACACGCACACGGTTCATCTTCGCCTTTGTCGTCCATTTCTCCGGAAGCGTATATCCGAGGGTGATGTTCTTCAGACGGAGATATGCTCCGTTGAACATCCAGAATGACGAGGTTGCGTAGTTGTTGTCCTTGCTGACCTTTGAGAGACGCGGATATTTCGCGTTCGCGTTCTCCTCGACTGTGTTGAACGGACTCCAGTACTTACCCTCGATGATTGACGGTATGTTGCCGTAGTTGTCGCGCAAAGGCTGCACGTATGCCGCTGAAAGATAGGAGTTCTGCTTGCCTATGCCCTGAAGCACGAGAGAAAAGTCGAGTCCCTTCCAGCTACAGTTTAACCTTCCGCCATACTGGAAACGAGGGAGAGAGTTCCCGAGAGGCACGCGGTCGTACTCAGCGGAAATCTTTCCGTCCGGAACGCCGTCCGGACCGGAGATGTCCCTATACTTGAGGTCGCCGACAGTCACGGAGCCGTTGAGCCTTGCGGAATTGTCGACTTCTTCTTGTGTCTGGTAGATACCGTCACAGATGTAACCGTAGAATTCGTTAAAATATCCTCCCTCACGCTGAATCTTCCCACCGCTGATGATATCGGAGTTATTGAGACTCACAATCTTGGAGGTAAAGTCAGAAAGGTTGGCGCTGACGCTGTATGAGAAGTCGCCCACGCGGTCGTTCCATCCGATTTCAAGGTCAAATCCCTTCGTAGCCATCTTTCCAGCGTTGGTCTTAGGGCTGTTGTAGCCCATAAAGTAAGGAATCTCGATTGAAAGGAGCATATCGTCAGTATTCTTCCAATACCAATCGAAGTTGACGTTCAGCCTGTTGCGGAAAAAACCGAGATCGACGCCGAGGTCGGTGGAAGTGGTGGTCTCCCATGTGATGTCCTCGACTGCAAGAGCTTTCTGCGCTGCAGTCTTGTCGGAAACTGTCTCGCCGTCCTTATAGAAGAGGGCATTATTGAAGTTTATAAGAGCCATATACGGGAAATAGCTGTCTCCGATTCTCTCGTTTCCAAGTTTGCCCCATGATGCACGGAACTTGAGGAATGAAAGCCAAGGCTTTGCGGCCTGCATCCAGCTTTCCTCCGACATCACCCAGCCAGCTGAAAATGAAGGGAAGGTACCCCAACGATATTTCTTCGCGAAGCGTGACGAACCATCATGACGTACATTCGCTTGGAAAAGGTAGCGGCCGGCATAGTCGTAGGTGACACGTCCGAAGACTGAGTTTGATGTGTATTCGGTGCCGTTTCCCGAGTTTGTCTGATAGTCAACCGGACCGATGTTGAGGTACGGGTAGCCGGTAAGTTCGTACTGGTCACGCGCTGCGCCGAGAGTCTCGCTGCGCATCACGTAGTTCTCATATCCTACAAGTGCACCGATGCTGTGCTTCCCGAAAGTTCCGTTGTAGTTCGCAAGAAGTTGGGATGTGATGGTGTAACTGTCATTCCTGTTCTCAGAAAGACTGTTTGTTGCCCATGTCGTGCCGCTGTCAAACCAACCGCCCTGAGTGTCAGGGTCGTCGGCAAGAGTGTAGCCGCAGGCATTCTTGAACTGCTTTGACTTGGTGTAGTTGATGAATGGGGAGACGACTGCGGAGAACTTGAGCCCCTTCACCGGAGTGAGGTCGAGAGAGGCCTTTCCACCGAGCTGCGTGCTCCATGCCCTATAGGTACCGCCCTCGTTCACAAGAGCATATGGATTGGAGCCAGACTTTCCTTCTGCATATCTTCCGTCAGCCCATGTCGCGGCATAGACAGCCGGCATCTTTCTCATGGTATCGAACGGATCGTAGATAGGACGAGTGTTCTTGCCGCGACGGATATTGATATCGAGAGACGCTGAGAGCATATCCTTTATAATCGTAAAGTCGTTGTTGGTACGGAGCATCCACCTCTGGAACTGGCGATTGCCGTAGAGTCCGTCGACGTCATCGTAAGTGATGGAAGCCTTGGTACGCACAGACTTGTTGCCGCCCGATACGGAAACATTGTGGGAGTGGCGTAGAGCATTATCCTTGAGGATGAGCTCCCTCCAATTGGTTATAGGATAGTTGTTTGGATCTGTCTTGTTGTACTCGACCCAATTCTTCACCTGGTCCGCCGTGTAGAGCTGGAAGAAGCCTGCAGCGTTGTTATCGTTGTAGAGAAGCTCGTTGCTCATCTCAAGGAAACGGGTCACACCGACCATTTCAGGCTGCGTGGTAGGAATTTCCCAGCCAACCTCACCGCTATAGCTAAGACTTATGTTGGCAGCCTCACCGCGCCTGGTCGTGATGAGTATGACTCCGGCAGCGGCCTTCGCTCCATAGATTGACGCGGCAGCGGCGTCCTTGAGGACAGACACGCTCTGCACGTCGTTCGAGTTTACATAGTCGATATCGCTGCACTGCACACCATCCACAATTATGAGCGGGTTGGAATTGTCTATGGTGGTGATACCGCGGACACGGATGCTACTTGCCGCCGAGCCTGGGGCGTTGCCGTTCCTCTGTACCAGGACACCGGACATCGTGCCTTGAAGGGCAGTGGAAAGGGTCGTGGTTTTCTTCGCGGCGAGATTGTCACCATTGATCGCAGCCACGGCTCCGGTCAGGTCCTTCTTCTTGACGGTGCCGTAACCGATGACCACCGTTTCCTCTAGAACGTTGTCGGATTTGAGAGAAATCTCAATCTTCGAACGCGATGCGACCTGAACATACTGAGTTTCAAAGCCAAGGAATGAAACCTCAAGAATAGCATCCGGAGCTACCTTGAGCTTGAACTGACCGTTTACGTCGGTGACTTCGCCTATGGAAGTGCCCTTGATCAGGACTCCCGCACCTATGAGCGGCTCACCGTTTTCATCAGTGACGACGCCGCTAACGACCCCGTTCTGGGCCGAAAGAGGAGCTGCACTGAAGCAAAAGAAGCAGACAACAGTCATGATGACTGTCATAAGCTGAGTTTTAGTGTGTCTCATTTCAGTTATAATTAGTTAATATTAATTTCCTTCACTTTTGTCCATCCGGCAGAAGTCTGCTGCGATTTCTTCGTGGCTATTTCGAGCCCCAATGTACCCTCATCTTTTGTGGTGTCGACGATTCCTACGACCCAGATGTATGTTCCCGGCACGACACCATCGAGATCCACGCTGAAGCGGTACTGCTTCGGATAGCCCTTGAGCCATTCAGAAGGCTCTGCAGCCGAATCGACAAAAACTTTGGCGAGTTTTCCGTCCTGGCCAAGAAGCGCGAACGCCGGTTTGTATTTATAGTTCCACTGAGGAATGTTGTTCGGGCAATAGCCCCAGCCGAGATTTATCCAACGGTGCGTTATCTGCACCTTCGCACCAGCGGCAGCCATGCTGGGGACGATTATCATGTCAGGATAGAGCCTGTAGCCGCCTTCGCTGATGAAGCGCTCGAACAGGCCGAAGGCGTCGTTGAACCACGAAAGTTCACCCGTACGTATGTCCATCATGTTGACCTTAGCCTCCTGACAGGCATCAAACTCGCCCTGACGCACATCCTCCGGATGCCCCTCACGGTATTTTCCGCACGGATCTATCCAATAGCGGTGCGTCCCGCTCGTAATCCATCCACCCTCCATCACAATCGGCCGACGGTTGTTCCACTTTTTCGCATAGTTCTTCTCCCAAGTCTTGTAGTAGCCAGTCATTCCGAAAGCGTCGTGACGAAGGCTATAGTCTTTCTCAACGGCGCTGTCCAACAGTCTTTCAGTGTCGGAGGGCACTGTATCGGACCAGCCTCCGGCCGTCACAGTTCCAATCATCCTGTGATAGTTAATCAAGAGAGGGACATGCCTGAACGATTCGGAATAAAGCGTTGTGATCCAGTCGAATACTTGGCCTTTATTTGAGCCGTCCTTGTAGATGAGAGTGTGGCATTCGCCCCATTTCCCGAGCCCGAAAGCATCAATGAAGTCCATCTTGTCCGGATCGTCGAGATCCTCGGCCAGCGCCTTTATGAACTTTGAATATTTTTCCTGAAACACTGGGTCATCGGGATACGGGGATATGCGCCCCTTTCCGGGATAGTCTGGGTCGTCGTAGAACTCGCAGCCGGCGTCAAAGACATACTGCGGAGTGTTCTGCCCCTGGTCGCGGCCATCAACGACGATTCGTATTGCGAAACGCATGTCCCGGTCGAGCACAGACTGCAGAAGTTTTGAGAACGTGGAATTCTTGTCTCTCCACACATAGTTTCCCTCGCTAGGCTCAAGAGCTTTCCATGTTGTGCGGAGATAGGCAGTGCTGGCATAGTCGGAAACCTTCACGGTCGTCCCAAGTTCAGGAACGCTGATGTTGTCATATCCCTGTTTTGTCCAGAAATTCTCGTCCCAGCTGCGACCGACATAGAGAGTCCAGCCGTTCAGAGGGTTACGGAGCACGGACGTTCTGTCCGGAGAAATCTTTACGGTCTCCTGACCGGCATCACTGTCATTTTCCCCGCCAGCAGGAGTTTTTGTGCATGCGAGCGCTGCTGCAAGAACAAGCGGCGCGATGTATATTCCTTTATTAAACATGATCATCGGTTATCAGTTGATGGATATGCTGCATATTTTGAACCACCCTTCGGGAGTGAGATGCTCCCTGTCGACGGCGATATTAAGTCCCTTTTTGTTGTCTCGCATCGTATCGGCGATTCCGATTGCCCAGGTGTACTCGCCCGGAGCGATTCCCTTCAGGTCGGCGCTGA
>CABUIX010000076.1 GCA_902491795.1 uncultured Bacteroidales bacterium | reverse complement strand
CCTTGTGCTCAAGGCCTTCCGAATATTCCCTGGTGAACCCCCTCCTGAGGTGCCAGCCGTCCATGGTGCTGTCCCACACAGCAGTCTCGGCGCTTACCTTACGGACCAGCCTGTTGTCCTTGATGTCTTCCATCGTGAACTTGTAGGCAGTGTTGTTCCATCGGGAGAAAGACTCTATGTAGATGAACTGTCCCGGAGAGATCTGGTAATGGATATCCCTGAGATTGAAATTGTTGTGCCGCTTGATGTACTTGGATTCGAACTCAACGCGCGTCGCGTTGGATCTCGGGATCACGTAAAGGTTCAGCCCGAGCGACAGCAGGGCAATCAACATTGCCGAGACCATGTAGGGAACCATCATGCGGTTGTAGCTCACGCCGCCCGACATTATCGCTATTATCTCCGAATTCGCGGCCATCCTCGACGTGAAGAAAATCACAGTGATGAACACGAAGAGCGGAGAGAACATGTTGACGAAGTAGGGTATGAAGTTCAGGTAATAGTCGATGATGATGGCCTTGAGCGGAGCCTCGTTCTTGACGAAATAGTCTATCTTCTCGGAGATGTCGAATATTATGACGATCCCGATGATCAGAAGGAGCGCCACGAAGAAGGTCAGTATGAACTTCTTCGCGATATAGACGTCAAGTTTCTTCAGATAGAACTTCATATTCTCGAACTTATCCGGCTGACCGCATCCTTCTTCCATGCGGCATAGTCGCCTGCCTCTATGTGGAGACATGCCTGGCGCACCAGGTCAAGATAGAAAGCGAGGTTGTGCTCGCTGGCGAGCATCGCCGCGAACATTTCTCCGGCAATGAAAAGATGATGAAGATACGCCTTTGAGTAATTGTGGTCCACGAATGACGTCCCGTCGGAATCAATCTCGGAGAAGTCCTGCGCCCACTTGGCGTTGCGCATGTTCATGATTCCGTTCCAGGTGAACAGCATCCCGTTGCGGCCGTTGCGCGTCGGCATCACGCAGTCGAACATGTCGACTCCCCTTTCAATGCCTTCAAGGATATTGGCAGGCGTGCCGACTCCCATCAGATAACGTGGCCTGTCGGAAGGCAGCAGAGGGCACACGAGTTCGAGCATTTCGTACATCTTTTCGGTGGGCTCCCCCACAGCAAGTCCGCCTATGGCATAACCGTCCGCACCGAACTGGACCGCGTGGTCAACCGCTTCGCGGCGAAGGTCGGGATAGACGCATCCCTGAACAATCGGGAAAAAGCACTGGTCATAACCGTAGAGCGGTTCCGTCTCGCGGAACCTGGCAGCATACCGCTCAAGCCAGCTTTTGGTGAGGTCAAGGCTCTTGCGGGCATAGGAATGGTCCGCATCGCCCGGGCAGCACTCGTCCAGGGCCATCATTATGTCGGCTCCGATGATTCTCTGCGTGTCCACGTTGTTTTCGGGCGTGAAAGTATGGCGGGAGCCGTCGATATGGCTGCTGAAAGTGCAGCCGTCAGCCGTCAGCTTGCGTATGGGACTAAGGGAAAACACCTGGAATCCGCCGCTATCGGTAAGGATGGGCCGGTCCCAGGACTCGAACTTGTGGAGTCCGCCAGCGGCCTTGAGCGTGTCGAGGCCCGGACGGAGATAAAGATGGTATGTGTTTCCCAGTATTATTTCCGCCTTGATGTCCTCCTTGAGGTCCCTATGGTAGACGCCCTTGACCGAGCCCACGGTGCCTACAGGCATGAATATCGGCGTGTGAACCGTTCCGTGTGCGGTTTCCAGGATACCGCATCTGGCGGAAGAATGCGGGTCAGTTGCTGCTATGCTGAATTTCATTCTTCAAATATACGCAGAATCCGCCAAAATCTTTTATTTTTGTACAATAACTAATTATGACTGATCACATGAAAAATGCTAACGTCAGCGTCAGGCTGATCATCATGAACTTCCTTGAGTTTGCAGTCTGGGGCGCATACCTCACTTCAATGGGAAGTTTCCTCGCCGAGTCAGGCTTCGGCCCACAGATTTGGCTCTTCTTCGCCACCCAGGGCTTCGTCTCCATATTCATGCCGGCTCTCATGGGCATAATCGCGGACAAATGGATCCCGGCACAGAAGGTGCTTTCCCTCTGCCAGGGACTTGCCGGTGCGGCAATGCTCGGCGCAGGGTTCTATGCCATGGGTGCAGGTGACGGAATACAGTTCGGAGTATTCTACGCCCTCTACACCTTCAGCGTGGCCTTCTTCATGCCCACAATCGCGATAGCCAACTCAGTGGCCTACAACGCGCTTGAAAAGGCAGGCAAGGACCCCGTCAAGGACTTTCCGCCCATCAGGGTGTTCGGCACGGTCGGATTCATCTGCAGCATGCTTTTCGTCAACTTCATGCGCGGTGCCGACGGCGTACAGTTCCAGCACACCTACAACCAGTTCATCGTCTCTGGAGCTTTGAGTATTGTACTCTGCCTCTATGCCCTGAGCCTTCCGAACTGCCCCTGCAAGCCCAAGACGGCAGAAGTACAGTCATTCGCCGACTCAACCGGACTCAGCGCTTTCAAACTGTTCAAGAACGGCCAGTTCGCGATTTTCTTCATCTTCTCGATGCTGCTCGGAGCTGCGCTTCAGATCACCAACGGCTACGCAAACACGTTCATCACATCGTTTGCCGACAATCCTGACTACGCCAACACCTGGGGAGCCAACAACGCCAATGCGCTCATATCGCTCAGCCAGCTTTCGGAGACGCTGTGCATACTGCTGATCCCGTTCTTCATGAAGAAATTCGGCATCAAGCGCGTGATGCTGATCGCCATGTTTGCCTGGGTATTCCGATTCGCCTTCTTCGGTCTGGGCAATCCGGGCAGCGGAGTGTGGCTCTTCGTGCTCAGTTGCATTGTCTACGGAATGGCATTCGACTTCTTCAACATTTCAGGCTCGCTTTTCGTCAACGAGAATGTCGACAAGTCCATGCGATCTTCCGCCCAGGGACTCTTCATGCTGATGACAAACGGCCTGGGTGCATCAATCGGCACATGGGCTGCGGGACTCGTCGTCAACCACTATGTCTACAATGCCGCCGAGCCAAGCTGGAGCACGGCATGGTACATTTTTGCCGCCTATGCCCTCGTGGTAGGCATACTCTTCATGATAGTCTTCAAGGATCCTGAAAAGCACAAGAAAGCTGCGTGACGCTCACTGTCAGCCGCATCCACATTTCTGAACCCGGGAACTCTCCGTCCAACGGAAGACTTCCGGGTTCAGTCTTGACTGCAACCTGGAACTGCCGTGCAGAATTTTGCGCAATTATCACTATATTTGAGAAATTTTGGGATCATTTCCGCTGGTTGCATATCAAAATACAATCATAAAAACACTATGAAATCAACAAGAATCTGCAGAATGGCGCTGCTGGCTGTGATGGCGGTGTCATTGTCCATGCTTGGTCTGCAGTCGTGCGTCAACGAAGCGTATGACCTGAACAAAGGCATAGACACCACGATCAACGTGGACGGGAACATCAGCCTGCCCATCGGCAGCACAGAGAAAATCATGATAGGCGATTTTCTCGAAATCGACGGCAATTCCGGACTCAACGAAGACGGGAACGGAGACTATTCTCTCGGTTTTTCGGGCTCTCCCGTCACTGAATCCGTATCTGTACCGGCAATTGACCTGCCGGCAGACAATTTTCTCGTAGACCTTGAAATCCAGCCTGTCAACATCAGGCAGACCGTCGAAAACGCCATCGACGACTTCGGTGAATACCAGGATATCGTCAACTCGTATCCGCTTTCAGGAATGTCCCCCGTGACCTTTGATGATCTGCTGGACGGGGAGCAGTCAAGTGCAATGATAGACATTGACCAGGAAGTTAACGACATTGCTGCGACAGTATCCGAAATAGGATCCGTCTACCTTGATGCCCCGGTAAAACTTGCATTCTCGTTCAATTCCGCCGACGGCAAGGGCATCATCACGGTGAACAAGGGCTTGAAAGTGACATTTCCCGATTTCCTCACCATAAGTGACATTCCGGACAATTTCTCGATTACCGCAGAAAACGTCCTGACACTTCAGGAAGATGTCAGGCTCACTTCCGGCCTTCCTCTGGACATTTCGTTCAACATAACGGAAATGGACCTGGAGGCCCTCAAGACCCAGAGCGGCGGGACACAAGGGTATGTAGAGGACGGAGGCAATCACTATATAAGAATACAGCAGCCAATTGAAATCGAAGGACTTGTGCTTGAGGTGATTCCGGAAGATTTTGGAGAGACTCTCGGAGAACTCCCGGCCACCATATCATTTGACATTGACATAGCAGCCGAGAAAATGACGGTGACAGGAGCGACCATGGTGCTTGACCCGGACATCACAATAGAGGACCAGACTGTGGAGACAGGAGAACTGCCCGAATTCCTTACCGGAGACAACATGTACCTTGACGTGTACAACCCGACAATCACTCTGAGGGTATCAAATTCGACTCCTGTCGCACTTGCAGTAACTGCCAAGATGCAGGGCTATGACGAAAACGGAAACCCCACACTGAACTCCCCGATATTGATAGGAAGCGAATCTGAGCCCATAATAATCAGGAATCTGGAAGGCGGCGTGACATGCAACACCACCGTCTGCATATCCAGAAGGGCTGTAGACCCCGAAGAGACATTGCCTGTCGACGAATACTACCAGAATCTCGTGATCGACAACCTGTCGGAAATAATCGCCACAATGCCGCATACCATCAAAATTTATGATGTCACGGCAGAACCCTACCTTGGTGAAGGGGAAAAATACACCTCGGTAGTCTTCGGCAGTTCAGGAGAGGCCGAGTACGAATTCGGATTCAGCTATGACATCTGCATTCCTCTCTCGTTCGGTGAAGGTCTCGCCATAGAATACCCTTACGACATTACAGGACTCAACAGCAGCTTCAACTCAGAGGCAAATGAAGGGAGCAACATGTCGGTCTATGTTGACAATGCAGTCATCAGCATGACGTTCGTCAACACCCTTCCGTTAGGGATGTCGGTCACTGCCTCCCCCATTGACACAAACGGCAATGTCCTCTCCGCCGATTCAGGAATAGAAGTCGGAATCTCAGCCTCCGACGGTTCACAGGCAAATGTAGCGGCAGGAACCCTCGACAATCCGTCAAGCTCGCCGGTGCGCATAACTCTGAAGGCAGCCAAGGACGCAGTAAAGAATCTCGACGGCTTCAGGCTGAACATTATCGGCACTTCGTCGGAAGAGACCGCAGGAATTGCCCTGAATTCAAACCAGTACATTCAGATTACAGGAATCTCGCTGAGTTTTGACGGAGGACTGGAAATGGAACTTTAACAGCACATCAAGTGAAACGACATGAAAAAATTATACATAGCAATACTCGCGGCGGCAATATGCCTTCCCGCACTGGCGCAGGATCTCAATTCTGCATACTTCCTTGAAGGCTACAAGTACCGCCACCGCCTGAATCCGGCATTCGCCCCCACTCGGTCATATTTCGGACTCCCGCTCCTTGGCGGAATATCGGCCTACACCCAGAGCGACGTGGGCATGAATACTTTCATCTACCCAGTCGACGGACAACTCACGACTTTCATGAACAGCAGCGTATCCTCCGAAGAGTTTCTCTCGAAACTCAAGAAGAACAATGACCTAGGGGTAAAACTCAACGCCAACCTGCTGTCTCTCGGAATCTGGGGCAAAAACGGATTCACGTCTGCCGAGATCAACCTTAAGGTCAATGCAGGAGCCAACATCCCCTACGATCTGTTTGACTTCATGAAGAATGTCGGGACCAGCCAGACTTACAACATCAGGAACCTCGATGTCAGCGCACAGTCATATGCAGAACTTGCAATCGGACATTCTCACAGCATAAACGACAATCTCAATGTCGGAGCAAAAGTCAAGTTCCTGGTCGGGCTCGCAAACATCAATGCACATATCGACAATCTCAACGTGCAGATGACCGGAGACAAATGGAGCGTCACAGCCGACGGCAATCTAACATCATCGGTACCTGGGCTCGTAATTCCCACCAAGGGCGAAACCGGAGCCTCTTCGGACCCCGCACAGGCAGACGAAATTGACTTCAACGGAATATATATGGATTCCGAAAAACTCGTTAAGGAACTGCCGAGCTCACTGTCGTTCGGAGCCGCAATTGATCTGGGGGCTGAATACAAGTTCAACGGACTGCTGGAAGGACTGAACGTCTCAGCAGCTGTACTTGACCTCGGATTCATCTCCTGGGGAGAAAGTTTCCGCGCAACCACGGGCAACAACAGCTGGGAATTCAGCGGCTTCGAGAACATAGAGTTTAACGAAAGCAGCGAAAACAGCATAGGCGCACAGTTCGAGTCGATTGGACAGGACCTGTCCAAGCTCATCGTCCTCCAGAAAGAGGCAAGCGAGAAAGGCCGTGCAAGCATGGTCAACTGCACTCTCAACCTCGGTGCCGAATATGAAATGCCTTTCTACCGCAACCTCTCATTCGGATTCCTTTACACTTCAAGGATCGCAGGACTTTACTCCAAAAACGAGGGCAGGTTCTACGCGAACGTAAATCCCACAAAATGGTTCGGTTTCTCGGCAAGCTACGGAATCTCCAACTACGGATCTGCCGCAGGTGCCGTGATCAACTTCGATCTTCCTGGATTCGGCCTGTTCATCGGCACAGACTGCGCAATCTGGAATGTGACTCCCCCTGTTGACGCACTTGGAGGTATAAGCGTTCCCTACGGAAAGCTCAACCTGAATGCCACCTTCGGCCTGGTGTTCAACATCGGGAAGTACAGGACGCTCGGAGACCGCAGATAAACTGTCAGAAAACAAAAAAGTCCGCAGCTCTTGACATGCACCCCGAAAGTTAGACAAAAAACTTTCGGGGTTTTGTTATGTCTAAA
>CABUIX010000075.1 GCA_902491795.1 uncultured Bacteroidales bacterium | reverse complement strand
GTCGCTGTCCGGGATGACGACGCTGGGCAAGGGAGGAGACAACTGGTGGCATGTGCGTGTGATGGGGGAGTATGTGATGCCGGGGCAGACATGGCGTATGTTCGTGGGGCTGGGGGTTGAGTACCTGAAGCCGTACGGGACATCGTCGGTATTCGGGGGAGTCTATCCCGTGGTGTCGATAGGGCTGCGCCTGTAGAGCCTTCGTCTGCCGAAGGCTTGTGTTTGAGCTCAGTCTATCTTTTCGGCCGGACCGGTGAGGTAGACTCCGGTGGCGATTGTCCCTTCCGAATCTTGATAGTGAATCCCGGCGGAGGAATTGCCCTGCGGCTGCTGCTCGCCGTTTCGTGACTCCGCACTGCCGGTGGCGGGTGAGAAGTCGACCGAAAGGTCGTCGATGCGTGCATGCAGCCTGTAGTGGACATGAGTGCTGTGGCGCGGGCCCTGCGAGGTGCCTTGTGAGTCGTTTGCAGAGATGTCTTGTCCTTCGTCCGGGGAGATTCCAGCATACCAGGCTGCGATTGCCGCAGCGGTGATGCCGGTTCCGCACGCGAGCGTCTCCGCCTCCACTCCCTTCTCGAAGGTGCGTATCCTGAGCGACCCGTCGCCGGTCTGCGAGACGAAGTTGACATTTGCTCCCTCGGGAGCGAACTCCGGGTCGTGACGCAGTCTTGCGCCTTCGCTTTCCACGTCTATCGCGTCCACATCACCTGTGAACAGCACGAAATGGCGCGTCCCTGTATTCAGGAACCATCCTCCGAGGACCCTGCGCAGGCCGAATGCGTCTATCATCTTGAGCCTCACCGTGCAGCGGTTCCCGCTTTTCGAGAGGATTTCGCCTGAGTGCATGCCGTCGGGCGCCTCGAAGACATATTCAGCTCCGTTGTGCGGCCGTATTCCGAGAAAGTCCGCGAATGCCACTATGCAGCGGCCTCCGTTTCCGCACATCATGCCTCCCGAACCGTCGGAATTGTAGTATTCCATGCGGAAATCAGCAGATCGGGTGCGGCCTTCGGGAAGCGAAAGTATCATCAGCCCGTCGGCTCCGATGCGGCCGTCGGCTGCCCTTATTCCCGTCTTGCGGTCGCACAGACGGCTGATTACCTCGGGCTTTCTGTATTCGCCGATATCGGAAGGCAGTCCGCATTCTCCAGCATCCTGCCTGATGATGCCGTCGGCCAGTACGATGAAATCGTTGCCGGCTCCGGAATATTTATAGAGATGAATCGATGACATCCGCAAGAAGTTTTATTCCTTCCTCCATTCGCGAGCGGTCGAGGAAGGAGAAGTTGAGGCGCATGGTGTTGCGGTGACTGCCGTCGGGATAGAAGAACGAACCGGCGACATAGGCCACGCCTGCCCCGAGGGCCTTGTCGTACATCGCTACGGTGTCCATCTGAGGCGGCAGCGTAAGGAAGAGGAACAGGCCTCCTTCGGGACGGGTCCAGCTGACGCCCGAGGGCATGTGCTTTTCCAGCAGCGAGAGCATCAGGTCGCGCTTCTCCCTGTACAGAGAGATGCTCTTTTTCAGGTTGGCGTCAAGCCGTCCGCTTCCCATGAATTCGGCCGCGATGTACTGGTCGAGTATGGGCGGGCAGAGGTCGAGCGACTGCTTGCACACGTATATCATGTCAAGGAGTTCTTCGGGTCCGAATATCCAGCCGAGCCTGAATCCCGGTGCGAATATCTTCGAGAAGCTTCCGAGATGCAGCGTGCGCTCCGGTGCGAGTGAGTATATTGTGGGGACCTCCTCTCCGGAGTAGCGCAGCTCGCGGTAGGGAGAGTCCTCCACGATCACGAACCCGTATTTTTCCGAGAGCCTGCAGAGCTGCCTTCTCTCTTCCAGTGTCATGGTTGTGCCGCAGGGGTTCTGGAAGTCCGGGATCACGTAGCAGAATTTGGCGCGGCCGAGAAGCTCTGCCGGGACTCCGCAATTCTCTTCCGTGAAGCCGTCCATCGGAACTATGCTGGCACGGTAGGACTTGAATGACTGTATGGCACCCAGATAGGTGGGCTTGGTGGTCAGCACCACGTCGCCGGGGTCGGCGAGTATGCGAGTGCACACGTCGATTCCCTGCTGCGAGGACGTGGTTATCTGAATGTTCTCGACAGGGACTCCGTAGCGTCTGGAGATGACCTGCCGGAGCTGCGTGACACCCTGGGTCGCTCCGTACTGCAGGGCCTGTGCCCCGTATTTCTCAAGCACCAGCGCGCAAAGTTCGCGTATGTCGTCGAGCGGGAACGTGGCCGCATCGGGATATCCGCCCGCAAAGGAGCATATCGCGTTGAGGTCCACCTTCCTGAAAATGTCGCGTACCGGGGACCTCATGAAACTCCCGGTATCCTCTGAAAACAATCTTCCGTAGTCCATCTTTCGTGTATGTCGTTTCTGCCGCTTACCGGTATTCCTCGAAGTCCGGCATCGCGAGGCTCGAGAGGAAATCCTTGAGCTTGTCCATGTCGCGCGGGCAGATCATCAGCACGTCGTGGGTGTTGATGACTATGTAGTTCTCGAGTCCGCGCAGCGCAAGAAGCTTGTTGGGGTTGTCGGAATAGACAATGTTTCCCTTGCATTCCTTTATCAGGCCCTTGTTGAGCAGGTTCATTGCGTTGCCGTTCTCGTCGTGGTGAGCCAGATAGTCGTAGAGGGTGTCCCAGTTTCCGATGTCGGCCCATTTGAATGTGGCGGGATAGACCCATGCGTGTTCGGTCTTTTCCATTACGGCGTAGTCTATCGAGATGCGCGGCATGTCCGGATATATCCTTTCTATGAATTCCTTTTCGTTCTCGGTTCCCAGATTGTTCTGCCATCCTTCCCAGAGATTGGTGATTTCCGGGACATATCTTTCAAGTTCCTGCTTGATGACAGCTGCCCTCCAGGCGAAGATTCCCGAGTTCCAGAGGAATTCCCCGGTATCGATGAACACCTTTGCCAGTTCCATGTCGGGCTTCTCCGTGAAGGTCTTGACTTTTACGGGGCTACCGGGTTCGGGTTTTCCGGCCATCTGTATATAGCCGAAATTGGGGTCCGGCCTTGTCGGGACGACTCCGAGCGTTATCATCGCGTCGGTCCCTGCGGCGTATGCGAGTGCGCTGCTCAGCGTCTCGTTGAAGGCTGGATGGTTGTTTATCACCAGGTCGGCCGGAGTCACCACGGTGACTGCGTCCGGGTCCCTTTGCAGCACCGAGTATGTAGCATAGGTGATGCATGGTGCAGTGTTCCGGTTGTACGGTTCAAGGAGCAGGTTCTCTTCCTTGAGTTCGGGAATCTGTCTCCGCACTTCCTCCTTGTAGCGGGAAAGGGAAATCACGATGATGTTGTCGTCGGGAATTACGGCCCTCATGCGGTCGTATGTGAACCTCAGGAAAGACTTGCCTTCCGAATTGAAGTCCAGGAACTGTTTGGGCTTGTCGGCCCGGCTGATGGGCCAGAATCGGGAGCCTATCCCTCCGGCCATGATTATGCAGTAAAAGTGGTTATTAAGCATATGTGGGTATAAAAGCTTGTGGATAGTATTTCAATTCAAAGTCCGGGCCATCGAAAAGCAGGGCCACGATGTCAAAGTAGACTTCGAGGTCCGGCGGGAGGGCTGTGCGCCTTTCCGAGTTGAGGAAGGCAAGGGCTGCAGCCGTGAGCCTGTTCCGTTTGGCCTGGCCGACATTCTGCTCCGGTGCGGCCGGTGCAGGCATGGTACGGCTCTTGACTTCGACGAAATGCAGTTCGTTCCCGTACAGGCTGATGATGTCTATTTCGAGATGGGCGTGTCTCCAGTTCCTTGCGATGATGGAGTGCCCGAGGCTCTCGAGGTGCCGGCAGGCTTCATCTTCTCCCTTCTTCCCGATGATTTGCCGTGAGTTCTTCATGGTTCAGAATTTTACTATGGTTACTCCTGTCCCTCCGTTGCGTATGTCTTCATCGCTTACGCTCAGCCCCGGTATGGACCTGAGGTATTTCTGTATCTCTTCCCTCAGTACTCCCGTTCCCTTGCCGTGGATGATCCTGACGCTTCCGACATTGAGCATTATCGCATCGTCGATGTAGTGCATCACGGTATTCAGGGCGTCGGACAGTCTTGCCCCGCGGATGTCAAGTTCCGGCGAGAAATTCAGTTTCCTCTCGGTGATTGAGCTGTCAACCTTCTGGATGGGGGCGGCGAAGGTCTTGCGCGAGGCTTCGCGGAATTCGTTGGACGATATCCTCTCGACCTTGTCCGGCGACATGGTACTGGTTATGTTGCCTATTATGAGAGTGACTGCGCGGTTTGATATCTTGGAGACTTCCCCGACCATTCCGCTGTCCTTGATCCTGACTTTCTCCCCGACCTTGAGGGGCTCCTGCCTCTGTTCCTTCTCCGGGGAGTTCTCCTTCTTTTTCTTCCGTTTCTGCAGCTGGTCAAGCTTCCTGTCTATGTACTCCTCCCTGGTTTTCTGCTCTCCGAGCTTCTTCTTCTCAAGCCCTCCGAGGAAGTTCTGCAGCTCCTGGCGTGCGGCCTTTGTCTGTTCCTTTTCCGCCTGGGCCTCCTTGATCTCCTTTATTGTCCGCTCGACCTGCCTGCCTGCCCGCCGCACTATGTCCTCGGCTTCTTTCCTGGCTTCGGCGAGTATGGATTCCCTGGTCTTGCGTATTTCTTCAAGCTCCTTCTCGTAACGTTCGGTCAGTTCGGTCAGGGTCTTGTCGCTGTGCTTGACCTTCTGGAGTTTCTCGTCCAGCGCCCGGCGGTTGCGCGCTATCTTGCGCAGGTTGCGTTCCATCCCGACAAACTCGTCGCCGGCCCTGTTCTCGGCGTCCTTGACGATGGGTTCGGGGAGTCTCATCTTTCTCGCGAGTTCGAAAGCGAATGAGTTTCCAGGAAGCCCGATCTCAAGCTTGAACATCGGCTCGATGCGGGAGGAGTCGTAGAGCATCGCCCCGTTGGTCACATGAGCGCCCTGAGAGGATGCATACAGCTTAAGGTTGGTGTAGTGCGTGGTGATGACCCCGTACACTCCGCGCTTGTCCATTTCGCTGAGGATGGCTTCGGCTATGGCCCCTCCTGCTGCCGGCTCGGTTCCTGAGCCGAACTCGTCGATCAGCACAAGGGTCTTGTCGTCGGCCGTGGCGAGCATGTCGCGCATGTCGGCAAGGAAGGAGCTGTAGGTGCTGAGGTCGTTCTCTATGTTCTGGTTGTCACCTATGCTGACGGATATGCGGTCGAATACGGGCAGCTCGGAAGTCTCCGAGGTGGGTATCAGCATTCCCCACTGGAACATGTACTGGAGCAGTCCGGTCGTCTTGAGGCAGACCGATTTGCCTCCGGCATTGGGCCCCGATATGAGCAGGATGCGCTTCTGGGGTGTCAGGGTGATTGTCAGCGGCACCATGTTGCGGCCTTCTGCCTTCAGCGCTTTTTCGAGCAGCGGGTGTCTTGCCTTGCGCAGGCTCAGGCTCCCGTCGTCGGAAATCACCGGCATGCCGGCTATATAGTCCAGGGCAGTCTGCGCCTTTGCCATCAGGAAGTCTGTCTCTCCCAGCAGTTCGGCTCCCTTCAGCAGTTCAGGGATGTATGGCCGCAGGAATTCGGTGAATTCATAGAGGATCTTCTGGATTTCCCTGGCTTCCTCGAAGTGCAGGGTGCTGATATCGTTCTCTATCTCGATGATTTCTGCCGGCTCTATGAACGTGGTCTTGCCAGAAGATGACTCGTCATATACGAATCCCGCGAGCTTGCGCTTTGAGGACGTTGCCACGGGAATCAGGAATTTGCCGTCGCGGATGTTCACGGAGGCGTCCTGGTCGGCGATGCCGGCTTCCTGGGCCTGCCGCAGTATAGCGCCGGCCCTTTTCGAGATGGCTGCTTCCTTGGCCCTTATGGAATTGCGGATCTCCATGAGCTTGTCCGAAGCCGAATCCTTGATGTCGCCGTATTTGTCCAGGATGGTCTCTATCCTCCGCTGGACTTCAGGGAAGGTCCTCACCGGAGAGGCCAGCCTCTTCAGTTCGGGATAGACGCCGTCCTTTATGCTGCCGAAGAAGTTCAGGATGCGGCGCACTGTGTCGGTAGCCGTCTTGAGCTTGCCGAGTGAGAGCACGTCAATGCACGAGCCGGGCTTCTCGAGCGAGCTCAGGAAGGGGGCCGCATCTATGTAGCCCGTGGTGGGGAAGTTCTCCTCGAACATCATCACCAGACGCATCTCGTCGGTGATGCGCAGGCGCCGTCCGATTTCGGCCGCATCGTTTGAGAATTCCTCTCCGGCGACTCTCGCCACGGCGTAGTCGGTCAGACATCGGTCTGATATGGTTTTGCGGATTTTGTCAAATCCCAGCTTGTTTTCCAGTATCGGGTCTTTCATTCGCTCAGTTCTCCTGCAAGCAGCAGTTTCAGGTTGTTGATGCTGTCGATCGGTTGTACTTTTCCGGCGCGGACAAAGGAAATGCCTCCTGTCTGCTCGCTGACTACCACCACGTCCGCATCGCTCTGCTCCGAGATTCCCACGGCGGCCTTGTGCCTCATGCCGAACCTTGCCGGAAGGTCGGACCTGTCAGTGATGGGGAGTGTGCAGCGTGCCGCCATGATCCGGTCGTCGCCGATGACCATCGCCCCGTCGTGAAGCGGGGAATTCTTGTAGAATATGTTCATTATCAGCCTGCGGCTGATCCTTGCATCGATGGTGTCCCCGGTGTCGATGATCTCCTGAAGGGTGTCTTTCTTGCGTATTATTATGAGGGCGCCGGTCTTCTGCTCGGACATTTCCCGGCAGGCTTCGGCTATTTCTGTCACTGACTTTGCCTTGACAGGCTGGACTATCTGTCCCGGAAAGAGCTTGCCGAGCAGCGAGCCCTCTATCGTGCCGCCCGCCCTGCGCCCCAGAGAGTTCAGGAAACGCCTGATTTCAGGCTGAAAAATGACAATCAGCGCGATGGCGCCCACATTGATGAGGGTTCCGAGCACCGAGGAGATCATCTTCATGCCTATGGCTGACGCTATGATGTACACCAGCAGGACAAGGATGATGGCAATGAAGATATTGACGGCAGTGGAGCCCTTTATCCAGCGGAAGGCGAGGAAAATCAGGACCGCAACCATCAGGATGTCCAGGAAGTCAATCCAGGTTATGTTGAGGAATTCAAGCATATCCTTGTCAGTCAATCTACAAAGATACAATGAAAATATGGGAAAGCAAGGTTTTGCAATTTGACAAATAAATCGTATATTTGCAGCCCGCTTTTTTAGGCGGACTTTTTAATATATTTATAAACAATTAATTATCAAACCAATGCCTGGATTAATTGGAAAGAAAATCGGAATGACTTCCGTTTTCGGTG
>CABUIX010000074.1 GCA_902491795.1 uncultured Bacteroidales bacterium | reverse complement strand
TTCAGCCCTGGTTTACCTGGGATACATATTCGTGCTGTACCGTGAAGGTCTTTCCGGATGGTGGCTGTTCGCATTGGCCATGTGCATACTGCTGTTCATTCTTACCCTGACAGCCGGTTGGTGGATCTCCGCCTTGGTGCTTGTGACGGTATGCGCAGTCTGCTGCCTGCTGCTGCTCAGAAAACGGTGGAAGACGTCGATGGCATTCAGAAGACGGGCTGTAAGGTGGACCATTCTCGGTCTGGTCGCCGGACTCATACTGATCTTTGCAACCCGTTTCATTTTCGAGAACGTTCTGCAGGACCACCAGCGCTCGCGAATCGAAGTGCTGCTGGGGATGAAAGAAGACCCGAGCGGTGTAGGCTACAATGTCCGTCAGTCGATGATAGCCATCGGTTCCGGCGGATTCTCGGGAAAAGGTTTCCTGAACGGCACGCAGACGACCTTCGGTTTTGTGCCTGAACAGAGCACAGACTTCATATTCTGCACAATCGGGGAAGAACACGGGTTTTTGGGAAGCTTCGTCGTCATCTTCCTTTATGTGTTCATGATCTACCGCATAATGCAGGATGCAGACAAGAGCAGGGAGCCCTTCACGCGCATCTACGGCAACTGCCTTGCGGCCTGCCTGTTCATGCACCTGTTCATAAACATCGGGATGACCATAGGGCTGATGCCGGTAATCGGAATTCCTTTGCCTCTGCTCAGTTACGGAGGTTCGTCACTGCTGGCATTCTCGGTGCTGCTGTTCATATTCCTGGCCCTGAACCGGCAGGAAAACAAATATTTCTGATTATCTTTGCAGCGGATTGCCTTGGTGGTGGAATGGTAGACACGAGGGACTTAAAATCCCTTGGACAGCAATGTCCGTGTGAGTTCGAGTCTCATCCGAGGCACCATCTTACGAACAATTCCCAATCCCGACTGACTAATACGGCAGGCTGGCAAGATGTCTGTGGACCGTGTCCAGGATATTGTCAAGACTGCTGCGGGTATTGGCCGCCACGACCAGTGACGGTCTGACAAGCGAAGGCAGATTCCCGTCAAAATCCGCAATGCATCCGCCGGCCTCGGTCAATATGAGCGACGCGGCAGCATAATCCCAAGGCTGCAGGCGCATCTCGAAGTAGAGTTCAATGGTTCCCTTTGCCATCATGCAAAGCTCGACGGCTGCCGAACCGAAACGGCGAAGGTCGTTGCTTCGCATATAGATGTCATAGATGATGTCCGAACAAATTCCTGCAAACTCCTTGCGGTAAGTGCTCATCGCAGTGCACAGCAGCCCGGCCTCAAACGGTCTTGATGAAACATGAATGCGCTTCCCGTTGAGAAAGGCTCCATTACCCTTTGACGCGGTATACATTTCCCGCCTGCCGGGACTGTAGACCACGCCGGCGAGAAGCTCGCCTCCGCGGGCAAGTGCAACGGATATGCAGCAGTCTTCGATTCCGCGCGCATAATTTGCCGTGCCGTCGATAGGATCCACTATCCAAACGTATTCCTCTTCAAGATCACGGAAATCTTCCTCCTCGCAAAGGAAGCCGCTGCCCGGCAGAATTTCCGACAGTTTGCCGGTCAGGAAATGCTGCACCGCCAGGTCTGAAGAAGTGACAAGATTCTCCACTCCGTCCTTCTGCATTATTTCGAATCCTCCGGAGACCATGAGTCCGGCAGCCTCCCGCACAGCACCCTCAATCTTTTCCAGCACGTTCTGCATATCTTTCAAATTTTCCGCAAAGATAACAATGACCGGCGAGATATTGCTCCTGTCTTTCGCAACATCAATGGCGGATTTTTCGTATTTTTGCGCTGTATGTTCGAAAAGGAAGTTTACATTGCCCGCCGCAAGGCCTTGAAAGACAGGCTTGCAGGAGAAAAGGGCCTGGTGCTGTTCCTCGGGAATGTGGAGGCTCCGGCACAATACAGGGACAACTGCTACAAATGGAGGCAGGACAGCAACTGGCTGTATTTCTTCGGCATCGACGAGCCGCGCTTTGCCGCCACCATCGATCTCGAAAGCGGAGAAGAGACAGTCTACGCCGATGACTTCGGAATAGACGACATAATCTGGATGGGACCGATGCCGTCAGTGAAATCACAGGCAGAGTCTGTCGGAGTCAGCAGGACAGCACCATACTCGGCGCTGCGCGATGCGGTCAAGGGACGCAAGGTGCATTTTCTGCCGGTTTCACGCTACTACAACGCAATGCTTCTGGGCTCACTGCTCGGACTGGATCCGTCCGAAGTCATCATCTCAGGCAAGAAAGGATGCGCAAAGGCTTCGCTTCCTCTGGTCGAGTCCGTCATAGCGATGAGACTCGTGAAAGAACAGAGGGAAATAGACCAGATTGACGCGGCGTGCGCAATCGGACATGAAATGCACACGACTGCGCGCAGGAACATAAGACCTGGCATCATCGAGCAGGAAATAGTCGGCAGGATGGAAGGCGTCACTCTCTCGAAGGGCTGGGGTGTCAGCTTCGCCACGATCCTCACGCAGCACGGAGAGATTTTCCACTGCCACAGCCACGACTGTACTGTTGAACCGGGGAAGCTGATGGTTATTGATGCCGGAGCGGAGAACAACATGCACTACGCGTCCGACTTCACCAGGACTTATCCGACTTCCGGCAAATTCACAAGCATGCAGCGCGACATCTATCAGACCGTATATGAATGCAATGAACTTGCATTCGGCATGATACGGCCCGGAATCGCATACCGTGACGTCCACCTGGCAGTTGCTGCCCACATGCTAGACAATCTCAGGCAGCTGGGGCTGGTTAGCGGAGATCCGGATGAGCTTGCAGCCGAAGGGATCGCCGGACTGTTCATGCCTCATGGACTCGGACACAACATGGGTCTTGACGTCCATGACATGGAAGACCTGGGAGAAGACCTCGTGGGCTATGATCCTGACCAGAGCCGTTCCCCGCAACTCGGGCTGGGGAGCCTGCGCATGGCAAGACGTCTTGTTCCCGGAAACGTGATCACAGACGAACCCGGAATATACTTCATCCCCGACCTCATCACGCTCTGGAAGCGCGAAGGCACGGACAGGGGGTGCGTGAATTACGATAAACTTGAACCTTACTTCAATTTTGGAGGGATACGCCTCGAGGATGACGTGCTCGTGACACCGGAAGGTGCGCGCCGGCTAGGTCCGGAACGTCTTCCGATAGCCCCCGAAGATGTTGAAGCAGCAATGTCAAAAGACCAGAATTAAAATGAAATTACTTGAAGGAAAAGTCGCCCTGATCACGGGCGCATCCAGAGGCATAGGCAAGGCCATTGCCCTCAAGTTTGCTTCCGAAGGCGCAGACATCGCCTACACCGACCTTAAGGTAAACGACGAGACCACCGCGGAAATCGCAGCGCTTGGAGTAAAGGTAATCGCCTACAGTTCCAATGCCGCCGATTTCGCCGACTCACACGCTACCGTCGAGAAGGTCCTTGCCGACTTCGGCCACATCGACATCCTCGTGAACAATGCAGGAATCACCCGTGACGGCTTGATGCTCCGCATGGACGAGGCCCAGTGGGACTCTGTAATCAACGTGAATCTCAAGTCAGCCTACAACTTCATTCATGCCGTAACTCCCATAATGGCGCGCCAGAGAGGCGGAAGCATCATCAACATGTCTTCAGTCGTGGGAGTCAGCGGCAATGCAGGACAGTGCAACTACTCGGCTTCGAAAGCCGGTCTGATCGGCCTCGCCAAGTCAATCGCCAAGGAGATGGGTCCCCGCGGAATCCGCGCCAACTGCATCGCACCGGGATTCATTGTGTCAGACATGACCAACGCCCTTCCTGAATCAGTGCGCGAAGCATGGGCAAAGACAATCCCGCTCCGTCGCGGAGGCACACCTGAAGAGGTTGCAAAAGTGGCCCTCTTCCTTGCCAGCGACCTCTCCTCTTATGTCAGCGGACAGGTCATCAACTGCTGCGGTGCGATGAACTGCTAATGGATTCACGGCTGACCGGACTTGACTTGAAAACTTCACTCTCGGCTCTTGCAGATCTCGTGCTGCCGAGAGTATGCGTTGTGTGCGGAAGAGCACTGCTGCCGCAGGAAAAACACATCTGCATCGCTTGCCTGGCAGATTTGCCCGAGACACATTTTGCCTCAATGAAGCACAATCCTATGGCCGACAAGTTCAATGTCCGGACAGCCGGAGACAGATATGAGCCGTATGCGTATGCTGCGGCTCTTTTTCATTACTCGGCAGATTCAGGGTACAGCCGCATAACGCAGGCCCTCAAATACCACAGAGACTTCGGCGCGGGAAAATATTTTGCCAGGATGCTTGGCGAAAGGCTGGCCGGTTCGCCCCTGTACTCCGGCGTGGACTTGATAGCGCCCGTACCGCTGCACTGGACGCGGCTATGGTCAAGAGGATACAACCAGGCCGCAATCATTGCCACAGAGCTCGGCAAGGCACTTTCCGCGCCGGTCCGCACCGATTTGCTCCGCCGATGTAAACGCACTGCGTCCCAGGCAGGGACAAGCGGAGAGTCAAAGGCCGCCAATGTTGCCGGAGCATTCAGGGCGACAGGGAAAGCCGCCTCTCTGCTGAAAGAAACAGGCACAAGACATATTCTGCTGGTTGACGATGTGTTCACCAGCGGAAGTACGGCAGGAGAATGCTTCAGGGCCCTCAGATCAGTTGTCCCTCCCGAAATACGTATCTCAGCGGCGACGCTTGGATACGCGGGCGAATAGCCTCATTGCGACAGACAAAAACAAATGCAAGCCTGCCTACAAGGCAAACTTGCATTTGGTGTGGTCCCAGTAGGGCTTGAACCTACGACTCCCTGATTATGAGTCAGGTGCTCTAACCAACTGAGCTATGGGACCGGAAGGCGGTCTTGATACCGCCCGATATCACACTTTGATTTCTACCTCAACTCCTGAAGGAAGCTCAAGTTTCATCAAGGCATCAACGGTCTTTGCGTTTGAGTCCTCAATGTCGAGCAGCCTGCGGTAGGAATCAAGCTCGAACTGCTCACGTGACTTCTTGTTCACGAAGGTTGAGCGGTTCACTGTGAAGATCTTCTTGTTGGTAGGAAGAGGAATGGGACCATTCACCTTCGCGCCGGTAGACTTCACTGTCTCAACGATCTTTGCCGCTGACTTGTCAACGAGCATGTGATCGAAAGACTTGAGTTTAATTCTGATTTTCTGACTCATATCTGATACTTTTCTATTCGTTAACTATTCGTCGTCAGAAGCCTTGTATCCGCTCTTCTCGATGATGTCCTTGGCCATTGCGGCAGGAACTTCAGCATAGTGGTCGAACGACATGGTGCTGGTTGCGCGTCCTGATGAAAGGGTACGCAGTACAGTAACATAGCCGAACTGCTCTGAAAGCGGAACGAAAGCCTTGACAATACGTGCTCCGTTGGCAGTGGAATCCATTGCAACAATCTGGCCACGACGACGGTTGAGGTCTCCGACAATCTCTCCCATGTAATCTTCCGGCGTGACAACCTCAAGATTCATGATAGGCTCGAGAAGAACCGGGTGGCACTTGGGGCAGGCATGACGGAAAGCCATGCGGGCAGCAAGTTCGAATGAAAGCTGGTCTGAATCCACAGGATGGAACGAACCGTCAAGCAAGGTAACCTTGAGAGACTGAACCTCGTATCCTGCAAGAACACCGTTTGCCATTGCTGACTCGAAGCCCTTCTGGACACTGGGGATGAACTCCTTGGGCACGTTTCCTCCCTTGACCTGGTTGTCGAACTGGAGTCCCTGTACACCCTCGTCTGCAGGACCGATTTCAACGATGATGTCCGCAAACTTACCACGTCCACCGGTCTGCTTCTTGAAGACTTCGCGATGCTGGGTAGTGGTGGTGATGGCTTCCTTGTAGTTGACCTGAGGAGCGCCCTGGTTGATCTCGACACCGAACTCACGGCGCAGACGGTCAACAATGATGTCAAGGTGAAGCTCACCCATACCGCTGATCACGGTCTGGCCCGTGTCATGATCTGTCTTCACGGTGAAGGTAGGATCCTCCTCGGCAAGTTTTCCGAGAGCGATTCCGAGCTTGTCAAGATCTTTCTGGGTCTTGGGCTCTACCGCGATGCCGATCACGGGATCAGGGAATTCCATTGACTCAAGGGCAATATTGTAGCCTTCAGCACAGATTGTATCACCGGTACGGAGATCCTTGAATCCGACTGCCGCGCATATGTCACCGGCCTCAACGAATTCGATGGGGTTCTGGTGATTTGAATGCATCTGGTACAGACGTGCAACTCTTTCCTTCTTTCCGGAACGTGAGTTGAACACATACGAACCGGCGTCAAGGTGTCCGGAATAAACTCTTACATAGGCAAGACGTCCGACGAAAGGATCTGTGGCAATCTTGAACACGAGACCGCAGAAAGGCTCTGTGGCAGAAGGCTTGAGATCAATCTCCTTTCCTGTGTTGAGATCCTGGCCCTTCGTGTCACCCACATCAAGAGGTGAAGGCAGATATCTCATCACGGCATCAAGGAGGAACTGCACGCCCTTGTTCTTGAAAGACGAACCGCAGCAGGCAGGCACAATCTGCATTGCAATGGTGCCTTTCCTCAAGGCGGCGATTATCTCGTCCTCGGTGATTGATTCGGGATCCTCGAAATACTTGTCCATAAGGGCATCGTCGCACTCGGCGGCAGCTTCAACGAGCTTGTCTCTCCAGAGAGCGACAGCATCCTTCATGTCCTCAGGGACATCCTTGATCTCATAATTCACGAGTTCCTCTCCTGAATCATAATAGTAGATCGCCTTCCTCGCGATCAGGTCAACAATTCCCTGGAACTTTTCCTCGGATCCTATAGGAAGACAGATAGGGACTGCGGTGGCGCCGAGCTTGGTCTTGATTTCCTCTACACATGCCAGGAAATCAGCACCGACGCGGTCCATCTTGTTCACATATGCAATCTTGGGCACATGATATTTGTCGGCCTGGCGCCAAACAGTTTCAGACTGCGGCTGTACCCGGCCAACTGCACAGAAGGTAGCGATAGTTCCGTCAAGGACACGAAGAGAACGCTCAACTTCGACCGTAAAATCCACGTGGCCCGGAGTATCAATCAGGTTAATCTGATAGATGTCCCCGTTGTAATGCCAGAATGCCGTTGTTGCGGCTGAGGTAATGGTGATTCCTCTCTCCTGCTCCTGAACCATCCAGTCCATGGTAGCTGCACCTTCATGAACCTCACCGATCTTGTGGGTCTTTCCGGTGTAGTAGAGGATACGCTCGGAAGTTGTTGTCTTTCCGGCATCGATGTGAGCCATGATGCCGATGTTTCTCGTGTACTTAAGATCTCTTTTTGCCATCTGACGAAATCAACTAAAAACGGAAATGTGCGAATGCCTTGTTGGCCTCTGCCATCTTGTGCATGTCTTCCTTGCGCTTGAATGCACCGCCTTCATTGTTATAAGCGGCGATGATCTCTGCACAAAGTTTTTCAGCCATGGAGTGGCCGGAACGCTTGCGGGCGAAGTTGATCATGTTCTTCATCGAGAGCGAAATCTTCCTTTCCGGGCGCAACTCCGTAGGCACCTGGAAGTTGGCACCTCCGATACGGCGTGACTTGACCTCAATCTGAGGGGTCACGTTCTCGAGAGCCTTCCTCCAAATATCGAGAGGAGCCTTGTCAGAATCTTTCATCTTCTCGCCTACCATGTCAATGGCATCGT
>CABUIX010000073.1 GCA_902491795.1 uncultured Bacteroidales bacterium | reverse complement strand
GTGAATCCTGACGACGGATCTCCTATCTTTGAAGACATAACCGGAGACGGAGTCATTTCCGATGACGACAAGACCATGATAGGGTCGGCCATTCCGGACATTACTTACGGACTCACAATTAATCTTGCGTGGAAGGGCATTGACTTCGTCATGTTCATGAACGGAACATCAGGAAACGACATCTGCTATGCAATACCGCGCTCGACACGTATGCAGGCAAATACCCTGAAGTATTTTTATGACAGACGCTGGACAACTCCGGGACAGAATGCAGAGTACATTGCGGCTTCTCTCCCCGATTATGCGAATTATGTGCAGAGTTCAGCCATGGTATTTGATGGATCATATCTGAAGATCAAGCAAATACAGCTTGGATATACCTTCCCGAAGTCCGTTCTTGAAAAGACACGATTCCTCACCAACTTGAGGGTCTACATTTCTCTCGATGACTTCTTTACCTTTACCGACTATCCCGGTTTTGATCCTGAGGTGTCAATGAGCGGAAGCGGTCTCGGTCTTGACTACGGACAGTATCCTGTGACAAAGAGAATGACCTTTGGTGTCAATGTTTCATTCTAATTACTGGAGGAACCAATCTATGAAATTCAAATATATACTGACGATTTTTGCCATTGCCGGAAGCCTTTTGCTGACTTCTTGCGAAGGGATGCTCAACATTCAGCAACACAGTGTCTCTCCGACTGAAGGATATTACGATACTGATGATGGCGCGGAAGAAGGTATAACGGCCGTCTATTGTGCCATGCGTTCTCTTGAAACCGGAATGGGGACTCTGACCCAGCTCAAGGATTTTCTGTCCGATGATGTTTGGACGGGTGGAGGCAGCCATTACGACGGCGAGTACTACAAGCTCAACGACTACACTTTCGGAACCGATTTCAGCATGATCAAATCTGCATATCAGAATCTTTACAATATGATATATGCAGCCAATGTGATAATCGAGAATGTTTCCGGTGACAGTGAAATAATGCGCAGGGCCGTGGCGGAAGCCAGAGTGTTCAGAGCTTATGCATATTTCCAGCTTGTGACTCTTTGGGGACCTGTCCCCCTCGTGGATCATACTCTTACGGAAGACGAGTACATGCAGGGGAACTCGACTGTCGAGGCCCTGTGGGCTTTCATAGAGTCTGATCTGACGACCGCCATAGAGAGTGGCGGATTGACGCAGAAGACGGATCTCAATGACAAGACCGCTCGCGTAACGCTGCATTTCGCTTACGCTATGCTCGGCAAAGCATATCTCTTCCAGGAGAAGTTCACTGATGCAGCCAAGGCTTTTGACATTGTCATTGATTCCGGTCTGTACGACTTGAATCCGGATCTGTCCAATCAAGGCACACCTGACGGTTGCCTGAGTTATGAGTCCCTGTTCGAGGTCAATGTCCTGAATGACAATACCCAGAGCGGAACCAACAATAATATGAGATGGACGATGCAGGGCCTCCGAGGCGAGAAATACAGTTACACCGATGCTTCTCCGTTTGCGACGGCAACCTGGGGCTACCTGAATCCCCGCAAAGATCTTTACGATGATTTTGTTGCGGTGGAGGGCGTTGACGGCTACCGCCTTAATGAGACAATAAAGACCAGAGAGCAGATGATCAATGATTACGGGACCACGAATATCATGACCATAACTGACAATGAAGGCTATTGGTGCTGGAAGTACAGGATTCTTTCAAAATATTGGGCAGGGTATTTCTATGCCAACAACGTGCGTATCATGAAATTCAACGAAGTTCTTCTTCTTTCAGCCGAGGCTCATCTGCGCGGAAATTATGAGCCGGAAAAGGCAGTGGAATATTTCAACCGCATACGCACAAGAGCACAGGCTCCTACAGTAGCGACTGTTACCTTTGACGACATCAAGAGGGAACTGCGGCTTGAGACCTGCTTTGACGGGTGCAGATTCCAGAATCTTGTGCGTTGGGGCGAAGCAGCGGAGAAACTGGCCTCAAACGGCAAGGAGAATCCTGCGCTTCAGGCTGACGGTACCGTTGTCTGGGAACAATACAATGACGATTCCAAGTGCGGTTTCAAAACTGGCAAGCATGAATTGCTTCCTTTCCCGGCGACAGAGATGTCGGTGAATCCGAACATGACCCAGAATCCTGGTTGGTAACAGATGACTTCCAAGGCCCGGTGTGCCTGCATGCCGGGCCTTTAAACAAATTGACATATGCATAAAATTATTGTATCAGTTATTGTCTTGCTGTCGTCGGCGCTGGCATTTGCACAACAGAATCTTTTCATATCGCAAGATATCGAGTCTGCCGTGGTCAATGATGACAAGAGTGTAACATTCCGTTTCCTTGCACCAAAAGCTCATAATGTACAGGTTGCCGGAGACTTTGTGCCGGCTGCCGGCAGTGACCATGTCAATGGTATGGTCGGTTCCGGAGTTGTTGACATGACGGAGAAAGAAGGCGGTTTGTGGGAATATACCACTGATCCTCTGCCGTCGGAGCTTTACAGCTATGAATTTATTGTCGACGGCGTCCCTACGCTTGATCCGAATAATCCACATGTGTACAGGGATTTTGCCACCATTACGAATGTATTTCTTGTTGGAGGAGGACAGGCTGACCTGTACGCAGTGAACGATGTGCCTCACGGAACACTTTCGGCCCGTTGGTATCATTCTGACGGACTGAACATGGACAGAAGGATCAATGTGTATACGCCATATGGCTATGAGAATTCCAGGAAGAAATATCCGGTGCTTTATCTTCTTCACGGAATGGGCGGCGATGAAGACGAGTGGATTGTTTTCGGGCGAGCCTGCCAGATTCTAGACAATCTGATTGCACAGGGAAAGGCTGAACCGATGATTCTCGTGACGACCAATGGGCATACTGCAATGCAGGCCGCTCCGGGTGAAAGCTCTCTCGGATATTACAAGCCGCATTATTTTGACCATGGGACGATGGATGGAGAGTTTGAAACATATTTCCCGGAGATTGTTGAATTTGTTGACCATAATTACCGTACGATAGCGAAAAAGGAAGGAAGGGCAATTGCCGGACTTTCCATGGGCGGGTTCCACTCAATGAACATTTCCGCCAACTATCCCGATATGTTTGCATATGTAGGCTTGTTCTCACCGGCTCTTGGCGTTACGGACAGCACCGTGTCGGAAATATACCGGAATATTGACAACAAGATCGTCAATCAGTTCAGCAAAGGCGTGAAGTTGTATTGGATGGGTATTGGCAAGGATGATTTTCTGTATGCCGCCAACAAAAAGTTCAGGGACAAACTGGATGCTGCCGGGCTCCCTTATGTCTATGTGGAGACTGATGGAGGGCACGTCTGGAAAAATTGGAGGATATATCTATCGGAATTTGCACCTTTGCTTTTCAAGTAGAATAATAATGTTTGACATGAAGAGAGTCATAATGTTCCTGCTGGCATATGCTGCAGTAACTGCAGTGTTTGCCTCCTGTGCCGGAAAGGCCCCGTCTCAGGTTCAAGATCCACGACCCAGAATAATAGTCACTTGTGATCCGGAACTTGACGACAACAATTCAATGATCCGCTTCCTGCTTTTTGCAACCGATTTTGACATAGAGGGTATAGTTTTGACCAGCAGTCAGTTCCACTGGAAGGGAGATGGCAAGGGAACCACACAGTTCATTCCCGGAGCCGAATACGACAGGGGAAATGTGCATCTTGGCCCTCAAACCGAGTGGCGTTGGTATGATCCTTTTATGGATAATCTGCTGGATGCTTATGATGAAGCCTATGCAAATCTTGTTGTCCACGATCCCCGTTACCCGACTCCGGACTACATCCGGTCCGTGACCAAAGTCGGGAACATATATTTTCAGGGAGATTATAGCTATGATTCTGATGGTTCGCGGCTTATTAAGGATGTGCTTCTTGATGACGAACCGGGCCCTGTCTTCGTTCAGGCATGGGGCGGTGCAAGTTCCATAGCCGCAGCCTTGAGGTCAATTGCCGATGAATACAAGAATACGCCTGAATGGGATGCCATTTACAGGAAAGTGTCAGAGAAAATGATTTTTTGCGGCGGAGACCAGGACAATGCTCTGAACGGATATATTCGTGTGGAGTGGCCTGATATTCATGTCCAGTCGGTAAGCGGAAGTTTCATGCCCATTGCCTATAATGGACAAGACAGACTGCCTGACAGTCTCAAGTTCTATTTTGAGCCCAAGTGGGTTTCAGAGAACTTGAGGATAGGCCCTTTTGGCAAACTGCAGCGGGTTTGGGGAGACGGTGTGCAGTATTCTCCGGGCGATATTTATGATTATTTCGGGGAATCCGGCAAAACTGCCGACCAGCTTCGTTCAGAAGGATATGTGGTATGGAGCAATATACAGGAAAAGGGCTCTTTTCTCGCAGAGGGAGACAGCGGATGTTTTCTGAATCAGATAGACAACGGCCTCCGCGCGTGGCAGGATGAGAGTTGGGGTGGCTGGTCCGGTCGTAATGCTACGGGCACCGTGAATGGAATAATGACATTCGGCGGAGATTCTTCCGCACAGGAGTCTGCCGTCTCTCTTGGACGCAGAATGGCTTCAGACCCGGTGCTTCCTAACTTCTTTCCAGAGGCTATGGACCAGTTGGCTGCGCGATTCCATTGGTCTGCCTCGTCCAATTATTCGGACTGCAATCATTATCCGGTAGTCAATGGTCCTCATGACATCTGTGCGGCTCCCGGCGAGACGGTTCGGATTAAGGCTGAGGCAGGAGATCCGGATGGAGACAAGTTGGAGCTGAAATGGTGGCAATTCAAGGTCGGAACTTATTCCGGCGATTGTTCTGTGGACGATCCTTCATCTGCCGAGACAACGTTTACGGTTCCTTCCGATGCCAAGCCTGGTGACACCATACATTTGATTCTTGAGGCAAACGACCATGGGCAGCCAAATCTCAAAAGATATCTAAGAACAATAATTACGGTCAAATAATCTGAAATGAAAGCGAATATTTTTATAGTGTCGATACTTGCCGTGCCCATGCTGCTTGCGGCAGGCTGCTGCGGCCAGAAAAACGGGGTCTACATCAAGCCCCGCACTATCGTGACCTGCGATCCGGAATTGGATGACAACAATTCTATGATACGCTTCATACTTCACTCAACCGACTTCAAAATTGATGGTCTGATATATACAAGCAGTCGCTTCCATTGGAAGGGAGACGGCAAGGGGACGACACAGTTCATTGAGGGGAGCGAGTATGACCAGCTCGGCCTTGGGCCGCAAACATCATGGCGGTTCTCGCAGGATGAACGATTCATTGATGACATCGTTGATGCTTATGAGGAGTGCTACCCGAATTTGAAGGTCCATGATCCGGACTATCCTGATCCGGAAGCATTGCGCTCTGTGATTGCCTGGGGCAATTGTGATTTTGAGGGTGACTGGTCTCAGAATACAGAAGGATCAGAGCTCATCAAGAAAAACATTTTGGATGATGAGCCCGGACCTTTGTTCATTCAGGCATGGGGAGGATGCTCTTCAATTGCTGCTGCGTTGAGGTCAATAGAAGACGATTACAAAGGAACAGCCGAATGGGATTCTGTCTATAAAAAAGTTTGTGACAAAGTAGTACTGTGCCTTTCAGGAGATCAGGACAATGCTTACAATAAGTTTATCGCGGTCAACTGGCCCGACATGTATGTCCAGAATCTCAGAGGTTCGATGGGCAGATATGACAACAGTGAGTATTCTTATTTGACATCGCCGGATTGGACTGCTGAAAATCTCAGGATCGGCCCTCTGGGAGAATTGGTCAGATGCTGGGGTGACGGGAAACAGATGGTCCCCGGTGACGTTATGGACATGATAGGCCCTTATAATGGGCAGAGTGTCCAGGAACTGGCAGAAATGGGTTATATAGTATGGACACGCCCGCAGCCGGTAGGGACTCTGTACAGTGACGGAGACAGCGGCTGCTATTATAATCTTATTGACAACGGACTCCGGGCCTGGGAGGATCCAACATGGGGCGGCTGGGCCGGACGTTGGGATCCGAAGTCTGGAGAGCCTCGTTCAGGACACCCGGCATATATGTCAACAGACATTATGCGTATGCACAGGATGAATGTAGATGCTGCTTCGGGGAAGGCCAATACTAATCCTTTCCCTGTTTTCGGCGGAGCTGGATCCAACGACGCTTCTGATGTGAATCCGGCGTTCCCGAATTTCTATCCGGAAAGAAATCTCTCGGAGGCTGCGCGGATGAAGTGGTCCGTGACCCCGGATTATGAAGATGCGAATCATTATCCTGAACTCTCCGGGCCTTTTGAAATTACTGCTGCTCCAGGGCAGACCGTAACTATCCGGGCCAAGGCCTCTGATCCTGACGGGGACAATCTTTCACTGAAGTGGTGGAATTTCCCGGTAGGGACATATGATGGAAGTATTCAGGTTGATGATCCGTCTTCTGCAAGGACGAGTGTTACCATTCCCGCAGATGCGAAATCAGGGCAGACCATTCATTTCGTGCTTCAGGCAACAGATGACGGCAAGCCACAACTTACAAGGTATCTTAGGACTGTGATTACGGTAAAATAAATTTATGACATATGAAGAAGAGTTTTATCCTGATAGCTACAGTTGCCGCATTTGTGACAAGTTTGCAGACTTATGCGCAGCAGAACCTTTTTATCTCGCAGGATATTGAGTCTGCCGTTGTCAATCCTGATAATTCAGTGACATTCAGGTTTATCGCTCCAAAGGCCCACTCTGTGCAGATAGCCGGTGACTTTGCGGAGGTCGTTGAGGACAATCCGATCGGCGGCATGGTGGGGACAGGTCTCATTGACATGAAGGAAGGCGACAACGGCCTTTGGGAGTATACGACCAAACCTCTGGAATCGGAACTATACAGTTACATGTTTGTCGTTGACGGGATTGCGACCATTGATCCCAATAATCCGCACGTCTACCGCGATTTCGGTACCGTCAACAATGTTTTCCTCGTCGGTGGCGGACAGGCGGATCTTTATGCCGTAAAGGATGTCCCTCACGGAACTTTATCTGCACGATGGTATCATTCTGACGGAATAGGTAAGGACAGGCGCATGAATGTCTATACTCCATACGGGTACGAAAACAGTAATAAGAGATACCCGGTTCTTTATTTGCTTCACGGCAGCGGAGGAGATGAAGACGAGTGGGTCGTTTTTGGGCGTGCTTGCCAAATTATGGATAATCTGATAGCCCAGGGAAAGGCTGAGCCCATGATTGTCGTGATGCCTAACGGCCATGCCGAGATGCAGGCCGCCCCGGGAGAAAGTTCTCTTGGTTATTATAAACCTTTCCACTTCAGGGATCCGGAGAACAAGTTTGTCGGTAATTTCATGGAGATTGTAAATTTTATAGACAAAAACTACCGGACTGTCGCAAAAAAAAGTGGGCGCGCAATTGCAGGACTGTCAATGGGTGGCGGCCACACCATTTCAATATCCAGAAAATATCGCAACACGTTTGACTATATCGGTGTTTTCTCTTCCGGAATAGGCAGAGGAAACGATGTTGACCAGGCGGTCCTTGACGCCGAGTTTGAGCAGCAGAAGTCAGACGGAGTGAAGCTTTATTGGATTGGTTGCGGCAATGAAGACATGGTGTACGGCTCCTGCGAAACACTGAGGAAGGAACTTGACAAAGTCGGGATGCAATATGTGTATTATGAGAATGACGGGGGACATGTGTGGAAGAATTGGCGAATATATCTTTCGCTTTTTGTTCCGCAACTGTTCAAGTGATGATTGGATGTGAGGTAATTGGTTAATTGTGTCAAGGGACTTCGGTGCCTGTCATCGAGGTCCCTTTTGTTAGGGTGATCTTTTCCCCTGTCTCCAGGCACATGCTCCGCCTGCCTGCCGTCGTTTCAGCCATCCCACAGATTCCGGAGTCATCAGCCATCGTTCCCGCCGTTTCGTCGCCGGCCGCAGTGCCGCTCGGAAG
>CABUIX010000072.1 GCA_902491795.1 uncultured Bacteroidales bacterium | reverse complement strand
ATTGAGGGCGGTAGAACGGCGTTTGTACAAAATTGAACCATTTTCGGATAATGTGTATATGCATGTTTGGCCATTTTTCTGGAAATTTGCAAGCGATATAATGGACGCGCGTTGTCGCGAAACGGAAAATTTAATAACCAAACCACTTATTATATGTTTTCAAGCAAATATTCAAATGTTTTGAGACGTGGCTGGCTGATGATGATTTTGCTCATCGGAAGTTTGTCGGCCGCTCTTGCTCAGGACAGCGCCGGTTTGAGAGTAATCGGTAATGTCACGGATGAAAAGGGCGAACCTCTCGTCGCAGCTACTGTCTATGCCAAAAACAACAAATCCGTAAATGCCATCACGGATCTTGACGGCAATTATTCCATCGTTGTTCCCGACAAATGGACGGTGCTCGTTTTCGATTTTGTCGGCTATGTAACAAAGGAGGAAACTGTCGGCGAACGCAAAGTAATCAATGTCGAACTTGTGGAGGACATCGGGCAGCTAGATGATGCTGTCGTTGTCGCCTACGGTACGCAGAAGAAGGAATCTGTCGTCGCGTCAATCACTTCGATTGAACCGTCTGCCCTCAAGGTCTCGACATCGCGTTCATTGACCAACAACCTTGCGGGAAACGTTGCCGGTGTGCTTGCCATACAGCGCTCCGGAGAGCCTGGCTATGACAATTCTACTTTCTGGATTCGCGGTATTTCCACTTTTCAGGGAGTTGGCGGAGACCCGCTCGTGCTTGTCGATGGAATCGAGAGAAGCCTCGATACGATTGATGCGGAAGAAATAGCATCGTTCTCCGTCCTCAAGGATGCGGCAGCGAGTGCCGTGTATGGAGTTCGCGGTGCAAACGGAGTCATCCTCATCAACACCAAGCGCGGTGAGGCCGGAAAGCCGAAAGTTACAATTAAGGCCGAGTTCGCCGGCACACAGCCTGTCAAGCTCCCGTCATATATCGGTGCGGCCGACTATATGCAGCTTCTTGATGACGTCCTTGTGGACACCGGTTCGCTCCCGATGTACACGGACCAGATTGCCAAGACAAGGGCTGGCTATGACCCGGACATCTATCCTGACGTGAACTGGATTCAGGCAATCTCCAAGAACTGGGCGGACAATCAGCGAGTCACAGCAGAAATCAGCGGCGGTAACGAGAAGGTTATATACTCTATGGTCTGCGCATTCTACAATGAAGACGGAATCCTTACGCACGACAAGTCAAAGGAATGGGACCCGTCGATAAAGCTCCAGCGCTACAATGTCAGAAGCAACGTTGACATAAAGCTGACCAACACTACCAAACTCCGCATCAACATCGGAGGCTACATGCAGGAGCGCAACTCCACTCCTGACAGCGTGAGCGAAATCTTCAACCGTGCCTTCAGGGCGGTTCCTTTCAAGTTCCCGGTTCAATACTCTACAGGCGAAATTGCCGGAACGGAGGAGTCGAATGTCTGGGCTATGGCCACACAGCGCGGATACAACAGGACGACTGCCAGCAAGATTGAGACGCTCGTGACTCTTGAACAGGATCTCAAGTTCCTCACGGAAGGTCTCAAGGTCAGGGCGTCATTCTCCTTTGACCGCTATTCAACCGGAACCGTGAGTCGCACGATGAATCCTACCATCTACAACCCCGCATCCGGACGTAACGAGGACGGCTCTCTCATTCTCACGGTGAAATCAAATGGCAGCAATACGCTCGGTCATTCGTCTTCTGGAACTTTCGGAAACAAGAGCGTCTATCTTGAGGCCGCTGCCACATACGACAGGACATTCAATCGCAAGCATGCAGTTTCCGGTCTCCTCCTCTTTAACAGACGAAACTATGACAACGGAGGAAAGCTTCCGTACAGAAACCAGGGTCTTGCAGGAAGGGCATCATACACCTATGCCAACAGATATGTTGCCGAGTTCAACTTCGGCTACAACGGTTCGGAGAACTTCGCTCCGGGCAAGAGATACGGTTTCTTCCCTTCAGGAGCTCTCGGATGGGTCATTTCAGAGGAACCGTTCATGGCCGGTGCGAAGCACGTCCTTTCAAAGTTGAAGCTGCGTGCGTCATACGGGCAGACCGGTAACGCTTCCCTTGACGGACGTCGTTTCGCCTACCTTTCAACCATCACGGACGACTGGAACACACTCAGCGAGTACAGGTGGGGCTATGAGTCCAATTACAACAAGAACGGTATGGCAGAGGGTGACTTCGCCGTTCCGGACCTTACTTGGGAGAAGGTGAACAAGGCTGACGTCGGCTTTGAAATCGGCCTTTTGGACGGGGTCGCAGACTTCCAGGTGGACTTCTTCGACGAGCGCAGAAACAACATCTTCATGGAGAGGACTTCCATTCCGATGACCGCCGGATTTATCAAGTCTCCTTGGCAGAACTTCGGACGTGTGAAGAACCAGGGTGTTGACCTTTCCCTTAACATCAGAAAGCAGTTCGGACGTGATTTCTTCATTAGCGCGATGGGAACCTTTACATACGCGCACAATACAATTCTCGAAATGGACGAGCCGGCTGCAGTGGTTGGAACCAACAGGGCAGAGACCGGACATCCGGTGGGGCAGCTCTTCGGATACATCGACGAGGGGCTCTACACCTACGATGATTTCGTGGATGTCGAGAATGGAATACTCCGTTCTGACCTTCCGACCGTCACGCTTGTGTCAAAGGTTCGCCCTGGCGATATAAAGTATAAGGACGTAAAAGGGGACGGCAAGATTGATGTCTATGACAAATCACCTATCGGCGGCACAAAGAACCCGGAGATGGTGTATGGTTTCGGATTCACGTTCTCTTGGAAGGACCTCGACATCTCGGCTCTCTTTCAAGGAGTTGGCAAGACTTGGAACATCCTTTCCGGAAACATCATTCCTGCATCCAACAAGGGTACTACCTACAACATTTTCACGAACTATACAGACCGTTGGACGGAAGATAATCCGAGTCAGAACGTATTCTATCCGCGTCTTGACTATGGTGTGAACGCGAACAACAGTCAGGCGTCCACATGGTGGCTCAAGGATATGAGTTTCCTCAGACTCAAGAACATCGAAATCGGATATTCGCTTCCGAAGAAGTTTGCCGAGAGGTCTTTCATTTCCAGCGCGAGAGTCTACCTGCGCGGAACCAATCTGCTTACTTTCTCTAAGTTCAAGCTCTGGGATCCGGAACTCGCCTCTAACACTGGCGCGGCCTATCCGGTTATGAAATCAATTTCAGCTGGTCTCGAATTCAAATTCTAAAATCATTTCGTGATGAAAAATCTTAAATTATCATATTTGATTGCAGGTCTCATCGCCGTTTTCTCGGCTGTCTCCTGTGACTACCTTGACAAACAGCCTGATGACCAGTTGGATCTCGAAACTGCATTCGAGAACAGGACCAACCTTGAGCGCTGGCTTGCCTACATCTACAATGGCATACCGACATTCTACCACTATGACGGAGCCATTGCCATTGCCGATGACCTCACGCCCCCTGTCGGTTGGGAGTCGCAGGGCTTCAAGGCTATTCTCTATCAGAACGGTAACTTTACCCCGGCACAGGGTGGCATCATCAGCTATTGGAAGGAATTCTCAAAGAGGATCCGTTCTGCCTACATCTTTATCGAGAATGCCCACCCGCTTTTTGATGTCTCAGCCAAGGAGATAGAGTGGATGAAGGCCGAGTGCCGTTTCTTCATCGCGTACTATCATGCAATGCTTGTGACGACCTACGGCGCTGTGCCGATGATTACTGGCCCAGCTCAGGGAACCAATGCTTCAGACATGCAGCTCAAGCAAGCTCCTTTTTATGAGGTTGTTGACTGGGTGGCTCAAGAACTGAAGGAGACTTCCAAGATTCTTCCGGCTTCATACGAGGAGGCAAACAAGTATGGTCGTGCCACATCCGTGATGTGCCTTGCTGTCCGTGCCCGTCTGCTCACCTTTGCCGCCAGCCCGCTTGTGAACGGCAATCCTGACCTTGCCGGTATGGTCAACTGTGACGGAACACCGCTTTTCTCGACGGAGTTTGATCCTGAGAGGTGGAGAACGGCAGCCGATGCCAACATGGAAGTCATCGAGGCCGCCAAGGAAAACGGTTATGAACTTTATGTCGAGAGACTTGACAATGGCAGCGTTGACCCGTACATGTCCTATATGAACGCGGTTCTCATGCGTTGGGATCAGGGAAATCATGAAGTCATATTCCCGAAGACATACGACAGCGGCGCATATTTCGACAGGCAGTGCAACCCTCGAAGCATGGGTGGCGCGGGTGCCATCGGCGTGACTCAAAACCTTGTGGACGCCTTCTTTATGAGTAACGGTCTTGTTCCTATCACCGGATACGGCGCGAACGGACAGCCAATCATCAACCCGGCATCCGGTTACACCGAGACTGGCTATTCAACCGCAGACTACAAGGATGACACGAAATACTTCTATGCCGAGCAGGGTGCTGTCGAGGGACAGAAGACAAATCACGTGATAACGACCAAAGGCACCTACAACATGTACTGCAACCGTGAGCCGAGATTCTACATCTCAGTTCTCTACAACGAGCAGTATCATTGGGGCAAGGACAAGCACAAGTCCTCCAACAAATACACCGACTTCTTCTCCGGCGGACAGGACGGAGGACCGAGCCACGATGCTCCTACAGCGGGCTACCTCGTGAGGAAGATGGTGGATCCGTCAGCCATTCCGAGCGACGGCTCCGGAAAGTTCAAGACACGCCACGGCGCAATCTACCGCCTCGCGGAGGCCTATCTTTCATATGCCGAGTGCTTGAATGAATACAGCATCGCGAAGGGAACGTATGATGCAAACAAGAACGAGATTCTTTCCTATGTGAATAAAATCAGGGAGCGTGCAGGCATCCCTCAGTATGGCACGGGTGTCGATTCTGACGGTGTCGAGATGATTGTTCCGCCAACCGACGGCGAGACTCTCCGCGACCTCATTCACAGAGAAAGGCGTGTCGAACTCAACTGCGAGGCCGGCAACCGTTTCGATGACCTCCGCCGCTGGAAAGAGGCTGCAACAGTTCTTAACGGGCCTTTCTACGGAATGGATTCGCGTGCGACGAAGTCTAACAGGGACGATTACTACAAGAGAACTCAGTACCAGACCCGTCGCTTCATCAGCTACTGGTGGCCGATTCCTCAGGACGACATTGACAAGAACGTAAATCTCCGTCAGTTCCCTGAATGGTAGGCACTAATGATAAAAAGAGTATTCGATATGAAAAACAGACATATATTATTCGCGGTAGCCGGTCTCCTTTCGTTGGCTGCCTGTGACAAGGGCGGATTTCAGGGCCCGGACAGAAGTATGTACGATGTTGTCGAGACCATGACACTCGAAGCCTCAGCACGGGATGTTGTCCTTGATGCGGAGGAGGTGGATAAAGTTGCCTTGACGTTCACGTGGACTCCGGCAAGAGAAATGCCTGACGACTATCTGGTGACATACGTTACCTTCCTCGATGTTGAAGGAAATGACTTCAGCAATGCTGTTCGTCAGGTAGTTGACGACGGAGTGTTCACCAAGGAATACACGACTCAGGAACTGCAGAATCTTCTCGTGGAGAAGTGGAACAAGAACTATTCGCGTGCGGTGAACATGCAGTTCAAGGTCATTGCAAAATGGGAAGGCGGAGAAAAATATGTGATGCCGGAGGTAAGGACCATTGATTTCAGCGTCCGTCCTTTCCGCCCGCTCACCTTTGATGCTGACCGTATATTCCTTTCCGGCGATGCAATGACCGGCACGACACGAAAGCCTATGGGCAAGACCCCGGAAAGCGACTACATCTATGCCGAGGAAGTCTACCTCCGCGCAGGGGAAATGACCATTCCTATCGAGTATCAGGGAATGACTTCCTATATCTGCCCTGCGGATGGAAGCGTTGAAGTTCCGGATAATGATCAGGTTGACTCAAAGCCGGCCGGCACGCAGTACAATGCCGTTGTCAAGGAGCTTAAGGCCGGTGCGACTCTTCCTGCATGGAAGATTCCTGTCGAGGGCTACTGGAGGGTTATAATCGACATCGAGAACAAGACCGTCAAGTTCTTCTCTCCGAAGAACAGACTTGAACCGCTGACTGTCGAGTTTGCTTATGAGGGAAGGAATCCTGCATCATGGATTCTGACGAAGACCCTGCTGGCCGGCAACTACTATCTCAATTCGATGACAGGCTGGGACAGCTGGAAAGGCAAGGCATTCCCGTTTGTGGTGTCGAAGGTTGACCCTATGATTCTCATCTGGTCAGGTGCGTCGTTCAACATGAAGGATGCGCTCTGCGTCAAGGTCGCTCAGGGACCTGCCGAGGTTGACAATATCAGGGCAGGAGAAGGAACAGGCGGAGACGATCCTGTCAAGAACGGGGCCGGAATGACGTTTATTTCAAAGGTTCTGGCATTTGTGCCGGCATCTGAACCGGGTGTGGCTGCAACAGCCGACATGGAACTCAAGATGGGCGAATGGATGAACACGGTTACTGTTGTCAGCAACAGAAAGTGGAAGCCGGCTTCCACAGTGAAGATCAGCCGAATCATTATTGACGCAAGAAACAATAAGATTCGTTTTGACTGATATGAATATCTCCATTAAAGAAACACTTCTTGTCTTGGCGATTGCCGCTGTTTCTGCCTGCGCTTGCGCGAAGGGGGAAAAGCCTTCCGGAAATGGTGGGAATGGCGGCGATATTGCCGGCAACACAACTGTCAAGATAAGCCCTGACAGGAAGACTGTTCTGAAGAATCCGCTCAATGGTTGGGTCATGTATGTTTCCGGTACGGCGGACCCGTCCTATTTCGACACGAAAATCTATGTTTCGGAACTTGGAAAGGAAGTCTATGTAAGGGATTACGCCTCTGCTTGTTACATCAGGACAGGCTGGAAGAACCTCAATCCTGCGAATGGCAAGTATGCCTGGGATGACCAGACGAACAAGATCTATAAATTGGTCAAACGGGCGGAAGAACTTGAACTTCCGATAGCGTTCCGTGTCGTGGTGGACGGCAGAGATCAGAGGGAGAATACACCGCAGTTTGTCTTTGACGACGGGGCTGAGTATTGGCTGTCTGACAGCAAGTATCCTGACCGCAAGACTCCGCTTGCCGTGGATCCGATTTGGAGAAAACACTACGAGACATTCGTGAAGGCATTCGCGGAACGTTTCAACGACCCGAAGAAAACAGCGTTCATAGATGCTTACGGGCTGGGAAAATGGGGCGAAGGCCATAATGTCTGCTACGAGCAGAACAATGCCGTGTCGGACAAGACATCGGAGTACAAGGCCGGGACGATGCAGTGGATAACGAAGCTGTATGCGGACAACTTCACCAAGGTTCCGCTCGTCATCAACTACCATCGCCAGATTGGGCATCCTGTCAGCGAAGGCAAGAACCCTCAGCCGGACAGCGAGAGAGTGCTCCAGATTGCACTTGACAACGGATACTGTCTGCGTTCCGATGCATTCGGGATGAACAATCAGGACTGGGGCTACAACGACTGGGAGAAAGCCTACGCGAAGAAATGGGCCTACAAGGTGCCCATACTCATGGAAGGCGGCTACATCGTCTCCAGCCATTCGTACTGGAACGACCCTGCAGGCTACCGCAAGGGGCATCCGGAAGACGTCCGTGCAGGCGAATTCAACTCATCTATGGAGGCGAAGGTCAACACAATGGATTTCCGTGTGGGAGACGAGACGAAGTCCTGGTTCGAGAATGCCTTTGAGTATGTGGAACGTTTTGTCGCGGAGGGTGGTTACAGGCTCTATCCGACTTCTGTCTCCTTCCCTTCACAGGTAAAGTTCGGCGACAGGGTGACCGTCGGTCACAGCTGGGCTAACCTCGGATGGGGATATTGTCCCGTCAATCTTCCACAGTGGAACTATAAGTACAAGGCTGCCGTTGCTCTCCTTGACAGCAAAAACAAACCGGTCAAGGTTTTTGTGGAAGCCGATGCTGATTTGTCAAAATGGCTTAAAGGAGAGATTTCTTCCTATAAGACCGAGGTCGAGATCAAGGGCGTTGCGGTCGGAGCATACACTTGGGCAGTAGGTATCGTCGACACGACGCAGGACAATGCCATAGGCATACGCCCGGCAGCGACAGCCAAGAGTGTGACGGAAGACGGATGGGTGCGTGCCGGTGCGGTGACCGTGTCCGCAAGATAGTTTGAACATAAATAATTACAAATCGTTTTGAATAGGATGTTTGGCAAAATAAAGAAAGTATTGGTCGCACAGGCTGTGCTTGCAGTCACTACGGTGTTTGCACCCGGCACTGCCTGTGCCAAGATTGACCCGTATGCGGGTCTCTCAATGGAATTGTCCGAAGTTCCGGCGTCTCTTTCAGTCGGAGAAACTGCTGAGATTACAGCCACGTTGGTCGGAGACAAGTCTTCGGATGTTTCGGTTACATACAAGTGGAAATCTCTTAATCCTACCGTCCTTTCGCTCAAGGAAGACGGCAACAGGGCTGTGCTGAAGGCCGAAAAGGGCGGCAAGGCAACTGTGCTGGTCTATATAGCCGAATGTGAGAGCGTCAAGGCAAAGGCTATCGTGGAGGTCAAGGAAGAAGGCGACGGCATTCTCCGAATCCTTGCAATAGGCAACAGTTTTTCTCAGGATGCCATTGAACAGTATCTATATGAACTTTTTGCCGCTTCCGGCAAAAAAGTCATCATCGGCAACCTCTACATCGGAGGATGCAGCCTTGAGAGACACTACAACAATATCAACAATGATGCGGCCGCATACGAATACCGCAAGATTGTGGATGGTCAGAAGACGAACTCTAAAGGGGTGAAGATTTCGACTGTTCTTGCCGAAGAACCATGGGACTACATCAGCCTTCAGCAGGCAAGTGGTTTATCCGGCAAGTATGAGACATGTTCTCCGTATCTCCCGGAGATTCTGAACTACGTCCGTGCCCGTTCAAAGTATGATGTGAAACTCATCTGGCACTCGACCTGGGCCTATGCGGCGAATTCGACGCATTCTGATTTCCCGAAGTATAACAGCAATCAGATGACCATGTTCAACGCCATCGTTGACGTGGCGCAGAAGGTTATGGACAACAGTTCATATTCCTTTGACCTGCTTGTTCCTTCCGGCACCGCGGTTCAGAATGGACGGACATCTTCTCTTGGAGACACCTTCAACCGCGACGGCTACCATCTTGAACTTACTTACGGAAGATACACGGCTGCATGCACATGGTTTGAAGCCATTTCCGGGAAGAATGTGGAGGAAACCTCATACGTGCCGTCTTCTATGAATGAGATTAAGGCGAAAATCGCCCGCTCGGCAGCGCATAATGCGGTCTGCAAGCCTTACGAGGTGACGGATATGTCCAAATAACACATCTTAAATGACAAAAATGAAAACACTCAAACGTTCTTTTGCCCTTCTCTTTTCCGTCATGTCTCTGTCAGTTTCAGGGGCTTTCGCTCAGGGACTTTATCTTGACAACACATCTCCTGCGGGGAAGAATGCCTCAGAGATTGACGAACGTGCATGGAACCTTGTGTCGCAGATGACGCTTGAGGAAAAGTGCGACTACATCG
>CABUIX010000071.1 GCA_902491795.1 uncultured Bacteroidales bacterium | reverse complement strand
ATTCAGTAGCCTCAAGGGCTCGCCGCAAGAAGATTCTCAAGAGAACCCGCGGTAACTTCCTGTCAAGGAAGAATGTTTGGACGGTTGCGAAGAACACCTACGAAAAGGGTTTGACTTATGCCTATCGTGACCGCCGTGCCAAGAAACGCAACTTCCGTGCGCTTTGGATTCAGAGAATAAACGCTGCTGCACGTCAGTACGGCATGTCTTATTCTCAGTTCATGGGCAAACTCAATGCGCAGAATATCGGCCTGAACCGCAAGGTGCTCGCTGATCTCGCAATGAACAACCCCCAGGCGTTCGAGGCCATTATCAACTCTGTAAAATAGTTTGCTGAAGTGAGCTTGAAGGATATTGTCCGTAACAGGTGGACAAAGTTCACGTTTTGGGCTTTGCTCTATCTGCTGTGGGTAATATGGCTCGGAAATTACTGGTGGCTTTTTGGGCTGGTTGTCATCTTTGACATATTCATTACCCGGAAGGTGCACTGGAATTTCTGGAAGAAAAGATATAAGCCGGGTGAAAAGCACAGTGCCGCGAATGACTGGCTCGATACCATCATTTTCGTGGTCATTGTTGTCCCGCTTATCAACATATTTCTTTTTCAGGCCTTCAAGATACCTTCATCCTCGATGGAGAGGACTCTCTTTACAGGAGATCATCTTTTCGTAAGCAAACTGACATACGGACCCAGGCTGCCGGAAACTCCGCTGACAATTCCTTTCACGCACAACACGATATTCGGGAAAGAGTCGTATTCGACTTTGATCCAAAACAAATATCGCAGACTGAAAGGCTTCAGAGAGGTGAGGCGAGGCGATTGTGTCGTCTTCGGCTTTCCTAACGGAGATACGGTGCTCCGCAGTGCTCCTGCCGAGGACTATTACGCCCTTGTCCGCATACTTGGCCGTGAGACGGTCAAGGGACTGGGGGAGGTGGTTGTCAGACCGACAGACAAGAAAGACCATTATGTCAAGCGTTGCGTCGCTCTGCCGGGTGACACGCTTGAGGTTCGGGCCGGACTTGTCTGGATCAACGGCCAGCAGCAGGAGGTTTATCCCGGAATCCAGTTTTCGTATTGTGTCCGGACCAACGGGCAGAAGATAAATTCGAAGACCTTGGAGGATTTGGGACTGAATCCTTCGGAGCAGTATTACAATCCTTTGTTGCCTGGCTATCCGATGATGTTGCTTACGGCGGAAATGCTTGAAAAGGTCAAGGCCCTTCCGAATGTGGAAGGGGTTTCGGACAACCTTGACAGGGATCCGTCGGCCTGCAGTCTTGAAATTTTTCCCTTTACTCCGGATTCCGGTTGGACAAGGGACTGGTTCGGGCCGCTATGGATTCCCTCGAAAGGCTCCACTGTCAAGCTTACGCAGGACAATCTGCCTCTTTATGAGAGGATAATAAGTGTCTACGAGAAGTCTGATCTTCAGGAAGCGCTGAAAAAGGGAGAATATACCTTCAAGCAGGATTACTATTTCATGATGGGTGACAACAGGCACAATTCGCTTGACTCGAGATACTGGGGCTTCGTGCCTGAGGACCACATAGTCGGGAAACCTGTTGTAATCTGGTTGTCTACAGACAAGAGCCAGAAGTTCCCCAAAAACATAAGGTGGAACAGGTTCCTTAAATTTCTGTAGCTCATGATTTGGAAATCAGAAAATTATCAGCGATATTTGCAACCCTATTGTGTGTACGATAACAAAAGATAACAAGATATGGCAAAAGTTTGTCAAATAACCGGAAGAAAGAGGATGAAGGGCAACAATGTGGCCCATTCAAAACTCCGCACCAAGCGTGACTTCTCCCTTAATCTCAAGCGCAAGCGCTTCTGGAGCGAGGAGGAGCAGAGATATATCACCCTCAAGGTATCTTGCAAGGGTATGAGGATCATCGAGAAGAATGGCCTCGAGGCTACAGTTCGCGATGCTCAGAAGAAAGGATTGATTAACCTTGTTTAATTTTTAGAGTCATGGCAAAGAAAGCAAAAGGAAACAGGGTGCAGGTCATCCTCGAGTGTACCGAACAGAAGGCCAGCGGAGTACCCGGAATGTCCCGCTATATTACGACCAAGAACAAGAAGAACACGCCTGACCGTCTTGAGCGCAGGAAATACAACCCTTATCTCAAGAAAGTTACAGTGCATCGTGAAATAAAATAAGGAGTCTGAATTATGGCAAAGAAAGCAGTTGCAACCTTCGCCGCCAAGGCCGGTGCTAAAAGTATGGTCAAGTGCATCCGTATGGAGAAGTCTCCCAAGACCGGAGCCTATATCTTTTCGGAGCAGCTTGTCGAGGCTGACAAGACCAAGGATTTCTTCAACGGGAAGAAATAGTTCTCTCCTGATGCCTTATGGCATGTAAGCAATACAGAGAAGCTGGCCCTCTGAGGGGTCAGCTTCTTTTTTCATAATAATTTGTATCTTTGTAGAATATGGCAATCAGTTTCTTCCAGAGGATTTCAAGAGCAGTGATGGGAAAGTCCAGAGTCGACGACAAGACTTTGGATGCTGTCGAAGAGGCCTTGATCGAATCCGACATGGGCGTTGACACGACTCTCAAGATCATAGACAATCTAGAAGACCGTGTGGCCAGGGACAAGTTCATGTCTTTTGACGAGCTTGTGTCTCTGCTGCGGGATGAAATCAGTTTGCTTGTGGCCGACAGCGGGGAGCCTTTCGATTTCTCGAAAAAGCCGTATGTGATACTGGTTGTCGGAGTGAACGGTGTGGGAAAGACTACCACGATAGGAAAGCTGGCCAATTTCCTCCGGCTTCAGGGCAAGAAAGTCATACTTGGCGCTGCTGATACCTTCAGGGCAGCGGCTGTTGACCAGTTGGACATCTGGGCTGAAAGGGCGGGCGTTGAAATAGTCAAGCAGGCGATGGGCTCGGATCCTGCTTCGGTGGCTTTTGATACCGTGAAGGCTGCAGTCGCCCGCGGTGCCGACGTTGCGATTATCGATACGGCCGGACGTCTGCACAACAGAATTGACCTGATGAACGAGTTGACGAAAATCAGGAATGTAATACGCAAGGTCGTTCCTGACGGCCCCCATGACGTAATGCTGGTACTTGATGCGTCGACCGGCCAGAATGCCTTCCAGCAGACCAAGGAGTTCTCCCGTGCAACTGACATCACCTCCCTCGTGATCACGAAACTTGACGGCACGGCCAAGGGCGGTGTGGTTGTCGGAGTTTCCGACCAGTTTCACATCCCTGTGAAGTTCATCGGGACCGGAGAGAAAATCGGCGACCTCAAGCCATTTGACAAGCAGGAATTTGTGGAGAAACTTTTTTCTCCCGACGATTTGAAATAAAAAATTCAGAATATGAAACTCAGTTACAGTTGGCTTAAGGATTACCTTAAGTGTAATCTTGATCCCGGCCAGATCGCTGAAGCGATGACGTCCATTGGAATTGAAGTGGATGCGGTTGAGGAGGAGGAAAAGATTCCCGGCGGTCTTGCCGGGGTAGTGGTTGCAAAAGTCCTTGAATGTGAAGATCATCCGAATTCTGACCATCTTCATGTCACCAAGGTTGATGACGGTTCGGGAGAGCCTCTTGTCGTGGTATGCGGCGCACCGAATGTCGCTGCCGGCCAGAAGGTACTCTTTGCGCGTATCGGGGCTGTGCTGCCAGGGGATTTCAAGATCAAGAAATCAAAGATACGCGGGGTTGAGTCGTTTGGAATGATATGCGCCGAAGACGAACTCGGGATCGGAAGCAGCCATGACGGTATCATGGTTCTTCCTGACGATGCCGAGGTCGGTACGCCTGCCAAGGAATATCTCCATCTCGAGACAGAGGCTGTCATTGAGTATGAGATTACTGCCAACAGGGTGGATGCCGCCTCACATTGGGGCGTGGCCCGCGATCTGTATGCATATCTGAAATTGAGAGACGTCCCTTGCGAACTGGTGAGGCCTTCAGTCGAGTCATTCCATGAAGGTGAAGGCGACGGGCTCGAAGTCGAGGTGCTGGATGCCGATGCGGCTCCGAAATATACAGGCATTACAATAAGGAACGTGAAGGTTGCTCCTTCTCCGCAATGGATGCAGGACAGGCTTCTGTCCATAGGACTGAGACCGATTGACAACATTGTGGATATCTCCAATTTTGTCCTTTTTGAACTTGGCCAGCCTTTGCATACTTTTGATGCCGACAAGGTGACAGGAAACAAGGTCATCGTTCGCCGTGCAGCTGAGGGTGAAATGATACGGACACTTGACGGGGTGGACCGCAAGCTTTGCAGCCGCGATATCGTGATTGCCAATTCTGACGGCCCGATGTGCATTGCCGGCGTATTCGGGGGAGAGGAAAGCGGCGTTTCGGACAAAACAGTCTCACTGTTTGTGGAGAGCGCATACTTTGCCCCCGGCTCAATCCGCAGGACATCCAAGACCCAGGGCCTGCAGACTGACGCGTCTTTCAGGTACGAACGCGGTGGAGATCCGGATGTGCTGATATATGCTCTCAAAAGAGCGGTTACCCTGATTCAGGAATATGCAGGTGGCGAAGTTGAGGGGAAAATCAGGGAAGTGTATTCGAAGCCTGTCGAAAGGAAGGAGATTGCACTTGACTATGGCAGGATAGAGCGGCTGGCAGGTCATGAGCTTGGCCATGACACCGTTGAAAACATTCTCGGATGGCTCGGGTATGAATTTGTTGAGAGGCATCCGGGAGGATCCGTGGTGAAGGCGCCTTCTTATATGGTTGACGTTTACCGTGAATGTGATGTGGTTGAGGAACTTCTCAGGATATACGGCTACGACAACATTCCTTTCCCCAAGCACATGAAGATGTCGGTGAATGCGACGCCAAGGCCCGAGGAGGAATCTGTGCGCAATGCCGTGTCAAATTTCCTTGCAGCCAACGGCTTTGTCGAGATAATGAACAATTCGCTGACAAAGTCTGCATATTACGACAATCTTGAGACTTTCCCCTCTGACCATTGTGTCCGGATTGTGAATCCTCTGAGTCAGGATCTCAACGTGATGCGCCAGAGCCTTATACCTGGAGGTCTGGAGGTTGTTGCCTACAACCTGAACCGTCAGGCAACAGCCATGAAAATTTTTGAATATGGCAGCGTATATTCCAGGATTCCGGAGAAGAGCGGAGAAACTCTTGACGGATACAGCGAGCATACTGCTTTCATGCTGATGATTACGGGGACGCCTGAGAAGTCATGGCGTATTGAACCGGCTGCCGGCAATTATTTCCAGCTGAAGGGATACGTGGAACTTCTTCTGCGCCGTTACGGTGCGGAGATTTCACAATTGAAGGCTGAAGCGGCACCGTCGGACATCTTTTCTGAAGGAATGGTCTACAGGATTCAGGGTACATCGTCTCCAATGCCTTTGGCGGCACTTGGAACCGTCAATCCTGTTCTTGCAAGAAAGTTCGGAATCAAGCAGCCGGTATTTGCCGCGGAGATAAACTGGCCAGTATTGTTTGAACTTGTCCGTCGCGACAAGGTGGCGTTCAAGGAACTGCCAAAGTTCCCGGAGGTGCACAGGGACCTCGCCATTCTGCTTGATGAAGACGTCAAGTATGCCGACCTGCGTGCTGCCGCGTTCAAGCAGGCCAAGAAATTGCTCAAGCAAGTACGGTTGTTTGACGTTTACAGGGGAGACAAGATCCCAGAAGGCAAGAAGCAGTATGCTCTGAGTTTTGTGATACAGGATCCTGAGAAGACCCTTACGGACCAGGATACGGAGAGAGTCATGGACCGTCTCCTCACAACGTTCCAGAACGAGTTCGGGGCTCAACTCAGATAGCGGAGATGCTGAGGAAGGCTGGACATGTCGCCATTTTTGTCGCCGTGTTTGTCGTACTGGCAGGATGCGGCAGACCGCGGGTGATACCTGAAAAGGATATGGTGTCGCTCTATGTAGACATGTTCCTTGCTGACCAATGGCTGAGGGATCATCCTGAAGAAAGGAAAGCGGCGGATTCCACTTTGTTTTTTGATCCGGTTTTCCGTAAGCACGGCTATACTTTTGGAGATTACGAGAAAAGCATCTCGTATTACGTAGCCCATCCTGATGTCTTCAGCGACATATCAATGCGCGTGACGGATGAACTCAGGAGGCAGACGGCCCTCAAGCAAGGCGAGCTGGACAGGGAAAAGGCAAAGGTGGACTATGACACGGTGGATTTCATATCCGACACGCTCTGGCATTCCGGCCGCATGTTCTGGCCTTATGACAGCCTCGGCCTCTCGGCATCCTCAATTGTCCCCGGTTTGCCTGTACCGGTGCATAGTGAACTTAGATCAACCAAAATAAACGATTGATATGGAATATCTTGAAAAATATGGTTTCAGCGCTACCGCGGAGAGCGTGGCCGCTTCTCTGAAGACAATCTCCGCAAAAATAAAGGAGAAGTCAACACCGGAGATTCTGAAGACATGCTTTGCATCAATGGATCTTACGACCCTCCGCACCAATGACACCGAGCAGTCGGTAAAGGCGCTTGTTGAAAAGGCCAATCATGTGGCTGACGAGTATCCCGGATGTCCTCTTCCGGCTTCAGTCTGCGTTTATCCCAATTTCGCTTCCGTCGTCCGCGACAACAGTAAAGATTCCGGCATGCATGTGACAACTGTTGCCGGCTGCTTCCCTTCTTCTCAAAGTTATCTTCCTGTAAAGGTTCTGGAGTGCAGGCTTGCCGTCCGGAACGGTGCGGATGAGGTCGACATCGTTTTGGCCCTCAATGCTTTCCTTGCAGGAGATTTCTCTGCTGCCGCAGAAGAGATCACTGCAATGCGCAAGGCAGTGGATGAGGAAGGCGCCGCAGCGGGGAGAAAGGTTGTGCTCAAGGTCATTCTTGAGACAGGGCTGCTTTCCACCGTTGAAAACATTGCGGCGGCATCGCTGCTCGCCATGGAGTGCGGCGCGGATTTCATAAAGACTTCTACCGGAAAGGTTGATGTCAATGCGACACCCGAAGCTGCATATGTGATGTGCGAGTGCATAAGACTGTTCCATGAAAAGACCGGCCGTAAAGTCGGATTCAAGGCTGCGGGCGGTATTTCCACTGCCGAGGATGCGTTGTATTATTACAGTATCGTCGAAACGGTTCTCGGAGAAGAGTGGCTTTGCAGGGACCTCTTCCGTCTTGGAGTGAGCCGTCTCGGCAACAGTCTGCTTGGTGCAATGGAACAGAAAACCGTAAAATATTTCTGATTCCCTGATTTTTTATGATTCTTATCTGGACCGGCCTGAAATGACCGGTCCTTTTTTGTTTGCCCGGGCGACCCCTGCTCCAATATTTCCGTCCCGGGACAAAGTGTCTGGAAATTAAGCGATTAATTTGAGGAAAATCGGTTGTCAAATCCGAATTTTGCACAGAAAACTGAACTGCACTATGAAAAACTTCTTTATCGTTTCAGCGATTATGCTTGCGGCTTCCTGTTCAGGAAGCCTGACTGATCCGCCCGGATTTCCGGGCGACGCCTATGGCTCCTCACTCCCTCACGAAATGATAGTTCTGGGAGATCATCTTGAGGATCCGTATTCAGTGGACAACATCACCAGGGCCGTGGCTTCGTTGTATCCTACCAAGGCCGACAGGGTTGTAATCGATGCCTCACATCTGTATGTAAGGTTCCTTCCGGCAGATGACAGCCAGTATGAGGAACTTGAAAATGCTGGACTGGAACTTCTCGATCATCCCGTCGACTATGAAATAGTCAGGGAAGGGGACTATTATCACGATCCTGAAGTGCCTGAAGGCGACATAACATGGCAATATGCAGTCGTTGACAAGGATTTTGAGTTGCCGGAACACATAAGGCACGAGGTCCTCGACGAATGCTATATTCCCCAGGATTCTGCGGATACAAAGTCCGGAGGCATAGATTGGGATGCGGTCGAAAGAGAATCCTACAGGCTGACAGGCAATGCCGGCATGCTAGTCCCGGAGACCAGGGGCCGTGAGAGCGGGACGCCTCAGGGAAGGATAACGATTGTTGACGACAAGGCCGCGGAGCCGGTTTCAGGGGTCAAGGGCGTCAAGGTCTCGTGCAATTCTTTTGTCAAATTCGCCCATGGCTACACGGATGAGGACGGATATTATCGGGTCAACAAGAACTTCAGTTCCAGACCTCGCTACAGGATTGTCTTCAAGAACAGTCTCGGATTCGGGATAGGATTCAATCTCCTGCTTCAGCCCGCATCTGCTTCAACCCTCGGCAAAAATTCACCCCAAGGCCTGGATGTGGAAATTTCCTCTTCATCTGAACGGAAGCTTTTCACACGTTGTGCGGTAAACAATGCAGCATACGAGTATTACGGGAAATGCCGTGACGGTGAGAACGAAATGCGTACGCCTCCGGCCAATCTGAGAATATGGCTTTTCCAGAACCTTGACGCGAGCAGTGCCGTGATGCTGCAGCAGGGGGCCGTGATAGATGACAGCATAATATCGGATTTCCTCGGTGAATATACCTATTTGCTGAAGATCTTTCTGCCCGACCTGACAATTGGCCTCAAGGGAGCCGATGATTATGCCGAAGTCTATTCCAGGACGGTCCATGAACTCGCTCATGCGAGCCATTTCATGCAGGCGGGCAAGTATTATTGGAACAAGTACATAAAGTATGTGGTGACTTCCTTTGTCACTTCCGGTTTTGTCACTTACGGTACAGGCACGGAAGAAGGTGCCGGCTATTGTGAAGTGGGTGAAATGTGGGCATATTACCTGCAGAGCAAATGCTATCGCGAGAGATACGGTCTGGAAGATGTTGCGTTCGGAACTGAATTCTGGTTCAGCCCGCAGATCCTGATGTATCTTGATGACCGTGGCCTGAACAGGTACAGAATCTTTGCGGCGCTGACCTCGGACATCAACAGCCGGGAGATGCTGCAGAAGAAACTTGTCAGCATGTATCCCGAATTCAAAAGTGCCATAATCCAGGCTTTTGCCAGATATAATTGAAAATGACGCCGTGTGTGGTCAAGCCTGCTGCCCGAATCCCGGGAAGGCTTGACTGCGCAGGGCAAAAAATCTTGTATATGCGTTTGATCAAATTCTTGCCGGCCATTTCGCTGCTCGTGTTCTGCTGCTCGGCAAAGGCGCAGAATTTTGCGCTTTCCACAAATATGCTTGGGTATGCCGATTTTCTGACTTTAAATGTTGAGGCTTCATGCGGTGTTTCAAGACATTGGAGCGTGAGCGCAGGGTTCAGATACAATCCGTTCACTTTCGGGAAAGGGGAGAATGCCGTGCAGCGCAGGCAGCGCTCGGCCAATACCGGGGCCCGCTATTGGCCATGGCACGTATATTCCGGATGGTGGTTTTCTGCTGATCTGCGTTATCAGGAATACAATATGGGGGACCTGAGGTCCTCCATGACATCTGAGGGCGAACGTTTCGGCGCCGGGATGGGAGGGGGCTATGCATATATGCTTACCAGGAACCTGAATCTGGATTTTGGACTGAGCTTTTGGTCCGGATACGACAGGTACGCGGAGTATGATTGCCGGACATGCGGGAAAGTCACGGGCCGGGGTGGCCGCTTTTTCGTCTTGCCTGCAGATATCGTTATTGCTTTGACATATATTTTTTAGGAAAGATGTCCGGATTAGGAGGAATTAAAAAATAAGTTGTATATTTGCAGTCCATTCGGGCGCGGGTGGCGAAATGGTAGACGCGCTAGTTTCAG
>CABUIX010000070.1 GCA_902491795.1 uncultured Bacteroidales bacterium | reverse complement strand
GCTGGTTAGAGCGTCGGATTCATAATCCGGAGGTCGTGGGATCATGCCCCACTCTCGCTACACCGCTGAAAAGATTATGACAGGCAGAAATGCTTGTCATTTTTTTTGTACTCCTTGCCGGTAATCTCCAAAAAGTTATATTTGTGCACATGAAGAAGATATTGGCGATATTGCTGATGCTTGCCACAGTTTTTCCGGCGGCGTCACAGGAGAGCAAATGGGCTGTCGTAAACGTGTCTTCGTGCTTCATGCGCGCAAGACCTGACTACGAGTCAGGGAACGAGACGCAGTGTCTCATGGGAACGGTCCTTGAAGTCAGCGGCAAGGAAAGGTACTGGCTGCGGGTCAGCGCCCCGGACTATCGTGACTGCTGGGTCAACGAGCTGTCGCTTGTCCTTATGAGCGAAGCCGAGAAGGATGCCTACATCGCCGCACCCAAACTGATCTGCACTGCAGAACACACGCATGTCTTCAGCGCGGCGGATGAATCGTCAGACAGGATCTGTGACTTTGTCATGGGAGATATCGTCAGGGCATCTTCTGCTCCTGAATGCGGGGGCTGGACCCCGGTGATTCTTCCTTCCGGACGCGAAGGCTGGGCCCGGAGCGGAGATGTCGAGGATTTTGACGTCTGGGTTGGGTCCCGAACCGCCACGGGTGAGTCCCTTACGGCATTTGCCCGCAGATTTATAGGCGTGCCATATTTGTGGGGCGGCAATACTATTGAACATTTCGACTGCAGCGGCCTGACCAAGTTCGTGTACATGATGAACGGGATTGTGCTGCCGCGAAATGCCAGGGAGCAGATCCGCTGCGGAGTGGAGGTGCCTTTTGACTATGGCAAAATGCAGCCGGGAGACTTGGTGTTCTTCGGCTCTCTCAGGGATGACGGCAGCATAGGGTCTGTGACGCACGTGGCCATGTATATAGGGGACGGCCGGATAATTCACTCTTCCCAGCTTGTCCGCATAAATTCCCTGAAGCCCGGTCTGCCGGACTCTTACGGAAGGACACCGATTGCCGTCAGGCGCATTTTGGGGCATGTGGATGCCGGACTGGGTGCCGTAAGTGCAGAGGTGCGGCCGTGGTATTTCAGCAAGTGAGAAAAAATTCATATATTTGCCGAGTTATAAACTTTTAAGCCATGAATTTAAGGGACATCAAGAAAGACATCGAATATGTGCTTGGAGCATTCCTTGAGGATTGTTCGGTTGTGGCAACCTCCAATTCCAAGGTTTCTGACGGAGCCGTTTCCGAACTTATGGAAGAGGCTGTAAGCCTTTACAACGAACTCAGGGACAAGGTGAACACCAAGGCGGAGAACAAAAAGGCATACTATGCCGAACTCCGCAAGGAAATTGTCTCCAGGACTGACGCTCTTTATGAGAAACTCAGTGCGGCCGTGAAAGAGGCTGTCAAATGAGAAAACTGACAATTCTGACAACAGTCGCGCTTCTTCTTTCAGGATGGGGCGCGACTGCTGATGTTGGGCCCGGCCTGAGTGATGTGGTCAATGCCGTATGTTCGAGAGATGCTCTTTCTTCATCGGCTGTCGGCCTTTTGGCGGTCACTGCCGACGGTGACACGCTTGCATGTGTCAATCCGGAACTCAAGCTTGTCCCGGCATCGAACGTCAAGCTGATAACCACAGGGCTTGCCCTTAAGTCGCTCGGAGAGAATTTCCGTTTTGAGACCAGGCTTGGATATGCCGGGACGATTGAAAACGGGATTCTTGACGGGGACCTGTACATCATAGGCGGAGGCGATCCTACAACGGGTTCGCAAAGCATGGTCGCCGATCCTTCGGAGACTCTTTTCTCCGATTGGGCGGAACTGCTGGCCGAAGCCGGCATAAGCGGCATTAGGGGCCGGATTGTCGCTGACCCGCGCTGCTTCGGTACGGTCACTCCCGAGAATCTTGCATGGTCATATGATGATCTGGGCACCAATTATGGGGTCGGTCCCACCGGCCTCAACTTTTTTGAAAATGCCCAGAATTTCCTCGTCACCCCCGGAGGCTCACCCGGCAGCAAGCCGAAGATCGTGGCCAAATATCCTGAGACTCCGTGGATGAAGTACACTGTAAACGCCGTGACGGGAGAACGCGGGACAGCGAACACGATATATTACATCAACACTTCCCTGGCGGCGCTCGGAGAGTTCGGAGGGTCTTTCCCGTGTGACAGGAAAGGGTATACCTTCGAGGGCTCGAACCGATTCGGCGCCTACACCTGCGCGTGGCAGTTCATGCGCTATCTGGAATCAAGGGGATTTGAAGTCAGCGGGGGCTGTGCCGACATAAATTCCGACGGGAAGCTTCGGCTTGATCCCGGGACTGGGGACAGTGGCGAGCCTGCGGCCGGGTCTGCTGATCTAAAGCTGCTTGGAAGCACTTTCTCTTCAAATCTGTCGGCAATTGTGGCGGAGACCAACCACGAGAGTGACAATTTCTTTGCGGAGACTCTGTTGCGGACGGTCGCCCTCAAGGCAGGGTATCCATGCACCGCTGAAGGCGGAGTTGATGCCGAGGAATTTCTGCTGCGCCGCATGGGGCTGCAGACTGCAGGACGCTGCAGGCTCGTGGACGGCAGCGGCCTTGCCCGCAAGAATTATGTCTCTGCCGGGTTTTTCGTGGATTTTCTCCGGAAGATGATGTCGGAGCCGTGTTTCGGAGCTTATCTCCGGTCTTTGCCGTCTCCAGGCAGCCGGGGGACGCTCGAGTACAAGTTTTCAGGCGAGAGTGCTGATTTTCGCGGGCGCATTCACATGAAGAGCGGTTCGATGAACGGGATTCTGTGCTACAGCGGCTATATCCTCCCTTCTTCCGAAGGCGGCCAGACAATCGTGTTTTCGCTGCTGACCAACAATGTCACCGCTTCTGCCTGGTCAGTCGCGCCGCTGGTCGACGAAATTATTGAAGCTCTTGCGTCAGAGAATTGACGAGTCGTTTTAACTTCTTGAGGATTATTTTTATTTTTGCCGACATGCGGAATATTGTACATCTTCTGGCCGCGGTCCTGCCGATTGTCATCATGAATGCATCATGTGAGGTTGCATCCTCCCTGGTGCATGACGATCAGCCCGTGGCGAAAGTCGGAAGGGAAAAACTGTACCGCTCGGAAGTCGAGTCAATGATTCCTGACATGGTTTCTCCGGAGGACAGCGCCAATATTGCCGAGCGCTATATCAATCTGTGGGCGATTGACCGTCTGTATGTCAAGGTGGCCGAAGAGCAATTGTCCAAATCGGAAATGGATGTTTCCGACGAGCTCGAGTCCTACAGGCGTTCTCTTGTCAGGTACCGTTATGAGCAGAGATATCTCAACGAAAGGTTGGACACAATGATCACGGACGCCCAGATCAAGAATTACTATGATGCCAACCAGGATGAGTTTGTGCTTGCCCGCCCGTTGCTGAAACTGCGGTTTGTTGACGTGATGAAGGACTCTCCGGACAAGGACGAACTCCTCCGGCTCATGTCTTCAGACAGATATGATGATCTGAAGAAAGCCGATTCCCTGGCAAGAGTGTCGGCGCTGAGGTATTTTGACAATTCTGATTCCTGGATGGATGCCGGGGAACTGGCCCGCTATTTCGGGGTCCCTGTCGACAAGATGTTTGCGGCCATGGACGAGGACATGATAATCATCGAGCCTGAAGGGCGCGGTGACATGCTTGCCGCTTACGTGTGCGACATGATCAATTCCGGCGTTGCTCCTGTTGAATATTGTTCATCTGCAATCAGGGACATCATTTTGAGCAACAGAAAACATGAACTGCTGGCGGCTTTGGAACGCGACTTGCTTGACAACGCGCTTGACAGCAAACAATTCGTAATCTACTGACATGAACAACAAACTTAAATTTTCCGTTTTTGTTGCCGTTTCGCTCTTTTGCGTGCCGCTTTCCGCCCAGAAGTACAATGGAGTGGTTGACAAGACCGTGGCTGTGGTCGGCAATGAGATGATACGGCTTTCCGACCTTGAGTCCGAAGTGCAGATGGTCAATGCCCAGGGCTATTCTTCCGACAAGAACATCCGCTGCGAACTTCTGGAGAGAATGATGGAATCCAAACTTTTCCTGATGCAGGCAAGGGTCGATTCCCTTACCGTCAACAACGATATGGTTTCGGCTTCCCTTACGCAGAGACTTGACCAGGTTCGCACCGCACTCGGCGGAGATGCCCAGGTTGAGGCGTATTTCGGCATGCCGATATACAAGTTGCGTCAGGAGTGGCAGGCACAGCTTGAGGAACAGAGCCTCACACAAAGTGAGCAGCAGAATATTGCCTCGAAGATCCCTGAGCTTACCCCTTATGACGTGAAGCAGTATCTCGACACGGCAGATGTGTCTTCACTTCCTGTCATTCCCACGAAATATCAGATGAGCCAGATATGCATATATCCGGACCGTGAGGCCGCTGCGCTTGCCGTTAAGGAAAGGCTCCTCTCCCTGCGTGAGCGAATACTGAACGGAGAGAAATTCTCCACTTTGGCAAGGCTCTATTCTGAGGACCCGGGCAGTGCAATGAAGGGTGGTGAACTTGGCATGGCTTCGAAGTCAATTTTCTGGCCTGCATTTTCCGATGCGGCGATGTCCCTGAAGCCTGGAGTCATTTCGCAGATTGTCGAGACGCCTGACGGATTCCACATAATCGAGGTGCTTGAGAAAAACGGTGACATGTTCAATGCCAGGCATATACTGATCAAGCCGCATTACACACAGGAAGATCAGGACAAGGCATACAAGCGTCTGGACAGCCTGCGCACCATGATTGTGGTGGACAGTGTCATGACTTTTGATCTTGCTGCCCGATTCTATTCGGAGGATCCTGCGACGAGGACGAACGGAGGGCAGATGGCGGATCCCAACACAGGGTCTTCATACTTTGAGATTGACCAGCTCAAGCCCCAGGACTATGAGGCGATAAAGGATCTGAAAGTGGGTGAGGTCTCTCAGCCCATCACTTCACTGGACAATGAAGGCAGGGACGGTAATCTTGTCTACAAGATCATCAGGCTGGACAAGATTGTGCCGGCTCACACCGCCAACTTTGAAACTGATTACACTGAATTGCTGAACCAGGTCGTGCAGATGAAGCAGATGGAGGCGATAAACAAGTTTGTGGACGACAAGCTGGAGAGCACATACATAGTCATAGATCCGCTTTTCGGAGACTGTGACTTCTCCCGTAAAGGATGGTCGGAAAAGGTAAGACAAGACTTCTGATACTGGTCGCCGCAGTTGCGGCCGCATTTTCACAACTGTCTGCGCAGAACAATTCTGAGCAGGCAGATTCTCTTGTGCGGCTCATTAGTGCAAAATTCATAGAGCAGCAGGAAACCCCGAAAGGCCTTGTCCGCAAGGCTTTGGCTGCGACTTTTCTCCACAACGGGACTTATCTCATCAGCGACAGCTCGATGTGGTATATGGACAGCAGCGTGATCAAGTGCATCGGCAATGTCCGCATGCTGCAGGGTGAGACTGAACTCACAAGCGAGAAGCTTGATTATCTTATAAACGAGGATCTTGCTCAGTTCAGGGGCGCTGTGGTGCAGTTGAGAAACAAGCAGGACAATATATTGAGAACCAGGAACCTCGACTACAATACCCGTGACAGCCTCGCGATTTTTTCCGGAGGTGCTTCCATGAAAAGCGAGAACGGGCAGATAATCGAAAGCGACGACGGCAGATATTTCAGCCCGGATGAGCTTTTCTTTTTCGAGGGAAATGTCAACATGTTCACGGACTCTGTCTTTGTCAAGACAAGCAGCCTGGAATATGATTCCAATGCGGAGAAAGCCTGGTTCACTTCTTATATTGATTTCTGGAACGAAGACAACATGCTTTCGGCTGACGGAGGGTGGTACGAAAGCAAGCCTGACATTTTCTTTTTCAGCGGGAATGTGCATGCTCTTTCGCAGGAACAGGAAAGCTGGAGTGATTCCCTCTACTATTACCGGACGCCCGGAGATGTGCTGATGCTTGGCTCTGCCCAGGTTCAGGACTCTACAAGAAACGTGGCTGCCGTTTCGGATTACCTGTTCTATGAGGATTCACTTGCCCGCGTGACTCTGCGAAAGGAAGCAGCTGTCGCAATGTGGGCGGAAAATGAGGATGGCCAGATTGATACCACTTATTTTGGCGCTGACACCCTGATATATCATACCGTACGTTATTGTGATATCCCGGAACAGGAAATATCATTGTCAAAGGAGCGTTTGGAAACGATTCTGAGTGATCCCGTTTCGGATTACAGAAGAAGGGCGGCTGCGGAAGCGGCGGAAGAGAAGGAACGGGAAGAGAGGGAAAAGAATGCCTCCTCAAACAGGATGAGCCAAGCTGCCAAGACAAATGCAGATGGCAAGGCGCAGTCCTCTGCAGAACAGCCTGCGGAGTCGGTTTCTGATTCGCTCTCGGCTGCTGCGGACTCCCTTGCCGTTCCGGATTCCCTCTCCGTCGGTGCCGATTCTCTGGCATCTGCAGTTGATTCCTTGGCCGCTGCGAGTGATTCTCTGTATACCGTTCCGGATTCCCTCTCCGTCGGTGCCGATTCTCTGGCATCTGCGGTTGATTCTCTGTATGCTGTTCCGGATTCCCTCTCGGCAGGTGCTGATTCTCTGGCGGTCCCGCTGGATACGACGAGAATAGGTTATCTGACGGGAATTGGCAATGTGCGCATTTTCCGTTATGATATGCAGGTCAGGAGTGATTCGGTAAGTTTTTGCGAGCTGGATTCCCTTGCCCGGTTCTACAAGAGTCCGGTAATATGGAACGAAGGAAACAGGCAGTATAGTTCGGACAGCCTGTTTGTCCTGGTGAAGAACAATGCCGTCGACCGTGCAAGCCTGATGTCCAATGCCTTCATAGCGGTTGAGGAAGATACCATCCATTATGACCAGATCAAAAGTTCGGAGGTCATGGCGTATTTCGACTCCGATGCTGCCCTGAAAAGATTTGATGCTCTCGGAGGTGTATCGGCTTTGTTCTATCTCGAGGAGAACGATGAGATAGCAACCGTCAACAAGGTTGAGAGCACAATGCTTTCCGCGACATTCAAGGACGGGGAACTGGAAACGGTGTACTATTTTGAATCACCGAAGAGTGATGCGTATCCGGTCGTCCAGCTGCCCCCGGCCGACAGCCGGATGAAAGGCTTCAACTGGCAGGCCGAAATGAGGCCGAAGGGACCTAAGGACATAACGTCTCTTGAGATACGGACTTCGGAACGCAGTCATTACGAGGCAATCGAGAGACCTCGTTTTGTTCAGACGGAACGTTTCTTCTCGGGCTATATGGATGATCTGTACTCAAGACTTGAGGAGGCGGCGCGCAGGAAACGGCTTGCAGAGCAGAAGAGGCAGCAGGAAGAAGCCGCTGCGGAAGCCGCTGCCGATTCTCTCGAGACTGCCGACAGCCTTGCACTTGCTGCCGACAGCCTGGCTTTTGCCGACAGTTTGAGGACGGCCGTTGATTCTCTGTCGCAGGCCGACAGCCTTGCGGCTTCCGGATCCGAAGAGGAATATATGAGTGAGAGGGAGTTGAGGAGGGCAATGCGGATTGCACGGCGTGATGCCCGCTGGGCTGAACTTGACGCGAGAGATGCGGCGAAGGCTGCGGCGAAAGCGGAACGCAGGGAAGAAAGGCTGAGGCGCAAGGAAGAGCGCAAAGCCCGTATTCGCGCGCGTCAGGCGGAACGTGACGCGAGGCTGCTTCAGAAGTACATAGAACGATACGAAAAACAGAAAGAAAAAAATGAAAGAGAACAAAAATCTGAGTTTACCGGAGAACGCGCACCGGGAATTGAAGAGCGGGGAAGTGTATCGGCCGCTCCTGAGACCTGAAGAGAAGCCTTTGGAAGTTACTCCCTATTCGGTGACTCTCGGCTTGCTGATGACTGTACTTTTTTCTGCCGCAGCGGCGTATCTTGGCCTTAAGGTCGGGCAGGTGTTCGAGGCGGCCATCCCGATAGCCATAATAGCTGTCGGAGTTACGGGCGCACTGGGCAAGAAAGGTGGTCTTGGGCAGAATGTCATTGTGCAGAGTATCGGTGCATGTTCCGGAGTTGTGGTGGCCGGAGCAATCTTTACGCTTCCGGCAATATATATTCTCGGTCTTGAGGTCAATTTCTGGCAGATGTTCCTGAGTTCTTTGCTTGGAGGTTTTCTCGGAATTCTGTTCCTCATACCTTTCCGCAAGTATTTTGTCAAGGACATGCACGGGAAGTATCCTTTCCCCGAGGCAACGGCGACAACTCAGGTGCTTGTCAGCGGCGAGAGCGGCGGCAAGAGTGCGAGGACACTTCTTACGGCCGGCCTGATAGGCGGAATATATGATTTCGTGATTGCAACCTTCGGCATGTGGGCGGAGACGATCAGCACCACATTCACTCATGTCGGACAGGTTGTGGCCGACAAGGCCAAGCTTGTGCTCAAGCTCAACACGGGAGCTGCTGTGCTTGGTCTCGGCTATATCGTCGGTCTGAAATATGCCTTCATCATTTGTTGCGGTTCGTTCCTGGTATGGCTGGTCATAATACCCGTGATGAACCTCGTCTGGGGCGGGGAAGTGATTGATCTCATGGGGAAGGGCATCACGCAGACAGTCTCGCAGATGTCCGCCGACCAGATATTCAGTGAGTATGCAAGGCATATCGGCATCGGAGGAATTGCCGTTGCCGGAATAATAGGCATAATAAGGAGTGCAGGCGTGATCAAGAGTGCCGTCAATCTTGCTGCCGGTGAATTCACGCGCAAGCCCGGAGCCGCAGTCTCCGAGGTCGAGCGTACCCAGGAAGACATTCCGATGAACAGGGTTGTCTGGGGGATTGCGATCACCCTTCTTGCAGTGTTTGCTTTCTTTGCCCTCGGCGGTGTGGTGAACTCTGTATGGCAGGCACTCATCGGCCTCGTTATCGTTGCCGTGATTTCATTTCTCTTCACGACTGTCGCCGCGAATGCAATTGCGATTGTGGGCACGAACCCGGTGAGCGGAATGACCATCATGACGCTGATAATCACAGCTCTGGTCCTTGTGGTGACAGGCCTTAAGGGCAATGCCGGAATGGTGGCGGCCATGGTTATCGGTGGCGTAGTCTGCACGGCGCTTTCGACGGCCGGAGGGTTGATCACAGATTTCAAGATCGGTTACTGGATAGGAACGACTCCTCGCAAGCAGGAAGTCTGGAAGTTCGTCGGCGTGGCTGTTGCCGCTGCGACGGTAGGAGGAGTGATGCTCGTGCTCAACAAGACTTTCGGCTTTTCCGGCGAAGGTGCGCTTGTCGCTCCGCAGGCCAATGCCATGGCGGCAGTGATACAGCCGATGATGAATGGCGGAAACGCACCGTGGCTTCTCTATGGGATAGGCGCAGTGATCGCAATTCTGCTGACTGTGCTCAAGGTGCCCGCCCTTGCGTTCTGTCTGGGAATGTTCATACCGATTGACCTTAACCTTCCGCTGCTGCTCGGCGGTGCGATTTCGTGGTATGTGGGTTCCCGCAGCAAGGACAAGGCGGTGAACGCAGCCCGTCAGGAAAAGGGAACTCTTATTGCCAGCGGATTCATCGCAGGAGGAGCGCTTATGGGCGTTATATCCGCTATACTCAAATATGCTCAGATTGACTGGTACATGTACGGCTGGAATACCGTTGCCGAGGGGTCTTTTGCCTCCGGTGCGGAGATGATTGCCATTGTGCCTCTGATTGCGGTTTGTGCCTATATGATATGGGCCTCGCTGAAGAAGGACAAATAGTGTGTCGCCAATATGCAGAATAAAA
>CABUIX010000069.1 GCA_902491795.1 uncultured Bacteroidales bacterium | reverse complement strand
TAATTGATGTGGTAAAGGACACTTCGGGCCGGCTCTGGTTCGGCACGAGGGGTGGCGGCATAATGTATGGGGGCAGGTGGTACGGCAAGAAGGCCGGCGGTTCCGGGACTCTTTCTGACAACAATGTTTACGACCTGCATATGGACAGGAAGGGCAGGATATGGATAGCAACCTTCGCCGGCGGTCTCAATTTTGCCGAGAATGACGGCGGAAAGATAAGTTTCAGACATTTTCTTGCCGGGAGTCCCGCGCTGCGCTATTCAAGATGTATAGAGGAAGACAATTCCGGACGGCTCTGGTTGGGCACCAACGGCGGTATTGTGGTGTTCGACCCGGATTCGCTGCTGGCTGATCCTGTCCGTTTCGAGTTGTTGTCCGCGGACAACGGAACGCTTCCGGGCAACGAAGTCAGGACAATCTATGCTGATTCTTCAGGGCGGATATGGTGCTCTATTGCGGGGATAGGCATAGCGTGGTGTCTTCCTCAGGAGAACCCGTCCGATTGCACCTTCCATACGATAAAGGTGTCCAACGGGCTCGGCAACAATGTTGTGCAGAGCATTCTGGAAGATGCTGACGGCAATTTGTGGCTCGGTACCGAATACGGTCTTTCAGTGCTTGATCCGAAATCCGGGCACATCGAGAACCATCTTTTTGCATTGACCGATCCCGGGAATGTCTTTCTGGAAAATTCTGCCGATGTACTTCCGGGCGGCAAGTTGGCATTCGGGGCGAATCACGGTCTGGCCGTCATTGAACCGCAGAAAGTACAGGGACATTACCCCGTTCCGGAAGTCAGGTTCACTTCCCTGTGGGTCAACGGGGAACCGTGCCTGGCTCACCGCAAGAAATCAACGTCCGGGGCAAGTGTCCTTTATGCAGACAGACTGGACCTTGGATACGAAGACAATTCTCTGAGACTGAATTTTTCGGCCATGAGGCCGGAAGATGCAGCTGACATATTGTATTCATACCGTCTGTGGCCTTCCGACAATGATTACAGCGAGCCCCAAACTTCAAATTCTGTCCAGTTCTCCGGACTTCTGCCTGGGAATTACATCTTGTATGTCAAGGCCATGGATACCTCCGGCCAGTGGGGTCCGGCCAGTTCGGTGGAAATTTCCGTCGCTGAACCTTTCTGGCGCAGCCCTGCCGCTGTGGCCGTGTATGTGCTTGTCGCCTGTGCCGCCGCTGCGGCCGTTTACAGGGAACTGCGCCTGAAGGAGAGGGTGCGTATGGAAAAGAAGGCTACCGAGGCCAAGCTTGCGTTCTTTACGAATGTGTCGCATGAGTTCCGCACCCCGTTGACCCTGATCAGGAATGTTGAGGAAAAATTTGCCTCGGCGCTTTCCGACAGGCCGGAACTTGGGCCGAGCCTCAAGATATTGGGCAACAATGTCGGCAGGATGCTCCGTCTTGTGAATCAGTTGCTCGAATTCAGAAAAGTCCAGGAAGGGGCTTTCCGGCCGAGGCCAGAGAGGCTGCGGCCCGTTGACTTGCTGCGCACTGTTGTGGCGGATTTCGTCGACATGGCCGATACGAGAGGAATAAGTATTGTCATTGACGTGGATGATGATCCGGGTGAAGTGATTGTCGAGTCTGCGGTTCTTGACAGGGCCCTTTGCAATTTGATTTCCAATGCAATAAAGTATTCCTATGACGGCTCGTCCGTAAAAGTCGTGCTTTCGTCGGCCGACGGGGGCATTTCCGTGGATGTGCTGGATTCCGGAAAGGGTATTCCGGAGGGAAAACGCAAAGGGCTTTTCACGCGCTTTGCTTCCGATGATGCTTCCCGTGATTCCATGGGCATAGGCCTGTATATTTCGCATCAGCTTGTCAGGGCTGCCGGAGGCAGACTCGACTACCGCCCCAACGGCTGCGGCTCAGCTTTCAGGGTATGGCTTCCTGTACTGTCGGGTGAGGAATGCCCCGATTCCGACACCGAGTGCATGAGGGTGTTGCGGGAGGAATCTGCAGCAACCTGTCCCGACGGCAAGCCGGCTGTGAGAAAGAGCGGGAAGAGCATCCTTGTCATAGAGGACAATGCCGACATAAGGAACTGGCTTGTGTCGGAACTGGCTCCGGAGTATTCGATGTCTGCCGCTTCCGACGGACTGTCCGGTCTCAAGGCTGCTCGCGAGACTGTCCCTGACATGATAGTATGTGACATCCTGATGCCGGGCATGAACGGTTATGATGTTGTCATGACACTTAAGGAGGATTTCTCGACGAGCCATATCCCTGTCATACTCATGACAGCCCTTTGTTCCGAAGAGGATGAAATAAAGGGCCGGAATTGCGGAGCCGATTCATATGTACGCAAGCCTTTCAGCCTTAGGCTGCTCAGGTCCAACATGGAGCAGATTCTGCGCAGCCGGGACTCTCTTCGTCTGCGCTGGGCCGGGTATCCGGAATCTTTGCTGCCGGGTCCGTCGGTGCTGCCGCAAGTTTCCACCAGAGACGAGGAGTTCCTTTCCGGATTCCGTGACCTGATAGAGCGGGGTATTCCGGATCCGGGCTTCTCTACCGATGATCTTCCGCCGCTGCTGGGCGTCAGCCGCACCGTGTTCTACAAGAAAGTCAGGTGCCTGCTGTCCTGCTCTCCTAATGAGTTCCTGCGTGAATGCCGTATGAGCAGGGCTGCCGGACTCCTTCGGAAAAGTACCATGAATATCAGCGAGATATCATACAGTGTCGGCATTGAAGACCCTCTTTACTTCAGCCGTTGTTTCAAGAAAAGCTTCGGAGTGTCTCCCCGTGAATATCGGGGCAGGAAATAGATTATCTTTGTGCCTATGGCAAAAACTGCAAAGACTTTGTGGTACTGCACCTCCTGCGGCAACGAGAGCCCCAAGTGGATGGGGCGCTGCCCTGCGTGCGGAGAATGGAACACGATGGTGGAGGCTCCTGCCGAAACCAGGAAAACGAAAGGCGGAAGCTCTGCTGCTCCTGGCGGGCATGCCGCTTCGAAGCCTCGGCGGCTGGAGGAGATAGATTCTTCCGAAAATGCGAGGACCCTTCTTGGAATCGGGGAGCTCGACAGGCTGCTCGGCGGGGGCATTGTCCCCGGCTCGCTTGTGCTCATAGGCGGTGAGCCCGGGATAGGCAAGTCAACGCTCAGTCTCCAGATTCCGCTTCACTGCAAGGACATGCAGACCCTTTACGTGAGCGGGGAGGAAAGCGCGCGTCAGGTCAAGATGCGTGCAGAGCGCCTCGGCGGCAGCGGCTCAGGCTGCTATATTCTTTGCGAGACGCGCATGGAGGATGTCCTGAGGGAGGCCGAGGCGATGCATCCAGGGCTGATGATAGTCGATTCCGTCCAGACCATGTACACCGACAGCATCGAGTCGGCTCCGGGATCCGTTAGCCAGATCAAGGAAGTGGCTGCGCTGCTGCTGCGGTTCGCGAAGGACAGCGGCATCCCTGTGATCCTGATAGGCCATATCACCAAGGACGGATATATTGCCGGGCCTAAGATACTCGAGCACATTGTCGATGTGGTGCTGCAGTTTGAGGGTGACAACAGGGGAGCGTACCGCATAATGCGCAGCATCAAGAACCGCTTCGGCTCCACTTCGGAACTGGCGGTGTTTGAGATGACGGGCAGCGGGTTGCGGGAAGTCTCCAATCCTTCGGAGATGCTGATTCCGGTGCACGAGGCCGGCCTCAGCGGAACAGCCATCGCTGCGATGCTCGACGGAAACCGTCCTTTCCTTTTCGAGGTCCAGGCACTTGTGAGCTCGGCGGTGTACGGTACCGCCCAGCGCTCGGCGACCGGCTATGACATCCGCCGCCTGAATATGCTGCTTGCCGTTCTGGAAAAGCGCGCCGGCTTCAAGCTGGGAGCGAAGGACGTTTTCCTCAATATGGCCGGTGGCCTCAAGGTGAGCGATCCGGCGTGCGACCTGGCGGTTATTTGCGCAGTGCTGTCCTCGAATTTCGATTTCGCGATACCTTCTGACGTGTGTTTTGCCGGCGAAGTCGGCCTGAGCGGCGAGATCCGGCCGGTATCCCAGACCGACAGGCGCATTTCGGAAGCGGCCCGCCTCGGCTTCAGGCGCATTTTCGTTTCTTCATATTCCAAGACCGAAGTGCCGGCCGCCGGCATTGAGGTCGTCAGGGTGCAGGATGTCCCGGCGCTGGTGCGTTCATTGTTCAAATAATTTCTGATCATGTTTTTTTCTGGTATTTTGAGGAAGGCCGTGCTGGCCGCGGTGCCGGCCATTGTCCTTTGCGCATGCTCGCGGACTGACGGCGGCGGGCAGATGCAGATAAGGGAGAATCTTGTGCAGAGCGTGGATCTTGACGAGATTTTTGCGGACATTGAATTCGTGCCGCTTGAATTCGCCGAGGCTGCTCCGGTTGCAACTGTCTATCAGTCGATGGTGGCGGACGGGATGATTTTCCTGAATACCCATGGGGCCGTTTCAGTGTATTCCCTGGACGGGAAATACGTCCGGACGATAGGGCACAAGGGCCGCGGGCCAGGAGAATATGCCAATGTCAACAGTTTTTATGTGTCCGGCGGATACGTCTATATTCTTGACTGGAATCGGAAACTCGTGAAGTATTCTGTAGACGGCGATTTTGTAAAGGAGATGCAGCTTGACTGGTTTGCCGGTTCTGTCTTTGCCTGCGGAGACAAACTGGTGGTCACCTCCGGGTATCAGAATCCCGGCAATCTGTTCAATGTCTTCGATTCCGGGACATTCGAACCCCTGGCCTCGTTCGTACCTGTCAACGAGAACCGTTTTTCCTATCGCCAGTTCATGTTCCCCAACTGCTTTGCGGTAAGAGGAGATGACATCATCTACTATGAGGAGCTGAGCAACGAGGTTTATTCCCTTGACCTTGACAACTGCGGGTCCGGTGTCAGGTACAGCTTTGACTTGCTCGGGAAGAACCCTCCGGAGGGCTATTGGGACAGGAAATTCGCTTCAATCATAGAACTGGTTGAAGATATGGGCAGCAACGGATACAATCGCGGCTTCAGCTTTTTTCAGGAAGGTGACGACAATATCTTCTTCACTTTCAGCACCGCCGATGCCGATACGCCGCTGCTTGCAAATCTGTATGACAAACGCAGCGGACGCTCGCGGCAATTCTCTTCGGTCTGCATCAGTGACGGGATACCTCCGGCAGGAATCAGGGACATGCATTTCGGCTTTGCTGCCGACACCTCTTGCGTCGTTCTCCCCGAAAGCGTTTTCTTCGATGAGGACGCCAATCTCTACGGGGACGGCCTTTTCCCTCCGTATGAGCCGAACGGCAATCCTGTTGTCGTGGTCGGCAGGATCAGGTGATACGGCAGCCGATGCAGAACAATCAAAGACGGGTATTTGGTATGGAACTGTTTTATTCACACGACATAGACGGCAGCACGGCAAGGCTGGACAGCGAGGAGTCCGGGCACTGTGTCCGGGTGCTGCGCCACAGGGCGGGCGATGAAATCTCGGTGATTGACGGGAAGGGCACTTTGTACAATTGTGTCCTGACGATTGCCGATCCGAAGGGAGCGGAGGCCAAAATCGTCGGAAGGGTGCCCGGTTTCGGGGCGGTGCCCTACAGCCTGACCATGGCTGTCTGTCCCACAAAGAATATCGACCGTTTCGAGTGGTTTGCCGAAAAGGCCACCGAATTCGGCGTAGATTCGATCGTCCCCGTCATCGGTGACCATTCCGAGAGGAAGATCCTTAAGACGGACAGGCTGCAGCGCATCCTGCTTTCGGCATCCAAGCAGTCTCTCAAGGCCTCCGTTCCGCTGCTTTCAGAGCCTGTCAGCGTCCGGGAGTTCCTCGCGGGCGGCGGCCGCAGCCTGAAACTCATCTGCTGCTGCTTCGAGCCTGAAGGCGGACGGAAGACCATAATGGAGACCCTGGAAGCGGCGGCACCGGGAACCCCAGTCACTATTATGATCGGTCCCGAAGGAGACTTTTCCGATGCCGAGCTCGCCCTTGCGATGGACTGCGGCTGGATACCTGTCTCTCTGGGGGAGAGCCGCCTCAGAACGGAAACTGCCGCCCTTGCGTCAGTGGCGGCAGTCTATTTCCATAATATCAAAGGCAAGGGCTAGGGCCGGATTATTTCGACCTCCCCTTTGAGTCCGAGCTTTATTATCTGTGATGCCCGGCCGGTGGCGGTCCTTCCGAAACTGCGCGGCACGACATAGTCGACGGCAGAAAGGATTTCCTCGGAGATGTCGTTGAAACTGAGAGGGGAAGGCTCGCCGGAGACATTTGCCGACGTGCTGACCAGAGGCTTGCGCAGCCTGCGCACGAGCTCGCGGCAGAATGCCCCTCCGTCTTCCTCGGCCGAATCGGACATGGCAAGCGGGATGCGTATCCCGACCGAGCCGTCTTCTGCAACCACATTGGGGGCGAGATACTGTGCTCCCGGGTATATGATGGTCATCGGCGCATCGTTGACTTCCACGAGGTCTATTGCCACTGAAGGTATTTCCTTGACATATTTTGCCACCATGTCGAGGTCGGATGCGAGCACGATCAGCGATTTCGCTCCTGACCTGCGCTTGATCCGGAAGACTTTCTCCACAGCTTCTTCGTTGCAGGCATCACAGCCTATTCCCCATACGGTGTCGGTCGGGTAGAGAATGACTCCTCCGTCGCGCAGTACGTTGACTGCGTTGTCAATAATTGCTTTGGTATCCATCAGAAATTGTTTTTGTCAAAGAGTTTTCCGCGTTTCCTCCAGTAGAGTATCATCAGCCATCCGATCAGCATTCCTCCCAGATGGGCGAAATGTGCCACTCCGGCGGCTGTTCCGGTAATGCCGGTTATCAGCTCGATGGCGGCAAATACAATCACCATCCATTTTGCACTCAGCGTGACCGGAGGGAACAGAAGCGTCATCTTGGATGAAGGGAAAAGCATGGCGTATGCTATCAAGGTGCCGTAGATTGCTCCGGACGCACCCACTGTAGGGGTGAGCTTGATGGCGGCTATGTTCTGCAGGGCCACACTGTTGCCGAGCGCTGCCCCTTCCATGTATGACTGCATCTGCAGATATTCGGCTCCGGTGTGCATTGCCGCGGCTCCGAGTCCGCAGATGAAATAGAACAGCACGAATTTCTTGGAACCTATGATGTTCTCAACCACACTTCCGAACAGCCACAGGGTGTACATGTTGAACAGTATGTGCCAGAAACCGCCGTGCATGAACATGTGGGTCAGCACCTGCCACCAGTGGAAGTACCGTGACGTGGGGTAGAACAAGGCGAACTCAGCCGTCATGAAGTTACGGTTGATAAGAGTCGCTATGAATACGATGATGTTGATGATTATCAGGTTCCTGGTTACAGGAGGCGTATTCCCGAGAAAGCCTCTGTCGCTGTTTCCGTAATTTCCGTAGTAGTAAGGCATCGTTTTGTCTAAATGTCGTTTTCAGAATAATTTGTCAATGTCGCCGAGGCTGATTATGCTCAGGATGCGGTGTCCCCTCGGCGTAAGTTCGGGGTTCTCACATGCAAAAAGCGTGTCAATGATTCTGCCGGCTTCGGCTGAAGAAACCGGAGAAACGGCTCCTGATGCTTCCAGAGCCGCTATTTTGCCTGCAAGCCGCTGCTCCATGATGTCCGGAAGGCCGACGGCATCTTCTGACAAAATGTACAACAGATCACTGACAAGCTTGTCAGCATTGTCGCTTCCGCAGCTGAAACCTTCGGGAACTCCGTTCACCGCAACGGTGTCGTTGCCGAATGGAGTGATGTCGAAACCGAGGCGGCTGAGCATTTCGGAATTCTCGTCGAACAGCAGGCGCTGTGCTGCACCCACCTGTACCTGCACCGGGAACATGGCAGTCTGCGAGACATGGGTTCCGCCCTTGAGAAGTTTGAGGTTCCTGTCGTAGAATATCCTTTCCCTGGCCCTGCTTATATGAATGGCCATTACTCCGGACATTACTGGTGTGAGGATGTATTTCCCGTGTATCACCAGGGCTCTGCTGGCGGTCGAGGGATTGTCGTCAAACAGTTGGCCGTAGTCGTCGCGCTTGTCCACAAATCCGGAATAGCCCACGGCCTGAGTGCCGGCCCCGTTCCTGGACGCACCGGTGTCTGTCTGCTGCTCTTCGCTCTGTTCGGAGAATGCATAGTTCGGCGTGTTCAGCGGATCGCTGCTGCGGAACGGGTCGTAGTTCGGATCTGTCCCTATTTGAGGGGGAGTCAGCCCGGCGTATTGTTCAAAGTTCCTGCCGAGTTGGGGAAGGTCCACCGCTCCGGACGTGTCGAAGTCAATGCTTGCCCCGAAACTGTTGCGCCCGAGACTTTCCTTTATGCATGCGTACAGCACCTGGAATATCACGCTGTCGTCCTCGAACTTTACTTCTGTCTTGGTCGGGTGGATGTTCACGTCTATGCTGTGCGGGTCAGTCTCGAGAAAAATGAAATATGAGGGGGTGACTCCGTCGGGAATCAGGTCCTCATAGGCCTTCATCACGGCTTTGTGCAGGTAATTGCTGCGGAAATATCTTCCGTTGACGAACATGAACTGGTTCCCCAGGGTTTTTCTTGCAGATTCGGGCCGGCCGATGTATCCCTGCAGCCTCACTACAGAGGTCTCTGCGGATATGTCGACCAGTTCGTTGCCTATTGTCGCTCCCAGGAGGTCCTGGATTCTGAATTTCCTGGATTTTGCCTTTTTCAGGACAAAAATGTCACGGCTGCCGCTTGTGAGGTTGAATCCGATTTCCGGACGGGTCACTGCGACCCTTGTGAATTCCTCTATTATGTGCTTCAGCTCCACGTTGTCGGACTTGAGGAACTTGCGGCGGGCCGGGGTGTTGTAGAACAGGTTGCGTACGGCAAAATTGGATCCGACAGGAGCGGCGACTGTTGCCGCCTTGGCCTTTCCGTCTCCGCTGATGCGCACTTCGGCCGCCGTCTCATCTTCGGCCCTCCTTGTCTTGAGCGTGACTTCAGCAACTGCGGCGATGCTGGCAAGTGCCTCCCCTCTGAAGCCGTAGGTCATTATGTCGTTGAGGTCTTCTGCCGTGGCAATCTTGGACGTGGCGTGTCTTTCAAAGCACAGCACTGCATCTGCCGGGCTCATTCCGCAACCGTTGTCTATGACCTGGATGAGGGTGCGGCCGGCGTCGGTGACTATGACTGAAATTTGGGAAGCTCCCGCGTCCACTGCATTCTCCATCAGTTCCTTTACCACGGAAGCGGGGCGCTGGACGACCTCTCCCGCGGCGATCATGTTGGCTATCTGCGCGGGAAGAACTTTAAGGCTGCCCATTGTTCTACAGCAGAGAATAGAACTTGGCTATGAACCACAGCACGGCGCATATCAGCAGCAGGGTGATGATGCCGATTATTACCTGTGTCCCCCGCATGTGCGCTCTGGTCCGCTGGTAATGTCCGTCCCGCATGGAACCTTTTATGTAGCTTCCGGGAGCGTAAGAGCCCTCCTTCTTCTCCTTTTCGAGGGTCCCGTCGACAGCGCCGAACTTGCGCTTGCGCTCTTCCTCTTCCGGGTTGTAGTATAGAGGCCGGTAATTGAACACACGGTGTTCGTTGTCACCGAAAAAATTAAACATTCCCATATCCGCCAAATTTAACTATTTTTATTTACATTAGCACAAAAGATAGCAGTATGGATTTCAGAACAGGTCAAGGATATGATGTCCACAGGATTGCAGAAGGACTTCCGATGGTCCTCTGCGGTGTCAGAATTGAGGGAAACTGCGGCTTTGTCGCCCATTCGGACGGTGATGTGGCAATCCATGCGCTCTGTGATGCTCTGCTGGGCTCTCTTGCCCTCGGCGACATCGGCCATCTTTTTCCGGACACGTCGGACGAGTTTGCCGGCATTGACAGCCGCATTCTTCTGGACAGGGTCATGAAGCTTGTGCGCGGCGAGGGGTGGGAACTCGGCAACGCTGACATCACCATAGCCTTGCAGGCTCCGAAGATTGCACCTTATATTCTGCGGATGCGCAGCTCTCTTGCTTCGGTAATGGACGTTGACATTTCGCGCGTCAGCGTGAAGGCCACAACGACAGAAAAGCTCGGGTTCGTCGGCCGGAAAGAGGGCTGCGAGGTGTGGGCTACGGTGCTCGTGTGCCGAAATGTGCAGGCTTCGGGCGAAAATTAGCTAAAACTGCACGAATTTTTTTGTGTTTTTACAAAACTGTTGTACATTTGCAGTCCCATTTCAGCATGGGAACTCATTGAGATATGGTGTAATGGTAGCACTACAGATTCTGGCTCTGTCAGTGAGG
>CABUIX010000068.1 GCA_902491795.1 uncultured Bacteroidales bacterium | reverse complement strand
TTTAGACATAACAAAACCCCGAAAGTTTTTTGTCTAACTTTCGGGGTGCATGTCATTCTGTACAGGCTTTTCCTTTTTGTTTGGCTTTTCTGGTCACCAGAGGAAGTTGTTGAAGGGATAGCGCCCCGCATGGATTTCAGCCACCATCTTGTAGATGTCGTCCTTGAGTTTGTCTATTCCTTGTTTTTCCGTTGCCGATATGAATATGCACGGGATTATCTTTTCCTTAATCCACTTGTTCTTTACTTCTTCCAGACTGAAGTTCTTTTCGGTTCGCGGGTTGAGTGAAAATTCGTCGTACGGTTCAGGTTCGTATGCGTCAATCTTGTTGAAAATGACGTATGTCGGTTTGTCGGATGCCGATATGTCCCTGAGAGTCTTTTCCACCACCTCCATCTGCTCCTCATAGTCTGGGTGCGATATGTCCACGACATGAAGAAGGATATCGGCCTCCCTCACTTCGTCAAGGGTGCTTTTGAAGGCTTCTATGAGTTGTGTAGGCAGTTTCCTGATGAATCCCACCGTATCACTCAACAGGAACGGCACGTTGCCCAGAACGACCTTTCTGACGGTTGTGTCGAGTGTGGCGAAAAGCTTGTTTTCTGCGAACACGTCGGACTTGGACAGAAGGTTCATCAGTGTTGACTTCCCGACATTCGTGTATCCTACGAGAGAAAGTCTTACAAGGCTGCCCCTGTTGCCTCTCTGTGTCGCCATCTGGCGGTCTATCTTCTTGAGTTCCTCCTTGAGCCTTGCAATTCTTTCCCTGACTATTCTCCTGTCTATCTCTATCTGGGTCTCACCCATTCCTCCACGCGTCCCAACGCCGCCGCGCTGCCTTTCCAGGTGCGTCCACATTCCTGCGAGGCGGGGGAGCATATAGTTGTATCTTGCTAGTTCGACCTGAGTCTTGGCGTATGCCGTCTTTGCCCTTTGGGAGAATATCTCAAGAATAAGGCTTGTCCTGTCTATGACTGCAGAGCACTTTATTACCTTTTCTATGTTCCTCTGCTGCATTCCTGTGAGTTCGTCGTCAAAAATGACATAGTTGATTTCGTTCTCCTCGCAGTATGCGGCTATTTCCTCAAGTTTTCCGCTTCTTATATAGGTGGCCTTTTCGGGTTTGTCGACTCTCTGCACAAACTTCCTGTCCCCGACGGCACCTGCTGTTTCTGCAAGAAACTCAAGTTCCTCGAGGTATTCCATTATTTTCCTTTCTTCGTCTTCAGGCCTGATTATTCCGACGAATACGGCTTTTTCTTCCCTTTTGTTTTCCATGTTTCTGCTTTGTTCAGTTTGTGTATGTGTATCTTCGGAAAACTGTCATCAACGTTTCCTGTCAAAAAAAGGCCATCCGACATGGACGGCCTTTTCTATTGTTTTACAGAATTTTTATCTCAACTGGAAGATCACGGGGAAAGTGTAGGTCACTTTCACAGCGCGGTCTCTCTGACGGCCGGGCTCCCACTTCGGTGAACTTGAAACGACGCGGACAGCTTCTGCATCGAGTGAAGGGTCAACTCCGCGGAGAACTCTGACGTTCGTGACTTTTCCGTCAGGCATAACGGTGAATTCAAGCATTACGCGTCCTGAAACTCCGTTTTCCTTTGCAATTTCAGGGTACTCAAGATGCTGTGCAACCCACTTTGAGAAGGTATTTGCATCTCCACCCTGGAAAGAAGGTTTTACTTCAACGAGCTGGAAAGGAATTGCTTCCTCTTCAACTGTTTCTTCCTCTACTTCCTCAACATAGTCCATGATCTCAACTCCGACGTTTGCGTCATACTCGAGATTGATGAAGCTGTCTTCGAGCTGGATGTCATCATCCACGATTTCGATCTGGTCTGAAAGTACGGGAATCTTCGGAACTTCCGGGGGCGGGGGTGTGGTTTCCTGCTGTGTGATGGGGATTATCTCCTCCTCAATAATCTCCACTGTGTCGGAAACGAGGGTAGCCTCCTTCTTTTCCTTGCTTGTGGACTCGAATCCCGCGAGCAATACTCCAAGCGAAACAACGAGTCCAATCTCCACATAAAGGAGCCTTCTGTTGTTAAGATCGGCTTTAGGTGATTTTTTGACTTCCATATTTGGTTATTATATATATTCTTCCGAGTTCCAAAGATAGAAATATTTAAAATCAAATCCAATATTTTAGTAGATTTGTCAAAAATTTACAGATGGTTACGTTCTTTACGCAGGACATTGACTTTGTTCTCAAGGGAAAATTGGCCCACAAGGCATGGCTCAAGGCTGTGGCTGCTTCTGAAGGCCGCAGGCTGGGAGAGATTTCGGTAATTTTCTGTTCAGATCCGTACTTGCTTGACGTAAACAGAAAGTATCTTGGCCATGACTACTATACTGATATAATAACTTTCGATTATTGTGAGGGCGACCGGCTTTCCGGTGATCTCTTCATAAGCATCGATACGGTCAGGAGCAATGCAGATTATTATTCGACTGAGTTCAATGATGAACTGGACAGGGTAATTGTCCATGGGATTCTTCACCTGATCGGCTACGATGACCATACTGAAGAGGATATTGCGATGATGCGCTCCAAGGAAAATCAATATCTTGGGAGGAGGGCAGAATTCTTCAAATGAACAACTCTTACGATATCATAGTTGTCGGCGGCGGGCATGCAGGCTGTGAAGCAGCCATGGCAGCATCCAGGCTCGGATCTTCAGTTCTGCTGATTTCGATGGATATGCTCGGCTTTGCCAGGATGTCCTGCAATCCGGCTGTTGGTGGTATAGCCAAAGGCCAGATTGTCAGAGAGATAGATGCGCTTGGAGGTTTTACTGGCTTAGTTACCGACAGTTGTACTTTGCAGTTCAGGATGCTCAACAAGTCCAAGGGACCTGCAATGTGGAGTCCCAGAGCACAATGCGACAAAATACAGTTTTCGCTCAACTGGCGTAAAATTCTCGAAAGTGATTGTAAATTAGATATTTACGCGGATTCTGCGGTTTCTTTTCTCTTTGAGAATTCAAAAATCTGCGGGGTCCGTACACTTACCGGGGCAATTTTCAAATCTCGCGCGGTTATCCTGACCGCCGGAACCTTCCTTTCAGGCTCGCTTTTCATAGGAAGACACAAGATGGAGGGAGGCAGACTGGGTGAGCTCTCATCATACGGATTGACCGAGCAGCTTGCAGAACTGGGAGTCAGGTCCGGAAGGATGAAGACAGGCACTCCACCGAGGATAGACATTTCGTCCGTTGACGTGTCGGTCTTCCCCTTGCAGTTGGGAGATGAGAATCCGAAGAGATTTTCTTTTCTCGACATTCCTTCTTCTGTGCAGGACGGACATGAGCAGATGCCTTGCTACATACTGCACACCAATCCCCATGTACACGAAATATTGAGGTCGGGTTTCGACCAGTCGCCGCTTTTCACCGGAATGATACACGGAATAGGTCCGCGCTATTGTCCCAGCATCGAAGACAAGCTCAGGGTATTTCCCGACAATGATGCCCATCAGCTCTTTCTTGAGCCGGAGGGGAGAAGTACCAACGAATATTATCTGCAGGGTTTCTCCTCGTCGCTTCCTCTGCAGATCCAGATTGATGCCCTACACGCGATCAAGGGTCTTGAGAATGTCAAGATTTTCCGTCCAGCATATGCTGTGGAATATGACTATTTCGATCCGACGCAGCTCAAGCCGACGCTTGAATTGAAGGAAATCGATAATCTCTATTTCGCCGGACAGGTCAACGGTACGACAGGGTATGAGGAGGCAGCCGCCCAGGGAATAGTTGCTGGAATCAATGCGCACCTCAAACTTAACGAAAAGGATCCTTTCGTGCTCGGAAGAGACCAGTCTTATATTGGTGTTCTTATTGATGATCTCGTGACCAAGGGGGTTGATGAACCTTACCGCATGTTCACTTCACGTGCCGAGTACAGAATTCTCTTGCGTCAGGACAATGCGGACTATCGCCTTACCGCTCTCTCTCATTCGATAGGTCTTGCCGATGAGCACAGGTATTCGCTGATGATGAAAAAATATGAGTCTGTCGCTGAACTCGAGAATTATTGCGACAGGAAACTCATCCCTGCCCAGAAGGCAAATCCTTATCTGAAATCCGTAGGTTCTGCTGAGATTTCCGAATCAAAGAAAATAGCTGAACTTGCCACCAGGCCTGAGACCTCACTTTCCGAATTGCTGAAAATTGTTCCACGTGGAACGTTTTCTGATGACGTGACAGAAAGTGTCGAGATTTCCATAAGGTACAAGGGCTATATCGACAGGGAAACCAAGATGGCTGAAAAACTCCACAGACTGGAAAAACTTGTTATTCCTGAGAATTTCGATTTCGACAAGGTTTCGGGACTTACGATTGAATGCCGACAGAAACTGAAAAAATATAATCCGAGAACGATTGCACAGGCCTCGAGAATTTCGGGTGTGTCGCCCTCGGACATATCAGTTCTTCTTGTTTATTTCGGAAGGTGATTTCTACAGCATTTTCAGCGCTTCCTTTATGATGTCCTCGACCTTCGCGTCGGGGTTTTTCTTGAGTATCGACTGAATTGCCTTTGAGATGTTGGGCTTCGCAAATCCGAGATTCTGCAAGGCGATTGCGGCTTCTTCTGCATCGGCGTTTGGCTGTGAATGAAGAAGTGCCTCGAAACTGCTGCCTTCTCCCTTGACAATTTTGTCCTTCAGTTCAAGAATCAGCCTTTGTGCGCTTTTGAGACCTATCCCTTTCACGGACTTGAGTCGTGCCACGTTTTCCGAAAGAATGGTATTGCGGAGTTCTTCTGGTGTCAGAGACGACAGGATCATTCTTGCTGATGACGCTCCAATGCCGGAAACGCTGGTTATGGAGCGGAAAAGATTTCTTTCCTCCTTTGATGCGAAACCGTAGTCGACTTCGGCTCCGTCCCTGGTGTTGACCTGTCTCTGAATGTAGATTGTCGCTTCCGTCTTTCCGTTGAGTTCTTCGTAAGTCTGCAGGGATATCTCCATGATGTATCCTATGCCGCCGTTTTCGATCACGGCATTGGTGGGGGAGAGTTCAACCAGTTTTCCTGAAATGTAGTCTATCATCTTGATCGTTTTTATTCTTGCGTAAAGTTAGAAATTATTCATGAAGAGCAATAATCATTGCCCTTCATGCTGATATTGCAGTTTTTCGCTTCTGTCTAACATCAAAAATGTTAATTTTGCAGTTTGGCTAAATTGATTTTATGGATATAACAGAAATAAGGAGCAAATTTCCCCAGTTGTCACTGAAAATCTACGGAGACAAGCAGCTTGTCTATCTCGACAATGCCGCTACTGCGCTCCGTCCGGCCAGTGTGATAGACAAGTGGCGGGATCTTTCTGAACACTGCAGCGCGAACATACACCGGGCTGTCCATTTTGTCGCCGCCGAGGCGACCGAGGAATACGAGAAGGCGCGCAAGGCGGTGGCTGAATACATAAATGCCGAATCTGAAAAGGAGATAATTTTCACTTCAGGAACCACGGCGTCAATCAACATGGTTGCGTTCAGTTTCGGCGAGGCCTTCGTGCATGAGGGCGACGAAATCATAGTTTCGGAGAGTGAACATCATTCCGACATCGTGCCGTGGCAGATGATGTGCTCAAGGAAGCACGCGACGCTCAAGGTTCTTCCTGTAGATGATTTCGGGAGACTGAAGATTTCGGAACTTCCTGGCCTCATCACCGGGCGCACCAGGATTGTATGCGTCACCCAGATTTCAAATGTGCTTGGTCTTGTGAACCCGATACGCAGAATTGCTGAAATATGTCATTCCCGCAACTGTCTGCTGCTTGTCGACGGAGCGCAGGGAATGGTACATGCTCCGCTCGACGTCAGGGAGGCAGACTGTGACTTCTACGCATTTTCGGGCCACAAGATGTATGCGGCTCCCGGAACCGGAGGACTTTACGGCAAGAAGGCACTGCTCGATGCTCTTCCTCCTTATATGGGAGGAGGTGAGATGATAGAGTCCGTGAAGTGGTCCGGAACCACGTATGCTCCTGTGCCTCAAAGGTTTGAGGCTGGAACTCAGAATTTTGCGGGCGCTCCTACCTTGTGTCCTGCAATCGAGATGATGAAGATTATGGATTCGTCGGCAGAGGTCAGGACGGAGCAGAAGGCGATAGTGGACTACCTGCTCGAAACTCTCGGATCAGACGAAAGGATACATCTCTACGGGATGCCCGGAGAGACGGACGGGAGCAATTTCGTCAAGATTCCCCTGTTTTCGTTCTCCGTGGAACATTGTCACCATGAGGACCTGGCTCTGATACTCGACAAGATGGGAATAGCACTGCGCTCCGGCCAGATGTGTGCCGAACCGCTGATGGACAGATTCGGGGTGACGGGTATGCTGCGCGCTTCCTTTGCTCCATACAATACCCTGCAGGAAGCCGAATATTTTGTGGCCTCGCTGGACAGGGCAATAAAAATGCTTGAAAGATGAAGACACTCAAGGAAAGGCAGGATGAAGTGGTCGAGGAGTTCTCGATGTTCGACGACTGGCTCGACAAATATGAATATCTGATAGACCTCGGGAAGAACCTTGAACCGTTCCCCGAGGAACTCAAGACCGATGACAGACTCATAAAAGGTTGTCAGTCAAGAGTTTGGCTGGATGCGAGAATAGACGGAGGCAAGGTCATAACCTTCAGGGCCGACAGTGACGCCATAATTACAAAGGGAATAATATCAATGTTGGTTTCTGTCTATTCCGGACGCACTGCAGGGGAGATAGCCTCCGACGACTTCTCCTTTGTGGACAGGCTCGGACTTAAGGAAAACCTTTCGCCGACGAGGGCGAACGGACTAGTGTCCATGATAGAAACAATAAGGGAAATTGCCCAAAAGAACTGTTGAGATGAGTAAGGAAGAAGTATTGACGCCACAGGACGTGAAGGAGCTGGCGCCGCTCTACGAAGACGTGGTCAGGGCCATAAAGCAGGTATATGATCCGGAAATACCGGTCAATGTATATGACCTTGGGCTAATATATGAACTTAACATAGACAAGGCACACGACGTGCACATAAAGATGACGTTCACGGCCCCGAACTGCCCCATGGCCGATGAGGTCCTGGCGGACGTGAAGCACAATGTCGAGAACACTCCAGGAATAGGGAAGTGCGACATTGAACTCGTTTTCGACCCCGTCTGGGACCAGAGCCTGCTTTCGGACGAGGCCAGGATAGCACTCGGGATGGATCCCGAAATGTAGTCCGGCAGTATGGAAAAGGTGTACCTCTCTCTCGGGTCCAACCTCGGCGACCGCCGCGCCAACTTGGCTGCCGCTATTGCCGAACTTGATTCCAGGGTATGCCCTCACTCGGCACTTTCTTCTGTCATCGAGACCGAATCGTGGGGCTTCAGCGGGGGCAATTTCCTCAACTGTGCGGCACTCTACGAGACGGACATCTCTCCCGAAAGTCTGCTGGAAATATGCAAGGAAATAGAGAGGGGGATGGGACGCAGCGAGACGCCAGAATTCGGTGCGGACGGAAAGCGGATATACCACGACCGGGTGATAGACATAGATATCCTCCTGTACGGCGACCGCACTGTCGACACGCCTGACCTGAAGATTCCGCACCCGCTGATGCGCGAAAGGGAATTCGTGATGCGTCCCCTGATGGAGATATACCGCCACGGCGGCTGATTTTCGGAACAGATTCTTAACTTTGCACAAATCACACAAGGACAATTGTAAAAGTAATTCAAAATATGACTCAGGACGAACTCTTCAAAGTATTGGTTGCACATTGCAAGGAATACGGCTTCATCTTCCCCTCAAGTGAGATTTATGACGGCCTCGCCGCCGTTTACGACTACGGCCAGCTGGGAGTTGAACTCAAGAACAACATCAAGCAGTACTGGTGGAACGCGATGACCCGCCTCAACGAGAACATCGTCGGAATTGACGCGGCAATCTTCATGCAGCCCAAGACCTGGGTTGCCTCAGGACACGTTTCAGCATTCAACGATCCTCTTATTGACAACAAGGACTCCAAGAAAAGATACCGCGCCGACGTGCTCATAGAGGACTACCTCGCGAAGATTGAGGAAAAGATCAACAAGGAGGTCGAGAAGGGCCGCCGCAAGTTCGGCGATTCGTTCGACGAGCAGAAATTCCGCGAGACCAATCCCAACGTGCTGCGCGACAAGGCACACTATGAGGAGGTGCACAACCGCTATGTTGCGGCGGAGCAGGCAAACGACCTCGCGGAGTACAAACAGATAATTCTTGACTGCGGCATCGTCTGCCCCATCAGCGGCACCAGGAACTGGACCGACGTGCGCCAGTTCAACCTCATGTTCTCGACACAGTTCGGCTCCGTCGGCGACGACAGCAGCAAGGTCTACCTGCGTCCGGAGACCGCCCAGGGAATATTCGTCGACTACATCAACGTCCAGAAGACCGGACGCATGAAGATACCTTTCGGAATAGCCCAGATAGGAAAGGCTTTCCGCAATGAGGTGGTCGCCCGCCAGTTCATCTTCCGCATGAGGGAGTTCGAGCAGATGGAGATGGAGTTCTTCGTAAGGCCCGGAACTGAGATGGAGTGGTTCCGCAAGTGGAAGGAAAACCGCATGAAATGGCATGTGAACCTCGGAATGGGAGCAGAGAACTACCGCTTCCACGACCACGAGAAGCTTGCCCACTATGCCAATGCGGCGACCGACATCGAGTTCAATTTCCCCTTCGGATTCAAGGAACTTGAGGGTATCCACAGCCGTACCGACTATGACCTCGGAAACCACCAGAAACTCTCCGGTAAGAAACTCCAGTACTTCGATCCCGAGACCAACGAAAGCTATGTGCCTTACTGCGTGGAGACATCTATCGGAGTTGACAGGATGTTCCTTGCCGTGCTGAGCCACTCATATACAGTGGAGCAGCTCGAGAACGGCGACAGCAGGGTAGTGCTCAAGCTTCCTGCAGCCCTCGCTCCGGTCAAGGCCGCCGTGCTTCCGCTGATCAAGAAGGACGGTCTTCCCGAGTATGCCCAGAAGATAATGGACGACCTCAAGTACGACTTCTACTGCCAGTACGACGAAAAGGACAGCATCGGAAAGCGCTATCGCCGCCAGGATGCGATCGGAACCCCGTTCTGCATCACTGTTGACCACGAGACCCTCAACGACAACTGCGTGACCGTCCGTGACCGCGACACGATGGAGCAGGTAAGAGTGCCTGTTGCAGAGCTCAGGCAGATGCTTGACAAGAAAGTCAATCTCAACAATCTCCTGAGGAACCTGTAATGGCTGAGACTTTTGCGGAAATCGGCAGGGTAGAGGCCGTGAGGCAACTCTTCGAAGGAAGCGGCTACGCTCCCTTCGAAGAGCCCCTCGCCGCGAAGGGCGAGGGGAACGGCGACGCCGTCGTTGCCTCCCGTCTGCTGCTCGAAGGCACGGACTTCAGCCTCGTGTATTTCCCCCTGAAGCACCTCGGCTACAAGAGCGTGGTCAGCGTGACCGGTGAACTCTACGCGGCACTTGCCCATCCCGACGTGCTCGGCGTAACGCTCGGAATCTCCTCGAAACTGGACTACGGCCACATCAAGGAATTCTGGAGCGGGGTGGTGACTGCCGCAAAGGAACACGGCTACAAGCACCTTTCCCTTGACCTGGAGCCTTCCCGCAACGGCCTTGCCATAAGCCTCTCGGCCTGCGGCCTGCGGCTCTCCGCCACGATGGAAAAACGTCCTGTACCTAAGAGCAAGGACCTTCTGTGTGTGTCCGGCAGCCTTGGCTCGGCCTATTTCGGACAGCAGGTCCTGGAGCACAGGAGCGGGGAGCTCGAGAAATACAGGATGATGGTAGGCGACTACCTCAAGCCCGAATTGAGCCCTGTGACGCTCGCGCAGCTGGAAGAACTTGGAATTGTACCTGCGGCCGGTGCATTCGTCTCACGCGGCCTTTCTGATGCCGTTTTGAGGCTGTCGCGCAGCACCGGGCTCGGCGCGAAGGTCTATGCCGACAGAATTCCGTTCGAGGGCAACAGCTTTGCGCTCGGCAAGGAGCTTGACATTGACCCCGTATCAGCCGCGATGAACGGCGGCGACGACTTCCGGCTTCTCTACGTGATACCGATCAAGGACTACGAAAGGTTCCGTACTGATTTCCAGGTATTCGACATCATCGGACATCTTGCCCTCCCCGAGGCAGGTTCCGTACTTGTCACCCCCGACGGCCTCGAGCACCCGCTTTCGGCCCAGGGCTGGTGATTGTTCCTGCATATTTTCGTTTTCACACAACTTCTCAAC
>CABUIX010000067.1 GCA_902491795.1 uncultured Bacteroidales bacterium | reverse complement strand
CAATGTCATTTCCGTCCTGGGTTCCTGCATTGTTGATCAGTCCGGACAGTTCATATTTCGAATTCAATTCATTGATGAATTCAAGGAGCTTGTCACTGTCTGTCATGTCAAATTCATAGCCGACGCTTTCAGTTCCCGCCATGCGGCAACTTTCGCACACAGCCTGCAGATTCTCGCCGGGGAGGGCCGTCAGGACAGTATTCATTCCCCTGGCCGCAACCTCGCGGGCCAGCTCTCTGCCAAGCCCCTGACTTGCACCGGTTATCAGAACATAACTTCCCATATAATATGTCGCATTGTAGAATTTTTCTTTATAAAGCAGCCCGGCGTTGCATAGAACGGAGGGCTGCCGGCAATACAATCGGAACTAACCTGTTGCGGCGGAGATTCCCGCCGTCATCCTCAATTTACGGCAGAATCTGCCGAATAGTCGTCGAAGCCGGGCTCGGGCAAATGCATACCGGCCATCAAAAGACCGTTCTGCCCGGCATATTCAATCAAAAGTTTTCTGGTCCTGGCAGCCATAGCCGGATCCATGTCAAAGCTCGCGTTGATCTCCGGATGAGGTTTCTGAAGCGCCGCACCATGCATGAGGTCTCCCACGACAAGCAGTTTGCCGTTGAGATAGGCAGTATGGCCGGGAGTGTGCCCCTGTGCCGCAACCGCGGTGAATCCTCCAGGAAGCACATCGCTGAAATCGAACAGGTGCAGCCTGTCGGCATACGCATCCATTGTCTTTATTGCCTGCTCATGCCCCTTTTCCGGAGTAGTCCATGAATCATACTCGATGCGTGAGGCATAGACGGCCGCTTTCGGGAACACAACGCTGTCCCCCCGCCATCATGCCGCCGATGTGGTCGCCATGAAAGTGCGTCAGATAAATGTAGTCAATGTCCGAAGTCTTCAGTCCGAGCGAATCGAGACCTGCATACAGACCGGCATTCTCTCCGCCCATGCCGGTATCGAACAGTATAAGCCCGTCGTCAGTACGCACAAGAAATGTCCCGACCGACGAGGGTATGCCGTCCTGGACTCCCAGGCTGTCAATCAGAGACTGAGGAGCATCCGGAAACAGGCTTACCGGCATAAGCCTCTCTCCTGCATTGTCCTTGATCCACGTGACTTCAAGGTCTCCCGCTGTCCTGGTGACCACCGGGCCTTTCCCGCAGGCCTCTTCCTGTCCAGGCCTTCCGGCGCAGCCCGAAAATGCAACAACTGCCAAGGCAGTCATGATAATGGATGTCTTCATGTTCAAACAGTTTTGTCCAGTGCCTGACGGATATCCGCCAGAATGTCATCTATATCCTCTATTCCGACAGAGAGTCTTATCAGATCCGGAGCAATGCCGGCTTCGCGCAGCTGCTCGTCGCTTAGCTGGCGGTGTGTATGGCTTGCCGGATGAAGCACGCAAGAGCGTATGTCCGCAACATGCGTAGCTATCGCGATGAACCGGAGGGAATCCATAAACTTGATTGCGGTTTCCCTGTCACCCTTGAGTCCGAAGGCAATCACCCCGCACGAACCGCCCGGCAGGTACTTCTGCCCCAGCGCATGGCACGGGTCATCTTCCAGACCGCAATAGTGTACCCACGCAACCCTCGGATCATCATGCAGGAAACGCGCAACCTGCATTGCGTTTTCGCAATGGCGCGCCACCCTGAGGTGAAGGGTCTCAAGCCCTAGATTCAGCAGGAACGAATTCATCGGTGCAGGAATCGAGCCAAGGTCCCTCATGAGTTGGGACACCATCTTCGTGATATACGCCTTGCGGCCGAAGGCATCGGCATATACCAGACCATGATATGAAGCATCTGGCGTAGTCAATCCCGGGAACTTGTCGGCATTGGCCTTCCAGTCGAAATTGCCGCTGTCTACAACAACTCCGCCCACCTGCGTCGCATGGCCGTCCATATACTTCGTGGTGGAGTGAGTGACAATGTCAGCGCCCCATTCAAACGGCCTGCAGTTGACAGGAGTCGCAAATGTATTGTCCACGATAAGCGGCACTCCGTTCCGGTGTGCGATGCGGGCAAATTTCTCTATGTCGAACACCCGGCATCCCGGATTGCTTATGGTCTCTCCAAAGACAGCCTTCGTATTCGGACGGAATGCGGCCTGAATTTCCTCTTCCGTGGCATCCTGATCCACAAAGGTACACTCTATCCCGAGCTTGCGCATGGTAACCGAAAACAGGTTGTACGTTCCTCCGTAAATTTCTGAAGAAGCGATGAAGTGGTCGCCGGCGCCACAGATGTTGAAAACGGAGAAAAAACTCGCCGCCTGTCCGGAAGATGTCAGGACGGCTCCTATACCGCCCTCAAGTTCAGCGATTTTCGCCGCCACATAGTCATTTGTAGGATTCTGCAGGCGAGTATAGAAGTATCCTTCCTTCTTGAGGTCAAACAGCATCGCCATCTCCTCGCTCGTATCATATTTGAATGTCGTGCTCTGTATTATCGGAAGGGCCCGAGGCTCACCGTTCTTCGGCTTCCACCCGCCTTGTACGCAGATGGTTGCTATCTTGTGCCTGTCTTTCTTTTCCATAAAATCCATATAATTCCCAAACTGCGAATTTAGCCATTATCCTGCATTTTACAACCCCAATAAAAGGGCAGATGACGTTTTTTGATTCAAAAATGATTATCTTGCAATCATGACTGTACGCGTAACATACAGACGCACGTCCAGGCTGTCGATGAGAATAGGAAAAAACGGTGACCTTCTCGTGTCCGCTCCATATTTCACTCCGTCATCGGCAATACGCAGTTTCATTGACGGCCACCGCGGCTGGATTGAGGATGCCATGCTGCGCAGGGCCAGACTCACCGAGACGGAAAATTCAAGGTTCGCTGCCCTTCCGCTCGGCACCGCGAAGGAAAAAGCCGAGGCTTCGGGAAGGCTGGATGAAATTGTTGCTCCGCTGGTCCGGAAATACTCCGCCGAAATGGGTGTCATGCCCGGCAAAGTCTGCTACCGGGCCAGCCGAACGCGATGGGGCAGCTGCAATGTCAGAACCGGGAACATCAACTTCAGCCTGTACCTCCTGCTGCTTCCACTGCCGTGCATCGAACATACTGTCGTGCACGAACTCGCCCACCTCACAGTCCCGAATCACGGCCCGGCGTTCCGCGCGATCATGGACAGGTTTTATCCGCAGTGGAGAGAGGCGCGCGAACTGGCACGCAAAACCATGTCAAGATGACGGCCGCAGCAATTGCATATATCGATTATTTTCATATATTTGCTATTGCTGCTTAAATCCTGTCTCTATGGAAGAATCTGTTCTCTATCTCTGGTACATGAGCGAAACCAGGGAAATTGCCCTGGGGCACATGACACGCTTCCCTGCAAAGTCAACTCCATTCAGGGATCTGGCTGCCGGAATGGATCTCGCAGTCCGGTTCGAAAACGAATACATCCGTGAAAATCTCGGAAAAGTCACCGTCGAAAATGTTGAAAAAGATTCAGTGACACTGAGTTACAGATCCCAAAGCATCACCCTGCACAAGGGTGACAGGTGGACGTCGGAAAAATATCGGGTCCCCTCTTCCTACCTTCCGGAGTACGTCGGCATTGAGGTCGAGTTGTCCTGACATCCAAATTTTACTCAACTGTTAAATATTCCAAATTATTTTTTGTATATTTGCATCGGCAAGGCATGACTAATTAACATTAAACTTACTGTAACATCATCATCAATCAATGATGCAGCGAATACTAACCAGATTCGCCATTGTTTTGGTTGTGTCTGCCTTGTCCTTCACGTCACTGCATGCCCAAAAGCTTGCAGTCAAGACTAATGTGCTCTCCGACGCAACGGCGACCGTCAATCTCGGATTGGAAACGGCTCTTTCGCCGAAGTGGACTGTTGACATTTCAGGCAACTACAATCCTTGGAATTTCCCGGAATATCGGAAACAAAAACAATGGATGGTTCAGCCGGAGGCAAGGTTCTGGCTCTGCGAAGCATTCAACGGACATTTTCTAGCAGCACATCTTCTGGGTGGCGAGTTCAATATGGCCAACCCCTATTTCCCCTTCAGCATGGCAAGCGCCCTCAAGGATTATCGTTACGAGGGATGGATGTATGGTGCAGGCATCGGCTATGGATATCAGTGGATATTGTCACCGCGCTGGAGCATTGAAGCAGAAATCGGAGCCGGATATGTCGGCACAAAATACGAACAGTACGAGTGCATAAAATGTGGAGCCCTGGTCGGTGAAGGGTGCTCCAACAACCTGTCCATCACCAAGTTGTCGCTGAGCATTGTATTCATGATATTTTAATCTGACAACGATGAAAAAGCTTTCTCTTGACATATTTTCAGTCATTCTGTCATCCTGCCTCATATGCCAGGGTACCGGAGCACAGACATTGTTGCCGGACGACGTCAGATGGCAGGATCGGCCGACTGCCACGATTGTGGCAGATTCTGCTGGTATCGGGGGGTGAGAAGGTGCGTGGAGCTGACCTTCACTCTTGATTCCGGCATGCTGCCGGAAGTTGCCGCACAGAATTCCGTTGAACTCATTCCTGTCATCGAATCATACGACGGGTCTCGGGACTTCAGCTTCCCTCCTATAATAGACGGTCGGATAAGGGCCAAGGCGATTGACAGGATGTCCGTGCTGTCAGGCATTGACAGGCCCGAAGGTAGTCTCGTTTTGAGGCCGGACAGCAAAAACGGTACTGGAGACATTGAATATCTGGCGCAGATCCCCTATGATCCTGCAATGCTCGGAGGAAGGTTTCTGCTGTACGGAAGGGAAAGCGGCTGTGCAGGCTGCACCGAAAACAGCGACACTCTTGAATACGACAACATTCTGCCGCCATATACCGCCGACTGGAAGTTCACGCCCTCTCCAGCCTCCGGCAAGAAGCACAGGGAAATTCGCGAAAATGCAGACATCAAGTTCATTGTCAACAAATATGACATACTTCCGGACTTGCAGGACAACAAAACTGTTCTGGAGAAAATCATGTCTTCGCTTCGTACGGCCTCTGACACGACCATGTTCAGGGTAACATCAGTAAGCTTCATCGGTTATGCATCGCCTGACGGTCCCGAAGACCTGAACCGGGAACTTGCCTGGAACAGGGTACGAAGTCTTGCAGAATATATAAAAAAAGAAGATGACCGTATTCCTGACTACCTTTTCAGGGCTGAGAGTGTCAGCGAAAACTGGGAAGGTCTGTTCGCTGCGGCTGCAGCCGATCCGAACATCTCAGGGAACAGCATCATACGGGAAATACGTGACAGTCTGAGCGAAGACAACTGGCAGGCCTCGGAGCGCAAACTCAAGAGCGACGCAAAACTTTATGACTACCTGAGGAAAAACATTCTCCCGTCATTGAGACGTACCGAATATTCAATAGAATACGAAATACGCAGATTCTCGGCCGAAGAGGCTCAGTCTCTGTGGCAGACAAGGCCTGAAGTGCTCAGCGTAGATGAATTCATGTCTGCTGCGGCACTATACGGCAAGAACAGTCCTGAATACCTGCAAGTGGTTATGAAGGCTGCAGAGACATATCCGAAAGACATTTCGGCTCTGAACAATGCTGCAATCGCGCTTTACGATGCAGGCAGGCTCCAGGAAGCTGCCGACATGCTCGAAGGGACCAAAGATCCGCTTCTGCTTAACACCCTTGGAATCATATTGGCATCGGAAGAGGACTATGAAGGGGCATCGGAATACTTCAGAGAATCCGCTGCTGCCGGAAATGCCGAGGCTGCACACAACATTAATGAACTGGAAAAAATTCTGTACCAACTTTGAATAATTATAAATTCAAAACGCATATGAAAAAATCAATCTTTATTTATGCTGCATTGGCGTTGGCCGCGTCATTCAGCCTGGCTTCCTGCCAAAAGGAGCAGGGACCCGCAAATCCTGACGAAGGTCTTAAATCCATTGCATTGAGCCTCAATTTTGGTCAGGCCGGAACGAAAACGACTATTGACCCGGAACTAGAAACACCGTGGGTCGGGGATGGAACATACAAGGAGTTCGAAACCCTCGATCTGTACTTTACAAGTGCAAATAACAACATCGTCTACTACTACAGAGCCTCTGCTGATGCCAGTGACGAGAACGGCAGAACAATCTGGGCAGGTCTCTACCCAGAAAGTGACAATCCGAATAAAGGTGTACGCTTCATAGGCATGGAAGGTATAAGCAAGGTATATGTGGTCGCCAACGGTCCCGATATCGCAGGACTTGAAACCTCAGAAACCGGACTTGTTTCAGGAACCCACAACATGAATGAGCTGAACGAACTGATCAGTCTGACAGATTACACAACAGATGAACAGAACACGATGATTTATGCCGGAGCGACCCAGGACCTGGCTCTTGTCCAAGCTGTTTCTTCTGAAGCAGGAACAATTCTGGTTGGAGAAAACGGAGGTTCCGACTATCTGGCCGAAATCACCATACGTCCTGCTCTTTCACGCCTCGAAGTGAGCCAGGCCGGTGTAAAGACACAGGGAACAGTATATTTCAAGACAGACAACAATGGAGAGATCGTCGAGACAAATACGGAAGCAGACGCAACCTACAAAGTGGATTACAGCAATTTCAAGCCTTCCCTCGTGGGTGTCTACGCTTCAAATGTCTACCGTAAAGCTCCCCTCTTCCCCATCCAGACAGATGCAAATGCCGGAGACCTCTTTGCCACCCCGACATTTGAAGCCCAGACAAGCCCCGTTACTGAAGGCTTGTGGACATCCCTTGCTTCAGAGCAGAAACTCAATGCATACCTCTGCTATGCCAATTATGATACTGCAAACGGCTACGGTGCTCTTGTGTCAACGGCATATTCGGATCAGACCGCAAGCGGAGACAACTGGCTGCTCTTCAACGGACAGAAAGGAGGAGCAAACAAAGTCATTCCCTTCAACTTCTTCGTTCCTTACGACATCACTTCAAGGGCCGACGCAGAAACCATTACCGCTTTGGAAGGAAGCCTGTTCCCTTCTCTGCATTTCCAGTTCAAGGAACAGGATGATACCGATCCCATAGATCTTACGTGCTACAAGAAAGGTACAGACAGTTGGGAAGAACTTTCAGGAAGTGAACTTGTGAAAATAGAGGATTTATTCGAATGGGACATTGCCTATGGTTCAGAAGACGGCATCGGATTCGCCAATGTAGTGAAATACTATGAACAAGATCTCGCTACAGAAGTGACTCTCAGGCCGGGTTACATCTACCGCGTGCAGCAGGTCATCGTGGATCCGACCAATATCAAAGTCAGCACCATGAACACGGACTCATTCAATGTACACGTTGTAGTTACCGTCATTCCTTTCGTGACGGAGAATGTTTATCCAGGATTTGAATAGCAGATTCAATACGAAATGAAAATAAGCAGATACTTATCAGCACTGGTCATCCTCGCCATTTGCCTTGCCAGCTGTATAAGGGAAAACATCGATGATTGCGATACCCCGGTGGAGATTGATTTTCTCTATTTCGGGAACGGGATTGTAGACATTTTTCCCCAGAGGATTGATTCAGTGCTGATATTTATCTACGATATGCCCTCAGGCAAATTGGACAACACCCTGAAACTGTCGAAAACTGAGCTTGAGGAGAGACAAGGCACCGAACTCAGGCTTGAACCGGGAGACTACAGGATAGTCTGCTGGGGCAACGCCGGAGACGGCAGCCGAATCGATCCTGCCGAGGGCAACATCACCAGTTCCGAATATGCCGAAGGGAAGATTCCATCCGGCATTGAAGAACTTTATTTCGGAGATGCCGACATCACTGTCCCACGCACTCTCAGACCCGTAAAGGAAACCATTGTCTATGAAGCATCATACATCATGATGCTGGTGGAACTGCTTGATTTCGCGTATATAGGAAACCCGTCGATTGACTACGGAGACGGCATTACCGCCCTTGAAGGAGAATCCGATGCTTTTACAGTGTCACTTACACACGGAAATCACCCGGCTCAAATAGACTTCTCCAACACTGCTTCTGAAGAAGTGACAGACTATGTCCCGGAACTTGCAATGCACCCCGAGAGGGACAATTCCTACATCACCGGCTATCTCATGCCGAGATTTGACAACAACACGGAAGCCCGGATCCGTATTGACCGCAACGATACCGGAGAGACCATTTTTGACAGGTCGCTTGCAGACATGATGGAACAACTTGACATTAAGATAGACGACCGCAACGAGCAGATGGTTCACCTGAGACTTCAATTGGTGAGATCAGGACACGGGTTCTCTGTAGAAGTGATCGGATGGAACAGCGAAATCATTTTCCCGGAGATATGAAATGAAAGGCACATATCAAATATTCAATGTACTGAAATGGACACTCGGAAAGCTGTTCACGATGTCGGTCATGGTTCTTTCATGCATGGCCGGCACAACGTCATGTACGAAAGAAGCTCTGACGTCTGAAGAAAGCAAGTTCAATGTTTCCGTAATCCTTGACACCAAGGCCCTGGATTTGAACGAGGTCCACGACATCGCCATCTACGTTTTTGCCCAGGCGGCATCAGGAAAGGGATATCTTGCAGGCTATCTGTACGACGACCAGCCAAATGCGGAGGGAATCTTTCCCATCACCCTTACTGAGTCCGGCGCGATGGATTTCTACGTGATACTGAACCCGAACTCGAACTGTTTCTATTTCGAGGACCAGGAAGGCAACAAAGTCAATATCGGAGAGGAGCCTGTTCCTGGGATAACACCGGAAGCCATCAGAGGCTGGAAAATCATGTACTCAGATTCAGCCCCTCAAATCATGAGTGAATGGCAGATACCCATGAGTAATCTCGACGGCACTTCATACGGAAACAGAAGATTCAACATTGAGGCCAGAGAAGGATGGCAGACCATACCCATTTCAGTGGTCCGTGCAGTATCCAAGGTTGAAGTGTGGTTCCGCTCAGACAATGACAGCAGCAACAACTACTGGGGAATAAGCAGCCTTGAGTCTTCGGATCCTGTCAGAAGCACAGGCGCATTCATCGAGTCTACAGACCATATGCAAACCGGAGAAACACCTGTGACTTTCACAGGTGATGATGGCCCCTATTATTTCGAGAATACCTCTTTCCCGACAAATGCAGACAAATCCAATTACTATTCTGAAAAGAATTTCGCAAAGATTTTCGAATACTATATCCTGCCCAATACCATAGGAGGCAACAATGCCGGTGCAGTCACCGCAGGCACTCCAACAGAGAATTATACCAGCCTGAAGGTAGATTATTTCCAAAATTACTACAGCTGGTACGCAGGTTGGGAGGAAACGCCGCATTCACTTACAGTCTATCTTCCGGCATGCGAGAGGAACACATGCATCAGGGTATGGTGTCCCCTCAACAACAACGAAGACAACTCATTCACATATACCGTCATTGACTGGGACGAAACGGTTACGGTGAACATACCCGATTTCAGTTAACAGACCCATGAAACTCTTCCAGAGAAACATACTTGCAGCCATTACGCTGGTGTCTGTCCTGGCAGCGGCTGCAGCCTGCACCAGGGAGGCCCTTCAACCTGGCCCGGAAGGAGATTTTGTTGACCCTTCCGACTTCGAGATAGGATGGCATTACGGTGAAGCTATCAACATAGACACGCGCACTGAGCAGTCTGTTTCTGCGGAGAACAGCGTGACCAACCTATATGTCCTGCTTTCAGACCAGGACGGAAACATAATACACAGAAAGAGCTATTGGGTATCGAGCACGGCTATCACTCCTACAGGATATGATGATGTCATAACATCCTATTCGGTAAAACAGACCGAAGACGGAGAAGCATCCAGCGGCACAATCCTGAGATACTTCGACAATGCGCCCAACATGAGCGCCTACAGCGGCAAGGCCCTGACCTTTTATGCAGTCGCCAATTACTCCGACGCAGTCGGGGCGCAACTCAAGGCAGCCACGACAAAAGAGGATATAGAAAATCTTTCCGTATCATTCACGACATCAGGCAACGTCAACAGGACACGCTTCCTGATGGTGGCCAAGGAAGAGGGCATCGTACTCAACATCAACGACGAAGGAAAGATCGAAAGGATCGGGGTAAATCTCGAGCTAAAGAGAGTGGATGCCAAGATCAAGTTCAACCTGACAGTGTCGATAGCCGAGGCTGTTCCGGGGACAGTGGATTTTGAGGACATGACCTACAGGGTACACAGGGTCCCCAACGTGACATACCTGTTTCCAAGGGAAAAAGGCAGCGGAACACAGGAGGACTGGGATGCTGCAGCAGCTTTTGAAGCGAATGCCGAATCCACAGGGTACTCCTGCATGCTCGACGACAACTACCAGACATTCGACGTCACGGAAAGTGACAACACAGGGGGCACTTTCGCCTTCTACATGAGGGAAAACCGCCCCGTCCCGAAGATGGAAATCACCGTAGCCGAAAAGGGAAATTTCTCCAGTCTCTACGCAATGAGGGAAGCCTGGGACACAGACGAAACCATTAACCCGTCGGACCCCGCAAGCAACCGTGTGCCCGTTCATGGCAGAACTTTCAAATACGCCCCGGAGAACTCCACCTTCGTGGAGATTTCCGGAAACCTCTCCTATACGAGAAAAGGGGCCGAAGGCAATGAGGAAGTCTTCGGTTCCGTCACCTACATAGTTCACCTTGGAGAAACCGGAAACGATCCGAACGACCAGGAAGCCGTGAACAACTACGACGTGAGGCGCAACGTCAACTACATCTACAACATGCGCATAACCGGAATCAACAATTTTGAGGTGGAGGTAACCACCGGAGAAGAGCTGAGACCGGGAGCCGAAGGAGACATAACCGTATCCACCAACAAGCAGATCACCGTCGATGCCCATTATGCCCGAATCCT
>CABUIX010000066.1 GCA_902491795.1 uncultured Bacteroidales bacterium | reverse complement strand
TCACAAGCGAACGAAATTCCTCCTATGGCAATACGATAAGGGTATTCGACTGGAACGGGAACTATGTCGCCAACTACAGGCTCGACAACGATGTCATCTCCATAGATGTCGTGCCCGGAGAGCAGACTGTCTATGGAATTTCTCATGAAGGCAATGTCCTGAAATATTGCCTGAAATGATTTAGTTTCAAATCCAGCACGCAACCCGCATTGAAACCGGAGGTGGCAGTACCGGCTCTTGAGCCGACCATTTTGGTATGGACGGCAACCAAAAACGACCAAAACGAGCAGTATGAGCAGGATGATTTGATACGGGCTTGCAAAAATGAAGGAAATTTGCCATCTTGAGGCCAAAACCAAAATAACCTGTCAAAATGAAAAAGAAAATCCTTTTTGCAGCAGCATTTTTAGCTGCAGTCATGACAATCGCCGTTGTAAGTAAGCAAGCAAGAGAACAATGACAATGATTTCTTCAGTATCAATGTTGAAGCACTTTCAAATGACGAAAGTATTCCTACAATACCTTGTGTGCTCTCTACCAGCAGTTGCTCGTATTTAGTAAAAGACGCATTAGGAAACACATACATTGCCAATACCGCCGGCATGAGAAACATAGAATGAAACAGATTATTGCTGCGCTTATTCTTCTGCTTCTGTCCTCATGTGCAATGCAGCATGAAGACAGAAGCGAAAGGTTTGTTTCACTGAATGGAGAGAAGCTTGAGACAGATTCGGAAATGTCTCTCCTTGAGATTGTATATGCCGACGACAGCCTTATTGTCGCCACATTGATTTCGCCGGACTGTCAGCTGGCGGCAATTCCAATAGGCGGCAGATCCGAAACCAGACAGTTTCTTCATAAAGGCCGCGGACCTATGGAAGTCGTTTATGCCAAGGTCAAGAGCCACAATGACTCTCTGTTCGTCCTGTCGCACGACCCGTACGGAATCAACGGACTGATCAGAATCCCGGTCTTCGGAATCCGGGACATGACAGAATGGGAATACATCGACTTCTCGGACATTGACGATCTCGGGATAGGCAACGACTTCGACCTGTTGACATCCTCCGACTATATCGTACTTGGCGGAGAATACGGCCACGCTGTCCGATCAGAGTCTGTCATGGTCACCGGTGCCGCTTTGGCCTGACGATGGCTACAAGGGCAACGCCCTGCCAAAACAAATGATGTACACGAGAAACTCAAAGGTCTTCAGCAACGGAGACAGGATATTCTATGCCTCGGGAGAAGGACGGTATTTCTCAATTCTCAACATATCGGAAGACCCCGTCTCCGAGACTTTCATCTATGATGAATATCCCTCATACTCCGCCGCTTCAGACGGGCTCAATCCGAAGCGCGACCCCAAATCCAAGCTCGGCGGAACCGTTTACGCAACGGACTCCGCAATATACATAGGACTTCTGACTTGTCTTCTCTCTCCTGCAGGGTACGTCCCCGACAACTACAAAGGCTTTCCGCCATATTATACCGACGAAATAGAAGTCTACGACTGGGACGGCAGGTATCTGTACACCTGCACCCTTGACATCCCCTTCTCCTCATTCCTCGTCAGCGACGGTCACCTGTACACCCTCACCGTCAACCTCGACACGATGCTCTCGGAAATATACAGATACGACTTGCCGTAGAAGGCATGGCATGGCGGGCACCCGTTCCTGCATTTTGCAATTCACCTTCGCGGTCCGAATGCCCTGTAGGCCCGCAGAAGGCCGATCGGCGGCGCAGGTGGAAAGGAAAAGTGTCCACCTGCGCTGTTCAACCCCATTCCAGAGCCGCAGAAAGCACTTCCACCGCGAAGGTGAATTGCAAAACCTTGCCCACGCCGACCATTTTTGGTATGAACGGCAACCAAAACGAGCCAAGACGGACTGTCAAATAACTTGTGGATAGTTTTGGATATATAAATAACTATCATCAAATTTGCCATAAACCAATTAAACCAATGTTATTACATTGCTGAAGATTTTTTAAACAAGTTCTCTCACTACATAATGATAGCAATAATGATTTTTGTTGCAATCATTGCTGCATATTCGTGTCGGTCACACAATAAAGCCATTAAAGAATCTGTTTCTACATTAATAGGTAGCACGATTATTTTTCCTGACTCGTTATGCGCTATAAACAATTACCAAGTCGAGGATAAAGAGTTATTATTACTTGACAATAAAATGAAATTTGTAATGTATATCCCTTCCGAGACATGCTCCACTTGTCATATATCAAAATTATATTTAGCAGATACTCTATTTAATATAATTCCTTCTTCCAGTCTTGTTCCTGTAATAATCATACAACCCGCCATAGAACAACGAGACAGCATCATGCTTGCCATTCGAAATAATTGGTTCGAGTTCCCAATTTTTGAAGATAAAACACGCCAGTTCATGATTGAAAATTCGAATATTCCAAATGATAACCTATTCTATTCGTTTTTATTAGACAAAGAAAACCAAATCATAATGATTGGTGACCCTACAAGAAATTCAAAGGTAATGGATCTATATATCAAGATATTATCCGAATATGCCCATTAATTTTAAAAATACTAACTCCATAAATCAAACTTTCATGTCAAAAAAAATCTATTATAGCTGTGATAGCAGGGACTATAGTTCTAGTCACAGGAGTTGTCCTTGCCTGTCGCATTAATAGCAGGCAAAATGACAATCAATTGCTTTTACAAGCTAATGTTTCTGCACTCTCAAATGGAGAAAGCGATAGCGGAACTTGTTGCGATGATCCGAACAGCGAGTGTGTTCTATCATGGGTGAGATTACCTTCTCACTCCCTAAAACCGGATGACGGCCCCTGTGAATCAAATTAAAATGATGTCAAATCACTAATTATTTAAAAAATGAAAAAGTCTTTTTATATTACTCTTTTTGCTACAATTCTCCTCATCGGTGCTTTCATCATTTTTTCATGTAGATTAAACGATTCAGCCATAGACAACAACTTGATCACTACTAATACAGAAGTTTTAGCAAGTGGCGAAGGCGAAAGTCCGAACTGTATTCCTGATGAAAATTCGGATTGTGTTGACGGCGATTACCGAGTTGTACAAGCCGGATACTACTTTTCTCAACATTAATGCCATGCGTTTAAACCTATTATTCATCTTTATTGCAATGGTTTTCCTGCTGCCGGCATGTCGACGGCAGGAAAACCCGGTAATAGTCCTGAAAAAAGACCTACCGGCCAAAACGATTAAGGGCGAGGATCTGAACATTCCTAACCTTATCGCACCCACGCGAATCTATTTCACGGAAAAATCGTTGCTATTCAAGGATAACAAATCGCCAGAAGCGCAAATGTATGTCTACAATCCGGTCAGTCAGAAGATGAACAAATTCATCAAAAAGGGCAGAGGGCCGGGAGAAATGCTTGGAGCTTTCTATTTTGCGCAACTCGACAGCAACAAGACCACATTAATATATGACATCACACTCGACAAGATTCTAAAAGCCGATACTGACAGTTTACTCCATCAGGAATATTACCCTACAGAATTATTCGAATGCGAAGGGATATCCCGAAGAATATCCTGTATATGCGGATACGGCAACAGACTTATTGCCTTAGGCAACTTCGAGGATGCAAGAATAGTCGAACTAGTACAAGGGGATTCGCTGCAGGTGCTGGCAAGATATATACCTGACACCAGAAAAAATCGGATATCAGACTTTCAACTTCAAGCATTTGAAGGTGTCATCAAAGCCAACAATACGCGTCAGGCGTGTGTCATCGCATGTCGTTACGCCGACCAATTGGAAATCGTCGACCTTGTCAGAGGAACTCCTCTTATCATCAAAGGACCTGAATGCTTCGAGCCGCAATATCAGGTCGTCACTATCGGTGGAGGCAGAGCGCTAGCTCATGAAGAAGATGAACGGAAAGGATATGTGGATGTATGTTGCAACGATGACTATATTTACGCTCTATACTCCGGACGCTTCACGAATGAACGAAATTCATCCTATGGGAATATAATAAGAGTGTTTGACTGGGAAGGGAACTACATCACCAACTATATGCTTGACAACGAAATCATTTCTATTGATGTCGTACCTGACGGGCAGATTATCTTTGGAGCTTCTTCGGAAGGCACTATTATTAAATATTCTCTATAGTTCCATCACAATCAAGGCAGTTCGACAAACCGATGAAACACCCGTCACGCTCCAACTTCATTCTGCTCCTCTATACTCTGGCAGCATTCCTCTTCACTGCCTGCGGTTCTAAACACAATATCAAAGAAGTCCTCAGTTTCGCCGGAGACAATGTCTCCAACTCGAGGGACAGCAGGTATTTCGGCTTCGTGCCTGAAGACTTCGTGATAGGGGTGGTGCCAAGATACAGCGAAAGAATCAGACCGCCTGCCGGCAGCCGCTGAAAGACAGTGGTTTGCCATCTGCCGTCTGCCATTTTTCCGTCTGCCGTTTTTCCGTCTGCCGTTTTTCCGTCTGCCGTCCGGCAAAAATGCCTGTGTAGAGCCTTTCTGTAACCAATTGTCAGTCAATCGCTTTTAAAAAAGCAGGCGCACAGGCAGACGGGTTCTGACTCACGATACCTGTGCAGCTCGAAATGTCAATGCGTTGATTATCAGAAAATTGCTAAAACCAGGCGCACAGGCATTTTTTCATTCGGCCAAGTTCTGTCAACGAAATTCATTCCGGTAAATTGCTCCCATGAATTACTCCGGTGAATTGCCACGCTCATTTCTTGGAAAGAAGGCACAAAACGCATATCTTTATGAAAACCACTTGTTTGAACAAGCTTTTTCAGAATTAAATTCAGAATCAGGCTCAGAATCATGAAAAAACTCTTTCGCTTTCTCGCCTCGGCCGCAGTTTCCACATCACCGGCTCCCTCTCCGCAGGAAAGGCCGCTGGCCTCCGGACCGCTGACAGAAAATTTGTTGACGGCAAAACCGTCAGTTCCCGAATTGCGGAAGTTAATATTATTTGAAGCAAGGTCATTGGCCGCCGGGCTGCCGGGTGCAAAGTTATTTGGGACGAAATTGCTGGCTTCCGGGCTGCTGGCGGCAGGCTTGCTGGCGGCTGTTCTGCTGACGGTCTCCTGCGGCCGGGTCTCCGACTGCGACCTCGTTCTGGACGATTTCAGCGAGGTCGTGCAGATTGCACCTGCGGACTCGGTTCAGTTGGAAACTTTCAACATCATGATGCCGAACAGGGTTTTTTATTATAAAGACTGGCTCATAATTGTGAAAAGTGGAACAGATAATGCTGTCGACATCATAAATCCCAAGACAAAAGAAAAAATTGAATGCTTCCGCAGGGGCCGAGGGCCAAACGAAATATTGAACATAGGCTCAACACAGCTCATAGGAAACAGACTGGAAGTATTTGATGTCAGCCAGCAAATTTTGTACTCCTTAGACATCTCTGCGACACTCCAAAACAAACAGCAAACTGTTTTCGAAAAATCTTCAATGAACGAGGGACAATCAAAGACTAATACAGTAAGGCCATATTCTGTTTACAGATATGGCGACGCATCCGTTGTCGCAGGGTTGTTCGATGATGGAACCTGGTATGCTTCCATAGACCGAAACGGCAACATTCTGGGCAGCGTGCCTGTTGAGAATTTCAAATCAACAGAGGCACTGTCGGTACTTGAAAGATCGTCAATGTTCACCTCGTCTTTTTTCTCAATGAGACCTGACAACAAAAAAGGAGTCTGCTCCACTATTTGTGGCGGCGTCTTTTCGATTTTTGACGCAGACTCAAACGTAATTCGGGAAACTGACAGAAAGATCTGGTTTGAGCCAAAGGTCACCAAATCAAATGTTGAAAGGCTGCTTTCTCCAAAACACGAGCAAGATGACATTAGGGGATTCTGCAGTGCTTGTTCTGATATGTATTATATCTACTTATTGTTTTCAGGAAAGAAATTATCCAACAGCGATGACCCTTCGTTCCAATGCCGCCACCTGCTCGTATACGACTGGGACGGCAACCCCGTCAGGCGATACGAACTGGAAAAGACCGTATGTTCCATCCACCTGCAGGGTGACAGACTGTTCTGCGCCTCCATGCATCCCGCACCGAGGATTTATATATATCGTCTATAATCTGTATTGTGTCTTCCGGCAAGACATACGCACGCCACAGGACAACATTATGACAAATCCTTAAACTTTCAATAAAATGAAAAAGAAATTCATCCTCCTCGCCGCTCTTATCGCCGCTGCCGGCTGCTCTAGGGTGGACGCGCCGCATGAAATCGTAAAGGAATTCCCGGTAGACATCACACTGCCCGGGAAGCAGTTGGCCGGTTTCAATGACAGGCTGGGACTCATCGACATTGATGCCATAGGCCAGTACATGCTGTGCAGGGAGCACAGGACAGAATTTTTCTACTCACTGTACGATTCCGAATCAAACCTCCTGCAGCAGTTCGGAAGGCGGGGCCGCGGTCCCGGAGAATTCCTCGCTCCGGAATACACCGGAGTCCATACGGCATATGCCGATTCCCTCATACTGCACTTTCTGGACCGGGCAACCGGCACCGCATACAGACTCAAAGTGGACAAAAACGGAATCATGTCCGAAGAGGAATTCAACTTTTCCGCCGGAACCGGCACGTCCGCAAGGGCAGTCTACCATCGTCCCGGAATCGGATATTTCGGAGTCTCCGACGATATGGACTGCAAGTTTTTCTGCACCGGCGAAGACTTCGGCAATTACAGGACTTTCAGCAATGTCCTCGAATTTCCGCAGGATCTTTCCGCGCACGAAATAGCCCAAAGCGACTGCTGCGTCAACCCGGACCTCACGAGAATCGCCATCGGCTGGTTCAATTTTCCGCAAATTGACATACGCTCTGCCGACGGCACGATCATCAGGACAATTTTCATCGGACAAATCATCAGGCCGCAGGACATCAAGCCCGGTGAAGCGGAAGACTATTTTCTTAAACTGACCGCTTACGGCGGACACATATATGCCTTGTTCAATGACCCTGCGTCTCCGGGCGAAAGCAGCATACTGGTCTTCGACTGGGAAGGCACACCGCTCGCGAGATATAGAATCGATACGGCCTCTTCGTTCACGGTCGGCGACTCTGCGGGCAGCAACGGCACGACGATAACCACGATCAGCGACGGATTCAACGGAGAATTGAAATGCATGCAATATTGCATCCCCGACTAAAGGCACCGTCACTCGGGCATAATTCGTATACGGCGGTTCCCGGACGCGGCGCAATACTTCAGACGCAGCTGATCCGTAATGCAGCGCGGTACTTCGGATGCGACAGGATTCGGTCGCGGCGGGTGTCTTTGGCCATCGGCGGCCATCGGTCCGTTCCTCCAAATCAAAATCTGCCTGTGCGCCTGGAAATGAAAAATCGGCCATACAGGGCCGCAAAAAGCCGATTCTGCGTAATTGAGCGCACAGGCAGACGGGTTGTAAATGCCTATGCCTGTGCTATCAGAAAAGCGAACCTACTGATTATTAACCACTTGGCAAAAATCATCGCACAGGCAGATTTTCATGAGGTGGCACGCCCTTCTTCCAAGCCGTTCCCGTCCTTTTCTCCCTAAGTCTATGACTTGAGAGAGCTGATCTGAGAAAAGGCCGTAAGCTCCAAGAGCAAAATGCGGCATATTCCGCCACCTCCTTACTGATGTTCCGTCACTTGCATATTGATGATTTTTTCAATAACTTTGGAAATACCGCCTGCGCGTCAGGCGACCTGACACGAAAACTCGATTACTGAACCGTAGACACTGAAACTCAAGCCATAAGGCAGAAATCCTATAGGCGAAAAGACAAAACAGCAATCCGGACTGCAGAACATAAACCGCAGACCGAAACCGAATAACCGAAAATCAGATATGAAAAGACTGCATGCCTTAAGAACAGTACTTCTGCTCGCTCTTGCTGGCGGATTCATACATATTCCGGCCGTCCAGGCACGGACTCGGATGCACACACAGGCACAAGTCTTGGCACAGACCCGGAAACAGATTCAGATGCAGGCACCGGAGCTGACGCAGCCCCAGGTTCAGGCCAGGGCACAGGCCATGAGCCTCGACCAGGTGATAGACGTGGCGCGCAGCCAGTCAGTGCAGGCACTGGAGGCAAGGTCGGAATTCGTGTCGGACTACTGGGCCTGGCGCTCGTACCTCGCGAGCCGTCTTCCTTCGGTTATACTCTACGGCAATCTGGGAAATTTCGACCGTTCCCTGCGCCTGCTGCAGAACTACGAGACGGGGCAGATGATCTATACCGAGAACTACAACATGCAGAACAGCATCGGGCTAAGGCTCAGGCAGAACATCGGGTTCACCGGAGGCACGGTCTCGCTGTACACCGACCTCACGCGCATCGACGAGTTCTCCAATTCCGGCGTCACCTGGTATTCCCAGCCCATAACCTTGTCGTACACGCAGCCGCTGTTTGCCTACAACCAGTTCAAATGGGCGAAACTCATATCCCCGAAAGAATACGAGAGGGCCCGCAGGGCCTATCTCGAATCGATGGAGGACGTGACCATTTCGGCTGTGGAAAGTTACTTCAGTCTGATGTCGGCACAGATGAGCCACGAGGCGGCAAAGGCCAATTTCCGCAACACCTCCGCGATGCTCTCCATAGCCGGGACAAGGATGTCGCTCGGCAGCGTCTCCCGCGACGAGTACCTCCAGCTGGAGTTGCGCTCGCTCAACGACAGTCTCGCAATCAACGACAGTTATGATGCCCTCCGGCAGGCCCAGATGGCAATCAACTCGCTGCTCGGCTACGACGAGTCCTACGAAATATATCCTCTTGCGGACGATTCGCTCCCGGACATAAGCATGGACTACGATTTCGTGCTGGAGAAGACCATGCAGAACTCATCGTTCAACTACGAGAACCAGATAAACCTGCTGACCGCCGAATCGGCCATAGCACAGGCAAAGGCCGACAGGGGCATTACCATGCAGCTCAACGCCACCTTCGGCCTTTCCAAGACTTCGTCCCAGTTCCGCGAGGTCTACATGAATCTTCCGGACCAGGAGGTGGTAGGGCTGAGCTTCTCCGTGCCGATCTTCGACTGGGGAGAAGGCCGGGGCAAGGTCAAGAAGGCCGAAGCCGCAGCCGAGGTCGTGAAAGCGCAGGTCCAGCAGGCCGAAAACGACAAGAGGCTGGCGCTGTTCACCGCAGTGGCGCAGTTCAACGGGCAGGGCCGGCGGTGCGAGGTATCGCGCAGGGCCAGGGACATAGCGGCGGAGAGGTACGCGATAGTGATGGAGAATTTCCGTTCGGGGACGGCAACGGTCACTGACCTCAACACCGCAAGGACCGAAAGCGACACTGCCCTGCAGCAGTACATCGAAGATCTCGGAGACTACTGGAACTACTATTACACTCTTCGCAAGCTAACCCTATACGACTTCATCGGAGGTACTGACATCATCGTGGATTATGAAGAAATTGCACAATAGACTGCTGCTCCTGTTTCTCGGAGCGGCCTTGGTATCATCATGCGAGGGCGGCGGCAGCAACGGGTCGGGTTCGGACAAACTCGACTACCGTCCGGAAATCAACAAGGTGGAAATAGACACCCTCAAGAAAAAGGACTTCCCGCTGCAGCTGCTCTCCAACGGCAAGCTGTCGTCCAGCACATGCAGCAGACTCTACTTCGGAACGTCCGGGACAATCGAGTCCATCAACGTGTCCAACGGCGAACTTGTCTCCAAGGGTGAGCTGATTGCCAGTCTCGACAGCCGCGAATTCGAGATTGCACTGGAATCAGCCTCGGTTGCCCTTTCAAGGGCCAGGCTCGAATATCTTGATGTGCTTGCAGGCCTCGGCTATTCTCCCTCCGACACCGCTTCGGCTCCGGCTGACCTGCTTGCGCTGGCAAAGGTGCGCTCCGGCTACAGCGCAGCCAGGCTTGACTTCATCAAGGCCGAAAGGGCGCTTGAAGGCACGAGGCTCTGCGCTCCATTCGCAGGAAGGGTGGCCGACATCAAGCTCAATGTTCACGAGCAGAGCGGGAGCGAGGCATTCTGCACCCTGATGGACGACAGTTCCTTCAAGGTCGCATTCACTGTCCTCGAATCGGAATATTCCTTCCTGGAGAAGGGGCAGGATGTAAAGGTCCAGCCATTCACCGCAGGAGGCAGCCCGATCAAAGGCAAGATCAGCAGCATCAACCCCAAGGTCGACGGGAACGGCCTCGTGGCGGTGGAGGCGGTGATACCGGGCGACCCACGCCTGATAGACGGGATGAACGTCAAGGTGACCGTTGAGCGCACCCTGTCCAGGCAGCTCGTGGTGCCCAAGTCGGCCGTGGTCGTCAGGGACAACCTCGACGTGCTGTTCCGATACAACGACGGCAAGGCCGAATGGGTCTATGTGAACCTGCTCAACGCCAACAGCGAAAGTTATGTGGTCGAGGCCAACTCCGACCGGGGAGCCGAACTCTCGGAGGGCGACCTGGTCATCGTCAGCGGCAACCTCAATCTTGCCGACGGTTCGGCCGTCGAACTCAACAGATAGCCTATGCTCGACCGGATCCTGGACAGAACCGTATCGGTGACCATGGTGCTGCTGGTGTTCGTGGTGCTGGGCATCGTGTCCATCGGACGCCTGCCGGTGTCGCTGATTCCCGATGTGGACATACCGTTCGTCACGGTGCAGGTGTCGGCGCCCGACCTCTCCGCAAGGGAGATCGACGAGGCTATAGTGGCACCCCTGCGCCAGAGTCTGGTGCAGATCAACCATCTCGACAAGATCGAGGCCACATCCAAGGACGGCTCGGCATCCATTACCCTGACTCTCGAGGAAGGCCAGGATGTAGACTTCTTCTTCATCGAAGTCAACGAGAGGATCGACAGGTCCATGGCTTCGCTGCCCGACATACAGCGGCCGAAGGTCTTCAAGGCCAGCGCAACCGACATACCGGCATTCTACATCAATGTAACGCTCAAGGACAGGCGGGGGCAGCAGGCCTTCATGGAGATGAGCGACTTCGCACGCGACGTGATAGCCAAGAGAATCGAGCAGCTGGACGAGGTGGCAATGGTGGACATCAGCGGATGCATTGACCGCCGCATCCTGATTGTCCCCGACCAGAGAAAGCTCGAGAGCCTCGGAATGACTCTCGACCAGTTCGAAAGCAG
>CABUIX010000065.1 GCA_902491795.1 uncultured Bacteroidales bacterium | reverse complement strand
CCCTTACCACACTCATTCCTCTTGCTGGCGATGAAATGGAACTCGCAGCATTCATTGACAACATTGCCTTTGGTGCTGTGGACACTATGAATCGCAACTTTATCCACGACTCTGCGGAGTTTGCAAAGAACTACAAACCTGCCACACCTCCGGCTCCAACTCCTCCACCAGCACCCGCACCCGCAGGTGGAATGACAGAGGAAGCGGTCAAAGCAGCCGTTGCTACAGCTGTAGCAGAAGCTATCAAGCCATTCCAGTCACAGGTTGACCAGATGAATCAGACCAAAATTCTTGAGACGAGAAAATCTGAGGTCGAAGCAAAGAAGGCAGAACTTAAGCTCTCAAAGGCTTGGGGTATCGACTTCGATAACGCAGTTGTCATTGCTGAGTATCAGCTTGGAAACACCGCTACTTCTCAGCAGGTTTTCGACAAGGCAAAAGAACTTTTCAACGAGACGCTCTCAAAGAGGGGCGAGACCTACAAACCGCAGGAAGGTTCTGGAGACCCTGGAAAACCGGATTTCTCGGCTGCCGCTGCAAGGCGCAAGGCCGAAAAGGAAAGGAGAGAAAAAGCACTCAAGTAATCATTCACCTTTAATTCATAATTATTATGGCAAACACTCCACTCCAGAACGGACACGGCCACATCTATGGTCCTGGTAAGTCCGTCAAGTCAGAGGGAATAATTCCTGTCTGGCTGGAGCAGAATGGGTCCAGGGTTATGGGTGGACTCATCGACCTGAGCGCGAAGATTGACGGAACCAACAAGGTTCGGGCTTTCTGGCCTAAATCCATCAGGACCGCCACTCCTTGCTATGAAGGTTCGACAAAGCACACCTATATCCCGATGCCTACCTATCTCGTTCTTGAAGCAGTATCAGCTGAAGCTACTATTGTCAAGATTGCGAAGGGTGAGGGCCTTCCTCTGCTCGTCGATGGTATGTCACTCGTTAAAGCGTCTGACACCACCAAGAAGGTCACTGTCTCATCTGCGGCTATCGCAATAGACACTGACGGATTCTACAAACTCACCATTACAGCAAATGCCTTTGGTACTCTTGCTGCCGGTGATGTGCTTGTACTCGAAACTGTGGCTGCTAAGAAGCCACTTGGTTTAACTAAGACAAATCTCATTTATGACGGTATGTCCGAAGACGAACTTGATGCTACCAAGCTCAATGTCGTTCTTTGCGACGCTGGCCGTGTCATCGCCGACACCGCTCCTGCTGCTTCTGCCGAAATGAGGGCAGCCCTGCAGACTGTCAAGTGGGAGGATATCTATTAAAAACTGAATAACTATGGCAGCATTCGCTTACACCAGTAACTTTCAGTCTTTGATGGAAATGGCCGGATTGCTTTCAAACGAGCAGTTCTCATCCTTCCTCGAAGATGTCGTGTTCCCTTACCAGTCTGGTCCGGAGCGCGACACGCTCGGCTTCCGCGTTCTTCCGCTCAAGCCCGCGTTCGATATGACTTACGCCGCTTTGCAGCGTAATTCTCACATTCAGATAATGGCAAAGCACGTCGCTCTTGACGCGCACGCCGTACCTGAACCTACCCAGGGTGCTGAGGTTCTCGAAGGTACTATCCCTTCCGTAGCCACCAATATCACCATCGGTAAGGAAGACTATCTCCACGAGGCGCAGCTTCTTATGAACGCTGAGCTCGTCGGTACTCCTCTCGTCGAGGCTGCACAGGATATGATTGCCTCCAAGCTTGACGAGAAGTTCGCGGAGCATAACGCTCGCGCATCTTATATGCGTGACTATGTTATCTTCCACGGCAATTACGAAATCACTGCAAAAAACAACTCAGGTTCATTCTTCAACGTAGAGTTCGACTTCAAGGTCCCTGCAGCAAACAAGATTGCCAAGACCTCCACTGCGAAGTGGTGGACTGACAGCACCTTCGCTACTGAGGGTACTGCAGCTGACCCTATCGCCGACATCGACGCTCTCGTCCAGAAGCTTGAGGACCGTGGCTTCGACAAGTCCAATATCGTTATCGAGATTGGTTTCAAGACTTTCCGCGCTCTCTGCCGTCACAGCAAAGTTCGCGAGGCTATCGCAGTGTTTATGAATCCTGGAATCGGACCTCGCACTGCCAGCCAGAGCCCTTCTCTTGCAGCCACTACCTACGGTATGTCTGACGCTCAGCTCGCTGCTCAGTTGTCAGCTCGCTGCGGCGTAGAATTTATCGTTCGTAGGTTCGTAACAGCTGTTCCTAAGTTCGATGTCAAGACCCAGAAGTTCGTTATGAACGAGCAGACCGGCTTCGTCGAGGGAACTCTTGTTGCACGTCCGAAGGGCGAAGTTGGAGAAATCCACGCAACCGGACACCTTATGGTGGGCGGCCCTGGTGACTCCGTTCATTCTTCTGGTCTGTACGATGGCGGTAGAATCCTTGTGGACTATAACTGCAACCTCCGTGAGAAGGTTCAGATTTGGGACACCGAGGAAACTTACCTCTACGTGCTCACCCAGGGCAAGAATATGGCTTACCTGACAACGATTTAATGAGGAGGCAGGATTATGGCACTTCTGATTGAAGACTACTTGCAGGTGCTCCCAAACTACACCTTCCCGGATAGAATTATCCAGAAGGCGATGGGCGCATACAAAATAGCAGAACATACTCCTGCCTTTTCCATTGACGAGAGGTCACGTGATTTGGCCGAAGCAATTATGTGGGATGCTGCAGCCGGAATCGTAAACGGAGGCGCACAGAGAAAGCAGATTGGCAATCGCTCGATTACAACCGCTGCACTCCAGACCTCCCAGCAGGATAGGGTCGCTTGGCAGGCGAAAGCCAAAACCTTGCGTGCCAAGTGGAATGCTGAGTTTCCGACTGTTGAAATCCTGCAGATAAGTGACTTTACTGAATTATGGTAGTCGAAGGCTTCACGTTCTATCCGCACAAGTGCACGATATATCGCGGCGAGCAAATCAATCCCTCCACAGGGGTTGCAACGCCTGTCTCGATTATCCGTGACTTGGCTTGTTACTGTGAGCAGGGCTACGCGCACTATCTTGGCGAGCGTATGCAGGGTACGGCAAATATCCATATCCCTGACACAGACATCAAGATATTACCTGGAGACACTATCAACGTGACGCTTGAAAATGGGACTCATTACACCGCCAAAATCAAGCAAGCTTATCCTGTTGAGGATGACGAAATAGGAGGTCAGGAACTCGAACTATACGAGACCGATGCCACTGAATGAATCAATGAGGGCCCATAATCGTGAGGTTATGGCAAAAATCGCCCGGAAACAGGTCTATCCTTTGGCGAGGAAGGAGGCTCTCGCGATTCTCGATGAGCTCGCAATGTTTGTCAAGAACTGGATTGCCAGTAAGACGTATACTTATGAAGACCAGACATACAACCTCACGGATAGTACCGGATGTGCCATCTATGAGAACGGAAAGCTGGTAAAGTTTATGCCTTATATGAATCAGAAACAGGCAAGCGGACCGAGAACCATCACTTACCATAGAGCAAGATTCGCCGTGGATGGAAGGGCACTTCTCAGGGCAGCACTCAGCGGCAATGCAGGATGCCCTCTCGGACGGTACGGAACCTTCACGCTGGCAGTAATCAGCACCGCTCCCTATGGGGTATGGGTTAATGAAGGCAGCGGAGACGGAGGCCCGAACAAGAGAGGTAGAGGTTGGTTCGATGAACTCAGGAAAGCAACTGAACAAGAGATTATCAAGATTAAGGCCGCGCACGGATATAGCGCATAGAAGAAATGACAATAGAAGATGTAAATACGGTTGCAGAAGCACTCGTGAATCATTTGAAGGCCAACGGAGTCGGCGGTACTGACGGTGTTGTCGGATTCTATCCGAACGATACCGTTCCTACGTCGAACCTTCCGGAGTCCTTTGTGGAGGTTGTCGGCAACGGTGCTCTTTCGACACCTGTTTCCGGCTTCGGCATTCGGAGCTGCAGCCTCCTTCTCATCTTGAATGTCAAACTTCCCGGTAACGGAGCTGCCAATTCCGTCCGCGAGTCTTACTTGCTCAATCGAATTTCCAATGCTGTGAAGAACCCTTTTGTCAGGGGTTCTTACCATTTCTCCCTCGACAAGAAAAACCTTGTATATTCAGGTAGGAGCCTGTATTCAGGATATTCCTCAAAAACAATGAATTTCAACGTCAAAATTTATTAAATTATGGCAACTACAACAAATATCAAAAAAGTCTCTCTTGGTGACTTCTTTGTTGGCCAGGGTGACATCGTGATGTGGGACGAGATTTCTTCCTATGCGTCAGCAACTCTCGCTTCCTTCCAGAACGGTCGCTCTGTCGGCAACGTGAAAGAGGATTCAACCAACTGGACCGGCGAAGACGTGTCAGAGACCGTCATTCGTAACGAGCAGGGCAACCCGATTGCCACCATCACAACCGCTGGTACGCTCGCCTTTGAAATGACCCTTGCAGACTTTTCTCTCGAATCAGAAAATGACCTTGCAATAGAGCTCCTCAAGGGTGCAAACATCAACATCAGCTCTCTTTCCGTTCCTTGGCTCAAGTCGGTGGGTACAGCAACCGCAATGGGATTCGGTGTTGACCTCCCTGTCGTCACTCGTCCTATCGCAATCATCAACGAGGACCTGAACAAGACTCTCATCTTCCCTAAGGCGAAGATTTCTTCTGCCCTCGTCATCGAAGACAAGATGATTTGCATCCACTGCACTGTGTCTGCACAATCAGTTAACACTGCAAGCCTCAAGACCGGTATGATTGTGAATGGCGCAATCGCTTACACAACAAATTCTTAGTCGAGAGGCGAGAATCACCGAGGGGGATGGGACGGGTTGTCGCGTCCCCCTCTTTTAATTAAACAATGAATGTGTCAGTCACCCCCGTCTAAAGGCAGGGGTTTCCACGCACCATTAATCTTATGAACACACAGGAAATAGACCGCCAACTGCAAGCCCTTGAGGAAAATGAGAAACTCTCGTTCTCCCTTGGCAAAAAGACATACCGTATCGCACGTCTGGGCAACTGGACATCGAGGCGTATTAATAAGCTCTTATACGAACTGAGACGCAAAAAGATTGAAACTCCCGAAGACATCCTTTCGAGCGACGATGACCGTAAACTTGTTGCTCAGGTAGTGGCAATAGCTATTCTTCGATTCCCGTGGAGGATTAGACTATTTCATTGGTATCTGTGGCGTAAGTTGGATAGGAAGTATAGCCAGGAAGACTTTGCCCCCATAATCTCGGTCTTGATTGAAAACTCCGATATGGGTTTTTTTTCCAAGAACTTGGCATCCCTACACGCTGCAGCGTCGATGGAGACGATGATGACCAAGGAGACTATTACCAATATCGCAGCAAAACTCAACTCGGAGCAAGAAACGACATCATCATCGCCCTCTACGGGCAAATCTCGCCGTTCACGCTCTGGAAATACTGGTTCGGAGACTCAATCTTGAAACAGACAGTAATGCTGCTGGATAAGTCCGGAATGCGTAAGAAGGACAAGTCCGGAAAGTCGGAGAAGAAGAATGAATCCGGTAAGGGATTCAAGCAGAAGCGCGGGCCTAAAACGATGAGCGCAGAGGAGGCACACAGAAAAGCCGTCCAGACCGCTTTGAAGTACGGAATCGGCTATCAGCAGTATAAAAAGGAAGTAGATGCAATCAGGGCAGCACAGATAAGAGCCAAAATTGAAAAAGAACACTTAAAATAATATACCGTTATGGCAGACGATTTGAAATTTGGCATAGACCTCGAACCTAATCTTGATGCGTTTGAAAAATCCTGGAAACAACAGGAGGATAAGATTCAGAGCATCATTGACCGGCACGAGTTCAAAATCAAGATTACAGGTGTTGCTGACCTCGATAAGATTGAGGCGCAGTTAAAGCGCATAAATGAAATACAGAGGCAGACCAACAAGCCTATGACGGCTTATAGGGCTGCGCAGATTGACATTCAGCGTGAAGTTGCTTTGCGTAATCAGCAGGCAACACAGATGCAGCTCGTCAATATAATGCGCGAAAAGGAGTCCCAGGAAATTCAAAAGACTGCCAAGGTGAGAGCGCAGGCCGAGGCCGCACAGGTTCGTCTGAACAATGCTCAGGAGAAAGGTGTCGCAACCACAAATGCACAGACAAGGGCGTTTCAGGCTCAGTCCGGTGTTCTCACCGGCTTGAAGCAGTTTATGAACTCGTATCTTTCCATCCTTGGAGCTTACCGTCTCGTCAACAATATCAAGGATATAACAGCTCAGTTTGAGTTACAGCGAGTTTCATTGAGGGCGTTGACGCAGGATGCCGAGTTTGCTGATACTCTGTTCAACAGAATCAAGGCTACGGCAATCGAGTCCCCGTTCTCCGTGAAGCAGATGATTACCTACACAAAGCAGTTGGCCGCATATCGTGTTGAAAACGAGAAACTTTACGACACGATGAATATGCTGGCGGATATGTCTGCAGGCCTCGGCGTAGATATGAATAGGCTCATCCTGGCCTATGGTCAAGTGAAAGCAGCCAGTGTACTTCGCGGCCAGGAGCTCAGGCAATTCACTGAAAGCGGCATACCCTTGGTTGACCTTCTTGCTGTGAAATTCTCACAGCTTCGCAACGAGGTTGTCTCTACCGGAGAAGTCTTTGACCTTATTTCCAAGCGTCAGGTGCCGTTCCAGATGATTGCCGATATATTCGAGGAAATGACAACCGAGGGAGGCCGTTTCTACAATATGCAGAAGAAGCAGGCAGAGTCCCTTTATGGTGTGTACGAAAACTTGAAGGATAACATCCAGATTGCAATGGATGAAGTCGGCCAAGCGAATAGGGGTTTACTTATGGGTGCAGGCAAAGTCTTCACCGAACTTGCCAAGCATCTACAGGACATTATTGACCTCCTTGGGATAGCTGCTACAACCTTTATAGCATACAAAATTGCAACAATAGCTGCTTCTCAAGCAGAGAAGGGGCTTGCCCTGAGCAAAACTTTGGTAACAACAGCCAATGCAGCCCTCACAAAGTCTGAGGTCAGCGCAACAGCAGCGAGAAGTGCTGCCGTTTTTGTGCTTGACGAGGCTATTGCAACACATAATGTTTATGCGGCCTGTGTCGCACGTGCAGCTCTTGCCAACACTGCTTTCTCCCGCACCTTCTGGAAGCTTGCCGCTGCCGTTGCAGCCAATCCTATTGTTGCTGCGATAACAGGTATAACTGCCGCAGTAGCAATCGGTGCAACTGCATATAAGAAGCATATCGAGAAACTTCGCTCCTCTGATGAAGCTCAAAAGAGGGTTGCTAAGTCAACTGCGGAAGCAGCCGAAGTTCAGAAGGAGCAGGTTTCTACTTTGAAGCAGTATACCAAGGCCATAGAGGAGCAGGATACTCTTATCAAGTCCCAGGGTCGTAGCCTTACTGAATTTGCAAAGATATGGCCGGAGCTGGCAAAGAAATACAAGGACGATATTGAATATCAGAAAGCCCTTGATGCTGCCAGCGAGAATAGAAAGAAAGCCATTGAATCGTTACAGAATCAGTATTCCGGATATTTTGATTATTTGGATGCCGAGAAGTTTAAGATTGATGACCTTACACGGGGGTACGTTGCATATACGGACCAACTTAGAGACGCAGAGAGGGCTCGACTTGAAGCCCAGCGCGACACTCTACAGTCCAAGATTGCGAAGCGAGAAGGAGAACTTGGTGCTCTCGCCGGTGCAAATTCTGAGGATATGAAGTGGTGGATGTCCCCTAATGGTCTTGCAGGGCTCAGAAGCTGGCTCGTTAGCAAAGAACAGGTTGCGGAACTCGAAGGCTGGAGGGAGGAGCTTGCAGAGGTGGAACGTCAAATAATATCTGTCAGTGATGCTCAGAAGTTGGCAAACACAGCAAACGTCAACTGGAGGCAGGTCTATAAGAAGAATGTAGAACCGACTCTGGATGATGAGAAGCTCGCACAAACTGATATGCAGACCGCGATTGATAACACTCGCAAGAAGTATAAGGCAGCAACGCTCGCCCTTCTCAGCTACAAGAAAGCTATCGCTACACTCCAGGCAAAGCTGAAACAGGCAACCGGAGAGGACGCAAGGAAGATTCAGGCCGACATTGATGACATCGAGAAGTCCATAAAAGATACCGAGAAAGAGATTGAGGGACAGAAAACTTTCTCATCCTATCTTGGATTCGGACTTGAGGACAGCAAGAGCGGAGAAAACACAGCTCTCAAGAATCTCAAAAATGAGTATTCTCTTGTTGAGCAAATCTATAAGCGTTACACTCAGCTCAAAAAGTCTATGTCTGACACTTCGGCCCAGAAGAAGATTACAGAAATTTACGGCAAACTCTTTGAGAAGAAAGGAGGTATCAACTTCCTTTCTACCGACGGCTTGAAGAAGAAGTTGAAGGAGTTTCAGGACAAGGCAAACAAGCTCGGAGACAAAGACCTCGCTCTTAAAATCGGACTTGCTATTCAGGATATTGAATTTGACAACCTCAAGAAAGAGCTCCAGAAGCGTTTGGCCGACATCGCAAAGCAGATTTCTCGAAGCAAGGCAGGAGCAGACCTTTTCCAGAGCTTCCTTGGATTGACCGGAGACGAGAAGCTGTCCACGAACTTGACCATTGCGTTGACCGGAATAGATATTGCCGGACAGGATATTCGCGCCCAGCTCGCAGACCAGCTTGCCAATATCATCGGAGACGAATCCATCGCTCCGGAAGTTACCGCTTCCCTGAATATATCCCAGGGTGATGGCGAATCCAGTGTAGATTACATTGCCCGAATCCGCGAAATGATAAAGCAGGGTCAGATTGACGTGGCAAAGTTTGATGCACTTATCAATTCGCTCGGAGACAAGGACCTTAAGAGCAAACTTGAGTCTGCTCTGAAAGAGTACCTTGACTATAACACGTCTATGCTCCAAGACTTCTTCAAGACAATCAATAAGTCTGGCACAGATAGTGCGCAACGCGGTCTTCTTACGAGCAAGAAGGATGCGGGAATGAAGAACGCAACCATCATTGACCAGCTAAAACCCGATAACATTGATATGACCGTCTGGAAGCAGCTCATCAAGGATTATACAGATGCTATCCAGCAAGAGTATGACAGTGGTATTGCCAAGCTCGATTTTGAGGCATTCAAGAAGAAGTTCTCAGAGCCCTTGGCCAATATGGATGCTGCTTCTGTTAATGTCCTGTCTGCAATGATTAAGGAGCTCAAAGGCTTCCTTTCCTTGCCTGGCATTGATGCCACGATGATGAAGTCCATTCAGGAAATCATAGAAAAAGCCGAAAATGTCCGCATAGACCGTGCTCCGCTCGATACTCTCGCAGAAGCTTGGAGGGATTTGATTCGCGTTTCACAGGAAGCGAAGACCTCCGAAGCACAAGCCGCTAAAGAACAGGCTATTTCTGCCGCCGAAGCCAATGTTAATGCGGCTAAGGAGAAGCTCGCCGCAGCAAAGCAGGAAATTAAATCCGCAAAGGATGAGCTTTCTACAGCCAAGGAGCAGGAGAAAGCCGCTACAGGAGAGGAGGAACGGGCACAAGCCGAAGCCGCTGTCCAGACGGCACAAGCAAAACTCAAGCAGGCTCGCGCAACAAAGCAGGCTGCGCAGGAGGAATTGAATCTTGCCAATGCAGCCAAGAGAGCAGCTAAGAATACAACTGCTGCATCGAAATCCGCAGCAATCAATAAGATGAAGGAGTCTGTAGCTTCTGCGAAAAAGCAGTGGGACACTGTGACGAACGCTATAGACGCAGTGATTGATGCGACGGAGGAAGTGGCTGATGCTCTTGGACTCGCATTCAGCGACGAGGCTCAGGATGCCATTGACGGCTTCAGGACGGGAGTTGGGCTCGTTACCGGCGCTTTCACTGTATTCGCCGCAATCCTTGCCGTCGTGGAGGCCGAAGTCGCAACCCTTGAAACACTTTTGTGGCCTCTGCTGGCTGTTGCGCTTGCAGTCGGAGCTGCCTTTGCCGCAATCAAGTGGTTTAGCGGCAAGAAAGCTCGTAACGCAGAAGCAGCCATTAAGTCTTATGATAAGCATATCAAGGAGCTTGAAAGACATCTTGACCGTCTGCAGGAAATGCAGGAGCAGATGCTTGGCTCCGAGTGGATTGCCAATCAAAATCAGCAGATTGATGACCTTAAGGCAAAAATCAAGGACATCGACGGTAAAATAGCTGCTGAACGCAATCAGAAGGAGAAAGACATTGACGAGGATAAGATTGCCGATTGGGAAGACGAGAAGCTCGAAGCAGAGAGGCAGATTCGTGAACTTTCTGCGGCTATTACCGAGGAAATGGCCGGAACAGACCTTACTTCTGCCGCAAAGGAGTTTGCAGAGGCCTGGCTCGATGCTTACCTTGAGTTTGGCAACACCGCCGATGCCATCAAGGAAAAGTTTAAGGATATGATGAAGAATATGGTTGTCAACTCAGTCCTTGCACGTGTCGTCCAGCAGAAGTTGAAACCTATCTTTGACTATATTGACAATCAGCTGTACGATAAGGATGGCAATATGATTGGTAGTCTTGAGACCGTCTGGAGTATGATGAAGGCCGTAACAGATACCCTTCCCGGAGAACTTGAAGCAATCTATACGAATATGGGTAGTTGGGCCGATGAACTTCGCGCTACAGGAAGCGAGCTGACCGGAATATCAAAGGGTGTTGCGCAGGCATCTGAGGAGTCCGTTGTCACTCTCTCCGGTTACGCCAATTCCATCTTGTATTATCACGTGCAAGAGGCTACCGACATCGCGGCAATCAGGGCCATTCTGGAGGGCAAGACAATCGTCTCCACGAATACCTCACAACCTTCTTCCGAGAACGGCTCCGTCAATATCGGACAGCTCATTTCGCTCCAGCAGGACCTTCTTGCGCAGGTTGTCCTCATCAAGAATGACACCGGTGCAATAAGGGAAGACATCACGGACATCAAAGATACACTGAGGTCTGTAGTGTCAGGAGCCGGAAGCCAGTCACCGAAAACAATCAATATCAGATACAGACAATGAAAATCTTAATCGACAACGGACACGGAAAGGAGACCGCAGGAAAGCGGTCTCCTTACTCCTCTTTCAAAGTGCAGCCCGCACTGGATTTCTTTGAGTGGTCCTGGAACAGAGAAATAGCAAGGTGTATAGTATGTACCCTCAAGCATTGGGGTTATGACGCAGAGCTTCTCGTCCCAGAAGAAACCGACATTTCCTTAGCTGAGAGGTGTAAGAGAGCAAATAAGTACAAGGATGCTATTCTCGTGAGCATCCACGCCAACGCTCACGGAAACGGTAGGGAATGGACTAATGCAAGGGGATGGAGCGTCTATACGAGCAAAGGCCAGACAAAGGCTGATATACTCGCTACGGACATCTGGAATGCCGCCAAAAGGCATCTTCCAGAATCATTCACAATGCGTAAGGACACAACTGACGGAGACGTGGATTATGAGGAGTCCTTCTACATCCTCAAGCATACTACGTGTCCTGCCGTATTGACCGAAAACCTGTTCTATACCAATGTGAAAGATACCGAATATCTTCTTTCGTCCGAGGGTAAGAAGGCTATCATAGACGCTCACATTGACGGAATCCTCGCCTACCTACAGAATCTACAGTAATTTTGCTATATTTGCATTATGAATGCCTCTGAAAAAATTCGCGAAGATGCTCGCAGAGCGGGTCTTTGCGACCAACACTACATTGCCTGGAAGCCGGAATGGACCATTCCGCAGCTTATTGATTACTTCCTCCAGAACCCCAACTGGTGTATGAAGAATCACTTTCCTCCTATTGAAACATTCCTCAAGTATGGCAACACAAACGAGGTGCGCAACAAAGGCGTATTCGTCGATGATG
>CABUIX010000064.1 GCA_902491795.1 uncultured Bacteroidales bacterium | reverse complement strand
TGCGAAAGGAGGCGGAGTTCCTGCAAAAGACCTGTCGCAGTGATGTGCCCTGGAGGCGCGTGGGAGAGGGGTGAGTGCGACAGGTCACCAGGAAATCGTTAGACCTGTCGCAGCGGTATGCCCTGGAGGGCCCTGGGAGGCCGGTCGGTGCGACAGGTGAATTGCAGGAACTGTTGCAGCCGGCCGTTCTCGTCATTCCGTCGCCTGCCGCAGGTGTCGCTTGTCAGGCGTTGGGTTCGGGAAGAGCCTTCCTCGCGGCACCGCGGCAAGGTCTCGCTGTGGCGGACTGTGGCCGGAAATTTATGGGCTGCCGGAGAGTAAGTTGCGAGCTGCGGGGTGGAGCGGAGAATTGGTGGCGCTTCCGTTGGTTGTCGCGTTCGGAAACAAAAATAGGGTGACCCAATAAGATTGGGCCACCCTTATTCCCTTGCGGAGAGGACGAGATTCGAACTCGTGGTACGGTATAACCCGTACGTCGGTTTAGCAAACCGGTGGTTTCAGCCACTCACCCACCTCTCCAGTCTTTCCCTTCTGGTTTCCAAACGGGAAGACAAAGTTACAACAAAAACTTTGTTTTGCAATAAAATTTGGAAACAACGTGACCAATTTGCTGGCTGTCTAATCTGCTTTCAGGCAGAGTCGAACGGCCCCTGCTCCCGTCTGCTGACAAAGTTCTGCTTTGAAGGATCACACTATTCTCCCGAGAGTATCGCAAAAATCTTGTTGCTGACGTCGCTGTTTTCCTGTGTGCCGGTGAATTCGCGTGAATGAGGGCCGTAGGCGAACAGAGGCACCATTATCGGGGAATGTCCGCGAGAAGCGAAAGTTCCTGAGGCATAACCGTCTGCCGGATTGCAGTTGCCGAGTGTCACCGCTCCTGTCTCATGGTCCGCGCTGATTATCACCAGTGTGTGGCCATCCTTTTCAGCGAAGCGTATTGCCGCTTCAACAGCCTTGTCGAAATCAAGAGTCTCCTTGACCATCCCGGGGAAGTTGTTGCCGTGCTCCTCCTTGTCGATGCGGGCTCCCTCAACCATCAGGAAAAAGCCTTTCTCTCCGCGTGCGGAAAGGTACTCAATGGCCATCTCGGTCGTTTCCGGGAGATAAGATCCCCTGTCTTCATATTTGACGCTCTCAGGAAGGTAGAGCAGCCTGTCGGAGTCGGGCTCTCCGTCGGGAGAATAGACTATTTCGAACGCCTTTGAAATGTCATCCTGAATCTTTAGGGGAAGATTCCTGAAAGTCTTCTGCGAACCTGCCGAAGCGAAGGTCAGGCAGCTTTGGGGGAGGTCAGCCCATATTTCCGAAGTTGCCTCGCGCGACCTCTGATGAGCGAAGAATGCGGCAGGAGTCGCCCCGTTCAGTTCATCTGTGGAAACCACTCCGCAGGCATATCCCATAGGCGCGAGCTTTTCGGGGAGATTTTTCATGGCCACAGCGCTGGTGTCAACGCCGACAAAGCCGTTCTTGGTCTTTTGTCCTGTGGCATAGGCGGTCCCTGATGCCGCAGAGTCGGTGATGAAGTTGTCAGCCGACTGTGTGCGCACATATCCCAGTGCCTTGAGGTTGGTCATTGTGAGTTCTCCGCCGTTGGCATACATTGCGGCATTTACCGCTCCGACGCCCATTCCGTCGCCTATCAGGAGTATTACGTTGCGTACTTTCTTGCGGCTGCCGTCATTTTTGAAGGAGGGTGTGTATGAACCTTGCTTTTCAGCATAGGTATTGCCGGTCCTCGCCTTGATCTCATGCCCGTTCTGGGCATAGCCGGCCACTGCCGCCAGCAAAAGCAAAAAGGTGATTAAAAGTTTTTTCATACTTGATTACCAATCAATTTGACAACGAATTTACCACAAAATTTTATAATTCCCGCATGATTTCAGCCGGGGCCCGGTTCTGCAGGAGAAGCTCTTTCATGCGTTTCATTGCAGGCATGCTGTGGCGGAAGAACATTTTCAGCCCCGCGCAAAGAGCATTTTTCCCGTTCTCCCTGTGGCCGGGGCAACCGCCATGGCACAGGGTGAAGAACTCGCAGTCCAGGCAGGCGGGATCAAGGCCGTTTCGCTTGAACAGTGCAAATTTCAGTCTTTGCGCTCCGTCAAACAGTTCCGCGAGAGGCGTTTCTCTTATGTTGCCGAGCAGATGTTCCGGTGTCACGAAGTGATCGCAAGGGTACACGTCCCCGTTGTGTTCCACCGCGAGGCCTTCACCGCAGGTTTCGGCCATGGTGCAGATTCCTGACGGCAGACCGCAAAGCAGGGACAGTGTCACGTCGAAAATCTGTACATAACAGCGCCCGATGTCTCTTCTGACCCATTCGTCGAAAATGTCACACAGGAATTGTCCATATGCTTCCGAGCCCACGGACCAGGGAGCCCTGCTTCCGTCCTCAAGCCAGTCTTCAGCGGGCAGAAACTGCATGAACCGTGAACCGCAGCTGTCCCGGAGGAAACGGTAGATTTCGGCACCCCGACCTTCGCTCAGGCTGCTCACCACGCTGAGCGTGTTGAACTCGACATGTTTGCGGCGCATGAGCTCCGTTGAGCTGAAGACTTTCCTGAATGTCGGCCTCCCTCCTTTGTTGACGCGGTTGGCATCATGGATATCCTGAGGACCGTCGATCGACAGCCCCACGAGGAAGTCGTTGTCCGCGAAGAAATTGCACCAGGTGTCGTCAATCAGTGTGCCGTTGGTCTGCAGAGAGTTGTGGATGCGCTTGCCGGAGGCGTATTTTGCCTGGAACCTGAGGGCTTTTCTGAAATAGTCCAGGCCGAGCATCAGCGGTTCGCCTCCGTGCCAGCAGAACTCGACAACCTCCGATTCGCAGGCTTCTATGTACTGCCTGATGTACATTTCAAGCAGTTCCTGGCTCATTATGGGTTCTTTCCCTCCGTAAAGACCGGCCTTTTCGAGGTAGTAGCAGTACCGGCAGTTGAGGTTGCAGGCAGACCCTCCCGGCTTCACGAGGGTGGTAAACATTCGGGGACCCAGTCTTTTGACCGCGTCCCCGACAGTGAAAAGTTCCTGAAGTTTATTCTCCATCGAAAAGGGGGAAATTGCTGTTCGGCACGTGGGCCTCGGCCATCACAGCCTTGAGTTCCTCGACTTTTTCGGGGTTTTCGGCGGCCACATCGTGTTCCTCGCCGGGATCGTTGTCGAGATTGTAAAGCTCATAGTGGTCGTTGTCGCCTTCTATGTCGAGCCTGATGAGTTTCCAGGGCCCTCTTCTTGCGGCCTGGCTCATTCTTTCAGCGAATTCAAAATAAAGATAGTCGTGTTCCTTCTGTCCTTCGCGTCCTTCAAGCAGCGGAAGGAGGCTGATGCCGTCAAGGCTGTCCACCTGGGCTTCGGGGTTGAGGATGGTGCGGAACGTGGGCATAATGTCCCAGAACGAGCACATGAAATCGGTCTGCGCTCCTTCTGAGATGTGGCCTGGCCACTGGACAATCATGGGAACGCGTATTCCGCCTTCATACAGATCTCTCTTGTAGCCTCTCCACGGTCCGTTGCTGTTGAAGAAGTCAGGGTCGGCACCTCCCTCGAGATGAGGCCCGTTGTCGCTCGAGAATATTATGATGGTGTTGTCGTACACTCCGAGGTCCTTGAGCTTCTGCACGATTTCCCCGACATAATGGTCAAGCCTGGTCACCATTGCCGCGAAGGTAGCGTGCGGATATTCCTGCGAACAGTATCCTCCGATGCGGAACCTTGGATCTCCCAGATCTTCTCCCTTGTATGGAGTTTCCGGATATTTGCCCTTGAAGCTTGCGAAAATGCTGTCCTGAGGGACTATGAGTTCGGCATGCGGGATGGTGGTCGGATACCATACGAAGAACGGCTTTCCTTCCTCTACGGCATTCTCGATGAATTCAATTGCCTCATTGTGGATCAGGTCAGCGGAATATGTGCCCTCACCATAGGGTATTTCATCCACGTTGTCTTCGAGCACGACTTTCTTGTCGTTGTCCCACAGGTGGTCAGGGTAATAGCTGTGCGCGAGGGTCTGGCAATTGTATCCGAAGAACTTGTCAAGTCCTTGGGCGTTGGGGTCTCCGGTGGATCCTATCGGACCGAGTCCCCATTTTCCGAACGCTCCGGTAGTGTATCCGGCATCGCGGAAGTCACGGAAGATGTTTTCGGCTCCTTCAGGAAGTGGGAACTGGCCTTCAGGAGGCATCCGCAGGTTGCCTCGGATCCATGTGTGCCCGCTGTGGGTACCTGTGAGCAGGCATGAACGTGAAGGAGCACTTACCGTGGTGCCGGAGTAACATTGTGTGAAGAGCATCCCGCGCTGCGCGAGTGCATCTATGTTCGGTGTCTCAAACTTGGCCTGTCCGTAGCAGCTGAGGTCTCCCCAGCCGAGATCGTCGGCAAGAATGAACACCACGTTGGGCTTTGGCGGTTCCTGGGTCTGCGAGCACCCGGCAAGAGCGGAGCCGGCGGCAGCCAGGGCTCCGAGTTTCATGATTTTTTTCATTTTGTTTATCTGACTTTCAGAATTTCTCCATTGTCCTTTACCACCGCGGCTTTCCAGATGTCGGTGTAGCCCGGTTGGGTGAGACCTTCTGGAATGCCCTCGGAATACTCCGAATGCAGGAAACTCCCGTCTTCGGCCTGGGCCTTGACATTTCCGTCAATGAATTTTACAAGCAGCAGTTCTTCGAGACCGGTCCAGGCGAGGAATTGGTCCTGTGCCGTATTCACGGTGTATTCTGTGAGCAGTTTCAGGGCCTTCCTGGTCTTTCCCTTTGCAACCAGAGCGGCCGCTTCGGCATCCGTCTGCGGCACGGCCTCGTTCATCTGCCTGATCTCAAATTCGTCAGCAGCCTTTCTTGCCACCGGTGCCATCTGGTCATACATCTTGTAGCAGGCGTTCGCTATGCGGTTGCACATCCAGAACTGCGAGGTCGGGCTGTAGTGCAGAAGGTCTCCGTTTCCTGTGCGCAGGCACTCAGGGACTTCCGAAGTGTTCACGTAAATGGGCGTGAGGTATGAAGTTGCGGCGTCATCGCAGCCGAACCACAGCAGGGCTCCGACTTCATCGGGAAGCCATCCGCGAGACTGTGCAACGAACCAGAAGCCGGTCTGCTGCGTGGCAATCGCCCTCTCGTTGGTGTATGTGCTGCCTTCCCATTCGAAGTCCATTGGTCGCCATCGGTAGGGAAGAGCGTTCCCGCCGGCTCCTATGTCCTGGGTCATGTCCATCGGGGTACCTTCGAAGTGGTCTCTCATGACGTCGGCAACGTCTTTCATCGTGATTTTGCGCGAAGGCTTGACGAAAAGCGGCATTTCACCGTCAAGGTCATAGCCCATGGCGTAGTCCAGCCAGTCGCTGGCGGGACGGGAAATTTCGGCGCCGTTCTCCTCGTAGGTGAATGTGCCGTCGCAGAGAATGTTGAATGCGCTCCATGCGCGTGCTTCACATCCCCTCGCGCCTCCGAAGTTCAGAGGATTGTAGGCATCGCGGAAACTGAACTCGCTGTCCTCGCCGTCGAACCAGCCTTTCTCGCGGGCGAAGCTGATGACGTCTGGTGCGTAGAGGCAGTTTTCAGGGTCGTTGAGCGGGAAAGTGGTTATGCGCGCCTGGTTGGCGTGGGCGCAGATGTATCCGTCGGGAATCCTGCGTGCTACCCATACAATTCCCTTGTTGCCCTCTCCCTTGCCCACGAGGTCCATTACCCAGGCTTCCTTCGTGTCGGCAATCGAGAATGACTCGCCGCTTGACGGATATCCGTAGGTGTTGGCGAGGTCGACTATGGTTTTGATTGCCTCGCGTGCCGTCCTTGCCCTCTGGAGAGTGACGTATATCAGTGACCCGTAGTCCATTATTCCATTGGGGTCAACGAGTTCTTCCCTGCCTCCCCAGGTGGTTTCGGCTATGATCAGCTGGTGGACGTTCATGTTCCCGACCGTCTGGAAAGTGCTTGGAACCTGTGCGATGCTGCCGAGGGGGCGCTGGGTGTCCCATTCCTTGATGTCCAGAAGCGTCCCGGGGCGGAACTTTCCGGCAGGGGTGAAATAAAGCTCGCCGTACAGCCAGTGCGAGTCGGCGGCATAGGAAACCATGCTTGATCCGTCTGCGCTTGCTCCGGGTGTTATGATCACGTTGGTACAGGCCTCGGCGCGACTTTCGGCAATCAGCGACAAAGCGACAAGCAGGGGTAGAAATTTTCTCATTTTATAATGATTTTGCTAAATTTGCACTTTGTGAAGCACAAATCTATGAAATTTTTTGGTATTACTTTTCTGCTGTTCCTTCCTCTGTGTCTTGCAGCTCAGCAGCCGGCCACCCCGGAAGAACAGGAGAAGCAGTTCCGTGAGGCGCTTGATTCCCAGATAGAGGACTATACCAGTCTTCTTGATCTGGAGTATTGGCAGGTGTTCTACGTGGATTCAATAATGACCCATGACTACACCGCAATGCGTGACGAGATTCAGGCGCTGTCAGACGCAAAGGTCAGCAACACTGATGCTTATTCGCGCGTTCAGGACAAGTGGGCGGAACAGATTTATCAGTCTTTCAAGAAGGTTTTCACGGAGGAACAATGGAACAAGTACCTCAAGTCCGGCGCGCAGAGAGAGAAGAAGAGCCGCGACAAGAGGGAGGCAAAAAGAACGCAGTAGTATGAAAAGAGAAGATATAGACAGGATTTTTTCCGAGCTGTCCGACCTGAAGTGCAAGACGCAGAAAGAGGTCGAGGAGGCGCGCGTGCGCTTTCTTGGCAAGAAGGGCGAGGTAACGGCACTTTTCGATGAGTTCCGCGAGGTGAGCAAGGACATGAAAAAGGAATTCGGACGTTCGCTCAATGAACTGAAAAAGGCGGTTCAGGACAAAATCGACGAATTGCGCGAGACTGTCGGCAGCGATGAGTCTGCCGCCGGCTCCGGCGTTGACCTGACAATGCCGGGAGATGATTTCGGGCTTGGATCCCGCCATCCGGTTTCGATTGTCAGGCAGGAGATTGTGGATATCTTCCGGAAGTTCGGATATGATGTTGCCGAGGGCCCTGAAATAGAGGACGACTACCATGTGTTCGGGGCTCTTAATTTCCCTGAGAATCACCCCGCACGTGACATGCAGGATACTTTCTTCGTGTCCGTAGGCCATCCGAATCCGCTTCTGCTGCGTACCCACACTTCGAGCGTCCAGGTCCGCACCATGGAAAAGATGAATGTTCCTATCCGTGTGGTATGCCCCGGAAGGGTTTTCCGCAATGAGGCGATCAGTGCCCGTGCACACTGCATATTCCATCAGATCGAGGGCCTTTACATAGACGAGGGCGTCACCTTTGCCGATCTGCGTCAGGCCATCCTGCTGTTTGCTAGGGAGATGTTCGGCCCTGAGACCCAGATACGCATGAGGCCGTCCTATTTCCCGTTTACCGAGCCTTCGGCAGAGGTTGACGTGAGCTGCAACATCTGCCACGGGAAGGGATGCAACATCTGCAAGGGAACAGGTTGGCTTGAGATTCTCGGCTGCGGCATGGTTGATCCCAATGTGCTGGAAGCCAGCGGCATTGATTCCACAAAATACAGCGGATTCGCCTTTGGAATGGGTCTTGAGCGTATCGCGATGCTCAAGTGGAGGGTCAACGATCTTCGCCATTATTTTGAAAACGACCTGCGCTTCCTCAAGGAATTCGAGGCTGCGCCTGAAGTATAATTATTGTTGAGAAAGGGACCCGCCGAATTGACGCGGCGGGCCCTGTGTTCTTGAAACCACGTTAAAAAACAAGGAAATGTCAAAATTCAGCACCAGGTTTCTGGTGATGGCAGTCGTGTTCGCTGTCTGCCTCATCACGTCAAACTTTTTTGTTCCTAGGGTATGGCAGGTAGGCAACCTGCCCCTCCAGCTTTCGGGAGCCGTTCTTCTGTTCCCGATCTCCTACATCATCAATGACTGTCTTACGGAAGTCTACGGGTACCGCAAGGCCAGGCTTGTCATTTGGCTGGCCTTTGCCCTCAGTGCCTTCACGGCCCTGATGTCCGGACTGGTCTGCCTGCTTCCCGAGCCTTTTGACGAGGGCTCAAAGCCTCTTGCGGAGAGCTTCAACTCTCTGTTTGCCATGGTTCCGCGCACAACCGTTGCGTCATTGATAGCGTTCATTGCCGGATCTACTGTCAATGCCTGGATCCTCAGCAGGATGAAGGTCCTGACAAAGGGCCGCGCATTCTGGGCAAGGGCCGTGCTGTCCTCCGTCGGCGGGGAACTCGTCGACTCCTGCATCTTCTTCCCGTTCGTCTTCTGGGGAATGATGCCGGCATCCGTGATTGCCGGCATGGTGTTCACCCAGGTGGTCGTGAAGACTCTCTATGAGATTGTAGTGCTGCCGCTTACATCATGGATTGTCAGAAGACTCAAGGCCAAGGAAGGCATTGACACTTACGATACTGCAATATCTTACAATCCGTTCAAATTATCCGATATACAATGAGTGACAGAAGCAATGACGGCCTTCAGGCACTTGGGCGCAAGACGGTATACAGGGATGACTATGCCCCGGAGGTGCTCGAGACCTTTGTCAACAAGCATCCGGGCAACGATTATTGGGTGCGGTTCAATTGTCCTGAATTCACCTCGCTCTGCCCGATCACAGGGCAGCCCGACTTTGCGGAAATAAGGATCAGCTATGTGCCGGACATCAAGATGGTCGAAAGCAAGAGCCTTAAGCTCTATCTCTTCAGCTTCCGCAACCACGGGGACTTCCACGAGGATTGCGTGAACATCATCATGAAGGACCTGATAGCCCTGATGGATCCTAAATATATTGAAGTGACAGGCTATTTCACGCCGCGCGGCGGCATTTCCATATATCCGTTTGCGAATTACGGCCGCCCGGGAACCAAATACGAGGCGCTGGCCGAGAAAAGGTTTGCGGAACATGAATGAGTTGAGGGACCGGGTATCCGGTCCCTTTCTTGTGCCGCGTATGTGCATGTTTGCCGAAAAATAGCCGTATATTAGTCTGCAAATTGCAGAACCATGAAAATATCTTTGCTTGCTCTGCCGCTTGCAATGGCGGCATTGTGCCTGTGTCCGGCTTTGGCTTCGGCACAGAAAAAGGCACTCGACCACGATGTGTATGACTCGTGGGAATCGATTCCGTCAATCCGGCTTACGGATGACGGGAAATATGTGGCTTATCAGGTTCGTCCCCAGGAAGGCGACAGCCGTCTTGTTTTCAGAAACCTTGAAACTGGTGCAGAATTGGTTGTCGAGAGGGGAAGCGGCATCGTTGTGCCGAAAGACGCACGATATGCCGTGTTCTCGATCAAGGCTCCCTATTGTGAGACACGACAGGCCAAGATAGACGGCAAGAAGGCCGACGAGATGCCACGTGACAGTGTGGCCTATGTGGACCTCAGCACTTTCAAACTTGTGAATCTCGGTGCCGCCAAGTCGTTCAAGACCGGCTATTCTGCAGCACCGTACATATTTGCGACGCTGTACAAATCGAATGACAAGAAAGACGGCGATGCTTCGGACCTGCTCATGTGCACGACTTCTACAGGAGTTGTGGATACTCTCCGCGGCGTGCTGAACTATACTGTTTCCAGGACTGGGGAGAAGATGGCTGCGGTAATCGAGAAGAAAATAAACGACTCCACCACAGTAAAGGCAGTGAAACTGTACGATTTCCCCAATGGGCTGAGCGCGGAACTTTCTTCGGACAAGGAGGACTATGCGGCAATTTCTTTCAACGACTCCGATGACGAGCTGGTGTTCACTGCAACGGACGAGAAAGAGGACAGCACTGGGACTCCGGGCTATTCCGTGTTTGTCAGCCGGATTGCCGCTTCCGGCAAGACTGCGGCTTCCGGAAAAAGCATAAGCACAACGGAGGTCCTCTCAAGGCATGCAGAAGGTCTTCCGGAAGGCTGGATCGTGTCGTCTGAGACAGAGCCGCGTTTCTCCAACGCGTCGTCCCGTCTGATAATGGAACTTTACCGCCATTATCCGCCAAAGGACACGACTGTCGTGGATTTCGAGGCGGCTGGTCTGGATATATGGGTGTGGGACAGTCTGTATCTGCCTCCGATGGACAAGGCGGGATCCTACAGCGAATCCCTTACTGCCGTGGTGAATCTTGATGCCCCCGGAAAGCTGCTCACTCTTTCCGAGAATCCCAATGACTATATATATATTCCTGACGGAGGTGATGCGGATTTTGCAGTTTCCGAGAATATGGACAAATATGCCCTTGCTGATTTGTGGGAGGAGAATTCTACTGCCGACTACTCTCTTGTGAACCTGGAGGACGGCAGCCGCAGCCTGCTGATTGAAGGTCTTACCGGCATGACGACGCTTTCCCCTGACGGGCGCTGGCTCATGTGGTTCAATCCTGAAGACGGAGGCTGGTACAGCAAGAATCTTTTTTCTGACGGCGGATTTGTCGGCCTGAGCGGAAAGACCGGATGTGTGTTCTACGATGAGACCAATGACATGCCCTGCGGATATCTCCCTGTAAGTTATCCCAGATGGACCGAGGACGAGAAATATGTGCTGATTTCGGACAGATATGATGTATGGAGATTCACTCCCGACGGGTCCGAAGCAGTCAATCTTACAGCTGGAGCAGGTCGTGACAGCAAGACCAGATATGCCGTTACGCAGCTTGAAGCCCGCGACAATCCTTACCTTTACAGCAATCCTTCCGAACTGCCGCTGACGGAGCCTGTATGGCTGACCGCCTTTGGAGAGGACGACATGCGCAACGGTTATGCGCGCGTAAGCCTGACAACTCCTGCCGCGCCTGTCGGCTTCCTCGCCGAATCGGGCTATTCCGGCACGATAAAGGCTTCCGGCAGCAACGCTATCCTTTACCTGAAAGGTGATTTCCGCAACCCGATGGATGTCTACGTCACGCGTGACAACTGGGAGACCGAGACGAAGCTTTCTGACATCAACCCCCAGCAGGAAGACTATCTCTGGGGAGACGTACAGCTCGTTGAGTGGAATGCTTATGACGGGACGCCTCTCAAGGGAATGCTCTACACTCCCGAGAATCTTGACCCTTCGAAGAAATATCCTATGCTCGTGTATTTCTATGAGGTAAGCTCAAATGAACTCTACTGGTACATGAGTCCCGCGCCCAGCCGCTCAATAATCAACATACCTTTCTACGTAAGCCGCGGTTATGTTGTATTTGTTCCTGACATCGTCTACAAGACCGGGCATCCGGGAGAGTCGGCATACAACTGCATCTGCTCCGGTGCCGAGGCGATGTGCGACAGGTTCCAGTTCATTGACCGCGACCGCATGGGCATACAGGGCCAGAGCTGGGGAGGATACCAGACGGCATATCTTGTCACGCGTACCGGAATGTTCGCGGCTGCCGGTGCAGGGGCTCCCGTCGGCAACATGACAAGCGCCTACGGAGGCATTCGCTGGGAGTCCGGAAGCAGCCGTATCAGCCAGTACGAACTCGGGCAGAGCCGTATCGGAAAGACACTTTGGGAAGACGGTGCACTTGATCTTTACATCGAGAACTCTCCGGTGTTCTTTGCTGACAAAGTCAATACTCCTGTACTGATAATGCACAACGATGCAGACGGGGCAGTTCCCTGGTATCAGGGAATCGAATTCTTCATGTCGCTGAGGCGACTGGGCAAGCCGGCGTGGCTGCTTGAGTACAATGACGAGGCCCACAATCTGATCGAGCGCCGAAACTGCAAGGACCTGTCGATCCGCCTGCAGCAGTTCTTTGACTATTGGCTCAAGGATGCGCCGGAACCTGTCTGGATGAAGTCAGGCATACCTTATGCCCGCAAAGGAAATTATTTCGGCTACGAACCGGCAGAATAATGATCCGCCTTCCGTATTGATATGCCGCCCCGGAATTTCCTGGGCGGCTTTTTTGCATCACAGTTCTGCCGTGGATGCATAAAATGAATATATTCGGACGAAAAATTTGCAGAACCGAAATTTGTGGCTATATTTGCAGTCCCAACGCGGAAATAGCTCAGTTGGTAGAGCGCAACCTTGCCAAGGTTGAGGTCGCGGGTC
>CABUIX010000063.1 GCA_902491795.1 uncultured Bacteroidales bacterium | reverse complement strand
TGCTCCGCAAATATGACTATGACGCCGACGGCAACAAGGTGGCGGTTGGCAGCTACAAGGATGTGAACTACAACAACTGGTCGGCCCGTGACCGATACAAGTGGATAGAGTACCACAAATGGAAACTTTCAGGTACCGTATACACAAAGCTTGCAGGTGATCTGGTGCTCATGACCAGGGCTCAGTTCGGATACCTCGGATACTACAACCGCAACTGGGGTTATTCACCTTTCGAGGGCTTCCTTGTCGGAGGAGACGGAATGTCCGGCTACAGCACATACGGCTCGGAGGTGATTGCGCTCCGCGGCTACGAGAACTACTCGCTCACGCCGTATGAGCCGTCAGCATACAACTCGAACGGTTATGCATATGCCGGAAACGTGTACGACAAGTTCACCGTCGAACTCCGTTATCCTGTCATACTCCAGCCTTCGTCAACAATTTATGTCCTTGCATTCCTTGAGGGAGGAAACTGCTGGTCTGACATAAGAGAGTTCAATCCTTTCCAGATCAAACGCAGCGCTGGAGTCGGTGTTCGCATCTATTTGCCGATGATTGGTCTTCTCGGCGTCGACTGGGGATATGGTTTCGACACTTCAGATCCTAGCCGCAGGAGCCAGTTCCACTTCGTCATCGGACAGCAGTTCTGATGCGGATTGTGCGAAATGATATAAAATTGTTATCTTTACCGAAGTTCGGAAGACAAAAAAATATTAAAGACAACTGATATGAGAAAAATTGTTATTACTGCCGTTATGGCATTCCTTGGTGTGGCGGCGTTTGCCCAGCCCAAGTTCGCACATGTGAATTACGCCGAACTCGTTCAGCTCTGCCCTGAGGCAGACTCGGCACGTGCTACCATGACCGCCTCGAGCAATGAGGCTCAGGCAACCTATCAGGCCATGGTTGACGAGTTCAACGCAAAATACGAGGAGTACCAGAGCAAGGCAAGTACATGGACAACTTCCATCAGGCAGACCAAGGAGCAGGAACTCACCGACATCCAGCAGAGAATCCAGCAGTTCAGCCAGAATGTTGACGTGGAGCTCCAGCAGCAGCAACAGCAGCTCATGGCACCCATCTACGAGAAAGCGATGAATGCCGTCAAGGATCTTGCGAAAGCCGGCGGATACATCTATGTCTTTGACCAGAGTTCGCTCCTTTACTATGATCCGGCCCAGAGCACCGATCTCACTCCGGCTGCCCGCAAGGCTTTGAATATTCCGGAAGGCCGCACGCTTGAGACCCTTCAGGCCGAACTTCAGGCCCAGGCTCAGGCCACAGCTCAGCAATAGTTTGATCCTTAAAACGTTATGCAACATAAAATCATTGACGCCAAAGATGTCGTGATTAGATTTGCAGGAGATTCGGGCGACGGAATGCAGTTGACCGGATCTCTTTTTGCAGATATGTCGGCAGTCAGCGGCAATGTCCTTTCCACATTTCCGGACTATCCGGCCGAAATCCGCGCACCTCACGGAACGGTCTCAGGAGTTTCCGGATTCCAGGTGCACATCGGTTCGGAAGATGTTTCCACCCCTGGTGATTATTGCGATCTTCTTGTCGCCATGAATCCTGCAGCCCTCAAGGCAAACGCCAAATGGTGCAAGAGGCATGCGATGATACTCGTGGACACCGACACGTTCGACGAGACCGGTTTGTCAAAAGCCGGCTTCACCACGTCCAATCCGTTCCTTGAACTCGGGGTTGAGGACAGGATCATAATTCCCGCCCCTATAACCACCCTGACCGAGGAGAGTCTCAAGGACAGCGGGCTTGACCACAAGTCGATAGTCAAGTGCAAGAACATGTTCACGCTCGGCATGGCCTGCTTCATTTACAACCGCCATGTTGACTATGTTTACGGATACATCGAAAAGCGCTTTTCAAAAAAGCACCCGGAATTCATCGAGCCGAACAAGAAGGTTGTGCGTGACGGTTTCAACTATGCTGCAAACATACAACTGATTCCGAACACATACATTGTCGAACCTGCAAAGAATCTGAAGAAGGGGACTTACCGCAACATCAACGGCAACCAGGCAATAGCCTGGGGCCTGCTTGCCGCGGCTGAGAAATCCGGGCTGCAGTTGTTCTGCGGATCCTATCCGATCACTCCGGCTTCAGGAATACTTGAGGAACTTGCAATTCACAAGAGCCTCGGAGCCAAGACCCTGCAGGCTGAGGACGAGATAGCCGGAATATGCACCGCCATAGGTGCTGCCTTTGCCGGCAGCCTGGCGGTGACGTCCACTTCCGGTCCGGGCTTGTCCCTGAAAACAGAAGCGATGGGCCTTGCGGTAATGGCTGAGTTGCCTCTGGTCATAATTGACGTGCAGCGAGGCGGTCCTTCCACAGGTCTGCCCACAAAGACCGAGCAGTCAGACCTCAACCAGGCTCTATATGGGCGAAACGGCGAGTGCCCGATGCCCGTGATTGCAGCCCATTCGCCCGCGCATTGCTTTGACGCAGCCTTTACGGCAGCCAAGATTGCCCTGGAACACATGACTCCGGTCATACTGCTTTCGGAAGGCTTCCTTGGAAACGGCTCTGAACCATGGCGTATTCCTTCGATGAAGGATTATCCTGAAATCAAGCCTCCTTTTGTGCAGGGCATACTGAAACCGGGACAGAAGTTCTATCCTTTCCAGCGTGATCCCGAGACTATGGTGCGCCGTTGGGCCCTTCCTGGACAGAAAGGATTTGAACATCGCGTCGGAGGTCTGGAGAAGACACATGAAGGCGTACTCTCCAATGATCCTGTCAACCATGAGACGATGGTGCGCGAAAGGGCAGAGAAAGTTGCCCTGGTGGCCCGGGACATCCCCGAACTCAAGGTGTCCGGACCGCAGAGCGGCAAGCTGCTTGTGGCTGGCTGGGGAGGCACATACGGCCACCTTCATGCGGCTGTGCATGAAATAGGGGAGGACATTGTGTCGTATGCTCATTTCGACTTCATCAATCCGCTGCCGCCCAATACCGAAAAGGTGCTCGGGGCATTTGAGAAGGTCCTGGTGTGTGAGCTCAACAGCGGCCAGTTTGCAGACTGGCTCAAGACCAGGTTCCCTCATTGCGAGATACTCAAGTTCAACAAGATACAGGGTCAGCCTTTCCTCGTGGGAGAACTCGTGGAGGCAATAAAAAAGGAGATGTGAGATGGCAACATTGACATTCAAGGATTTCAAGAGTGACCAGGAAGTGCGCTGGTGCCCGGGATGCGGCGACAGGGCGGTGCTTTCTGCCCTTCAGAGGGCCTTGCCCAAGGTGAGCCAGGCTCTGAACTATGACAAGGAGCGCTATGTGGTCGTCTCCGGCATAGGCTGCTCGTCGAGGCTCCCGTATTACATGAACACCTACGGGTTCCACAGTATCCACGGCCGGGCCACGGCCGTGTCCACTGGCATAAAGGTCGCAAATCCGTGGCTTACCGTATGGCAGGCCTGCGGTGACGGCGATGCCCTGGCCATAGGCGGCAACCATTTCATTCACGCGATACGCAGAAACATCGACATCAACATAATTCTGTTCAACAACCAGATCTACGGCCTGACGAAAGGGCAGTATTCCCCGACTTCAAAGTTCGGTGCAATCACCAAGACCTCACCGTACGGGACCGTGGAACATCCGTTCAATCCCGGGGCGCTGGTGCTCGGAGCCAAGGGAACATTCTTCGCACGTTCGCTGGATGTTGAACTGAACCTCAACGAGGAGATAATGACAGCGGCCGCACTCCATGACGGATGTTCCGTAATGGAGATGCTTACCAACTGCATCATTTTCAACGACGGAGCCCACAAGGATCTGTCGGATCCGGAAGTCAAGGCCGACCACACGATAGTCCTGCGGCACGGCGAGAAGATGATCTTCGGAAAGAATCATGACAAGGGCCTGATCTACGACGGCAGGAAGATACGTGTCGTTCACATTGGGGAAGGAGGCTTCACCGAGGATGACATTCTGGTCCACGACGCCCATACCGACAACATCGGCATACACATGGCCCTGGTTGACATGAAGGGCCCGGATTATCCGGTTGCTCTCGGTGTGATCCGTGACGTGAAGGACATCACCTATGACGACGGCGTGCGTGACCAGGTCAAGGAGGTGATGTCGAAGTCTCAGATCCACTGCGTTGACGACCTGCTTCACAGCGGGACGACATGGGAAGTTGAATAAGGCACTAACACTCACACACATAAATTAATATGAAGACACAAGACATAATGGCCCGTCTCCAGGCAAAGTATCCCGGCGAGAGTGAGTATCTCGAGGCGGTACAGGAGGTACTGGAATCAATTGAGGATGTATACAACCAGCATCCGGAATTCGAAAAGGCCAAGATTGTGGAGAGGATGGTCGAACCGGACCGTATCTTCACTTTCCGTGTGACCTGGATAGATGACAGGGGAGAGGTTCAGACCAATACAGGCTACAGGGTTCAGTTCAACAGCGCCATAGGCCCTTACAAGGGAGGTCTGCGCTTCCACAGGGCAGTTTCACTGTCAATGCTCAAGTTCCTTGGATTCGAGCAGACATTCAAGAATGCGCTCACGACGTTGCCTATGGGCGGTGCCAAGGGCGGTTCCGACTTTGATCCTGCCGGAAAATCCAATGAAGAGATCATGCGCTTCTGCCAGGCTTTCATGCTTGAGCTGTGGAACTGCATAGGACCGGACCAGGACATTCCCGCAGGGGATGTGGGCGTCGGCAGCCGCGAGATAGGGTATCTTTACGGCATGTACACCAAGCTGGCCCGTCAGTACAACACAGGCGTGATAACCGGAAAAGGCATCAACTGGGGCGGTTCGATCCTGCGTCCTGAAGCCACTGGTTACGGTGCCCTTTATTTTACGCAGAATCTTCTTGCCCGCGTCGGCAGGCAGCTGGAAGGCTGCAGGATAGCCGTCTCGGGCTTCGGCAATGTTGCATGGGGCGCCTGCAGGAAGGCAAAGCAGCTTGGTGCCAAGGTCGTTGCAATCTCAGGACCTGACGGCGTATGCGAAATTCCTGACGGCATTACCGACGAGATGATTGACTATATGCTCATCATGCGTGCGTCCAACCGCAACAGGGTTGAGGATATGGCGGACAAGTTCCCCGGAAAGGCAAAGTTCACTGCCGGGAAGAAGGCGTGGAGCGTAAAATGCGACATCGCCCTGCCTTGCGCTTTCCAGAACGAGCTTGACGAGAATGATGCCAAGGAACTGGTTGCCAACGGAACGTGGTGCTGCTGCGAGGTGTCCAACATGGGATGCCAGCCCGCCGCCATCCACTATTTCCAGCACAACGGAGTTTATTTCGCTCCCGGTAAGGCTGTCAATGCCGGCGGTGTGGCGACTTCAGGCCTGGAAATGACCCAGAATGCCTCGCATATCAGCTGGGGAGAGAAGGAGGTTGACGACAGGCTCCATTTCATCATGAAGTCAATTCATGAGGCCTGCGTCAAGTACGGAACCCAGCCTGACGGCAGCGTTGACTATGTCAAGGGAGCCAATATTGCCGGCTTCATGAAAGTCGCCAATGCGATGCTTGAGGAAGGCATAGTCTAATCGCATTGTCATCATGCTGCAATGCCGCAGTAATCCATGCGGGACCCGTTCCCGTTCAGGATGCTGCGGCATTTCTGTTTGCGGGGCCATATGACTATTTGTGCAAATAATGGTTATATTTACAATCTGATCAAAAGGATATTATATGAATATAGCGATAGTCGGAACCGGATATGTCGGGCTTGTGACAGGAACCTGTTTTGCGGAAATGGGGGTCGACGTCACCTGTGTCGACATTGACGAAGCCAAGATAGCACGACTGCTCGGAGGGGAGGTGCCGATTTATGAGCCCGGCCTGGACGAGATGGTCTCGAAGAATGTTGAGGCAGGAAGGCTGCATTTCACCACAGATCTGGCCAAGTGCATCGACGGGGTTGAGGTGGTGTTCTCCGCTGTTGGAACTCCTCCCGACGAGGACGGCTCCGCTGACCTGAAGTACGTGCTTGAAGTCGCGCGGACGTTTGGCCGGAACATAAACAAATATACCCTTATGGTCACGAAGAGTACCGTGCCCGTGGGAACGGCCCGGAAGGTAAAGGAAGCCATAGAGGCTGAATTGGCAAGGCGCGGCAAGAATGTTCCTTTTGATGTCGCCTCCAATCCGGAATTTCTCAAGGAGGGTTCGGCGATCAAGGACTTCATGTCGCCTGACCGCATAGTGATAGGCACTGAGACGGAGCGTGCAAGAAAGCTGATGACAAGGTTGTACAAGCCTTTCACCATGATGTCGGACCGCTTTGTATATTCAGACATACCGTCGGCGGAGATGATCAAGTATGCCGCCAATTCCATGCTCGCCACGCGCATCAGTTTCATGAATGACATTGCCAATCTCTGTGAACTTGTGGGCGCTGACGTGAATATGGTGCGCAAGGGCATTGGTGCAGACAGCCGGATAGGAAGGAAATTCCTTTATCCCGGATGCGGATATGGAGGAAGCTGCTTCCCGAAAGATGTCAAGGCCCTTATAAGGACGGCGGAGCAGCACGGTTATCCCATGCGTGTGCTCAAGGCGGTGGAAGAGGTCAACGAAAGACAGAAGAGCATCCTTTTCAGCAAGTTCCGTGACCATTACGGGGGCAATGTCAAGGGCCGCACTGTCGCGATATGGGGACTGGCGTTCAAGCCGGGGACCGATGACATGCGTGAGGCTCCTTCTCTGGTGCTGATTGAAAGGTTGCTTGACGCCGGCTGCCGGGTCAGGGTTTATGATCCCGTGGCGATGGATGAGTGCCGTAGGCGTGTCGGCGACAGGGTGGAGTACTGCCGCGACATGTATGACGCTGCCGTGAATGCGGACGCCCTGATGCTCGTCACCGAGTGGAAGGAGTTCCGTGTCCCCAGTTTTGCCGTTCTGGCCAAAAGCATGAAGGAGAAACTGATAATTGACGGACGCAACATTTATGACAGGGAGGAAGTTGAGGAGAACGGTTTTTCGTATTGCAAGATAGGATAGAGTCAGCCCTTGCGGGCTAAAGTATAAATTCCAAAAACAATTCTGATTATGGATGTAAAATTTTACGTCTGTCGGCATTGCGGCAATGTGATTGCCTATGTCGAGCGCAGCGGTGTCAAGGTGATTTGCTGCGGCGAACCTATGCAGGAAATGGTTCCGAACACCAGTGAAGGTGCAGGAGAGAAGCATGTGCCGGTCCTTTCCCGGGACGGAGATCTCGTGACTGTGAGGGTGGGGAGCGTGGAGCACCCCATGCTTGAGGCACATTACATCAAGTGGATTGTTCTGCAGACGGAAAAGGGAGTACAGTATCATGAACTTAAGCCTGGCGACAGGCCGGAGGCTGTCTTTGCCCTCGCTCCCGGAGATGCTCCGGTGGCTGCATTCGGGTACTGCAATCTTCATGGTCTCTGGAGAGGAGAGTGAAGGGCTCTTGCGGTTAACCGTTTAGCATGAATTTTGTCTTTTTGTTGTAAAAGTCAATTGTTATGGAACTGTATAATGACATTATGGCCCGTGCCGGAAAGGTTGTAAGGCGCTGGTGGCTGCTTCTGGTACTCGGCATTCTGATTTTTGCTGCCGGGATCGTGGTATTTTGTTATCCGGCGGAAAGCTATGTTGCCCTGAGCGTCCTTTTCGGCGTGCTTTTGCTTCTGAGCGGTGTCAGTGAACTGGTGGTTTCTCTCGGAAGCCGGAATTATTTCATGATGCGCGGATATTCGATGGTGGGGGCAATCCTTGACATTCTTCTTGGCATTTTCCTTTGCTCATATCCGCAGGTTACACTGGTTGTGCTGCCCATAGTCCTGGGAATATGGCTGCTGTACCACAGTTTCATGATAATCGGCTTCGGCGGGGACCTTTCTTCATTCAGGCTTCCCGGATCAGGATGGACAATCTTCGGCGGGGTGATGATGCTGGTTCTCGGACTTCTTATGGTTATAATGCCTTTGACTGTGGGGGTTGCGGCCATTGCTGCCGTGACCGGAGTTGCCTTTGTGGTGACAGGAGTCCTTGTGATTGCTCTGTCGCTGAAACTGCGGAATCTGCACGAAAGTGTGCACAGAAAATATCCGGGACCTGACTACAGCGACTAGTCTTCCTGATCTGCATGCAGCAGGAACAGGGGTGACGGGGACTGGCGCGGCAGGGGTACAAGCCTGACTGATGTTTCCAGGACTGCCCTTGTGCATTCGAAGGCGAGCTGGGGAGTGTTGTTGTGTTCACTCAGGTGACACAGAAATACATTCCTCAGCTCTCCGTTTTCAAGTCCGGCTATCGCCTCTGCGCATTCTGCATTTGAAAGATGTCCTTTGCCTCCGCAGATTCTGTCCTGAAGGGCCTTGGGATAAGGCCCGTGACGCAGCATTTCGTAGTCGTAGTTTGATTCCATGACCAGGGTTTGGGCTTTTCCGGCGAGCCCGGCGGCCTCTTCGGTCATTCTTCCGGCGTCAGTCATGATCATGAACCTGTATCCGTCCAGCATGATGGCGAATCCGACAGTTTGTGATGCGTCATGCGGCACTATGAAATATCTGGCGCTGATCCTTCCGGGCACTATCTCGTTCCATCCGGTTTCGAGTTGTCTTTGAAGTCCGGACAATTGTTTTGCCGTGAGAAAATGGCGGGAGAGTACCCGCGACAGTTCCGGCGTCAGCCAAACCGGCAGATGCATGTGCTTGCAGTATGAGCCGAGAGAGCGGATGTGGTCGAGATGGTCATGCGTAATGAGCATTGCCGCAATGCAGTCAAGTCCTATGCCTTCACGCTGAAGCTCTTTCTTGAGGCGGCGCGGGCTTACTCCAGCATCCACGAGGACCGCGCATTCGCAGTGCGACCCTGAACCGGATTCTTCGAATATTCCCAGAAAATAGCAGTTGCCGCAACTTCCTGACGAAAGTGACTTGAACTTAATTGCCTTCATTCTCGCAATATTTGGAGATGACACTGTAAGCGTCCTCGACGCCCAGCTCGCCTGCGCGCGACAGATCTATGCAGCCTCTTTCGTTGTCTCTCAGATAGATAAGAACCAGTCCGCGGTTGAAGTATGCATCACCCATGTAGGGGTAAAGCTTGATGGCCATGTCATAGTTCCCGATGGCGTCCACGAATTGTGACGAGAGGCAAAGCAGGTTGCCGAGATTGAAATACAGGTACGGAATGTCCGGCAATATGTCGAGGGCCGCCTGGATGTCGGCAATGGCGTCCGAGTAGTCATATGTTCTTGCGACACGGTCGCTGACCCTTGCCCTAGTAGTTGAATTGGCATCCATTGAGAGGGTCTGGACATTACCTTCTAGTGAGGCTATGAAGTCAATCATTTCTGCCTTCAGGACGCCGCGGTTCATCAGGTAGAAAGCTTTGTAGTAACCTGCGTATTTGTCTCTTGAGACACCGTCTTCCGCCGTCTGCACTGCCTTGTCAAACCACTCCAGAGCAGAGGTGAAGCGCTTGTTCTGCAATTCCTGCAGTCCTTTCACGAAGCAGGTTTCGGCAGTGTTGGCGAAGATCTGGCTGTCGTCTCCCGAGGTTTGCGTGTTGCTGATTCCGATCGGAAGTTGAGCCTGGTCAATGAAGCGGTCAATAAGAGCGTTTTCGTATCTGTGGGACAGTGCGACACTTCGGTTCTCCCTTTCGGGAAGCAGACCGAAGCGGTACAGGGGTCTCAGCTGGATGTCCACATCGCGGTGCTGAAGAAGCTCGTTGTCGAAGTCTTCCTTTGCGAAGTCGGCGTCGAGAGCCAGCAGCGAATCATATTTCCTTGTCGTGTCCGCGTATGATGCTTCCTGGCTGTTCTCCCTGTATTCCCGTATTTTCTGCTGCGCAATCTCGTAGTCCGCCTTTGACTCTCTCGTCCTTCCGAGCATGTTTTCAACGTAGGAGCGGTTGAGGTAGGCTTTCGCAAAGTCAGGATAGAGTTCTATGGCCTTGTTGTAGTCTGCCAGTGCATCCAGCCATCTTTCCATCTCCACAAATATGGCCGCGCGGTTGTAGTGTGCGAGCACGTTGTCCGGGTTTATGTTTATTACCCTGTCTATGTCGTCGAGCGCGTTCTCATAGTCTCCGACCTGAGTGTAGATCAGGCTGCGGTTGTAGAGTGTCAGGGCGTTGCCCGGTTCGTGGCGGAGCACTGTGTTGAAGTCCTCCATTGCGCCGTTGTAATTCTTGTTTTCGTAGAGCAGCAAGGCTCTGTTGAAATATGCAAAGGTGTTGGTCGTGTCAAGTTCTATTGCCAGGTTGAGGTCTTGAATGGCCTTGTCATACTGTTTTTGGCCCGAGTAGATTCTTGCCCTTCGGATGTATCCTTCAGGTTCGAACCGGTCAAGCTTTATCGCCTGGTTGTAGTCTGCCAGAGCCTTGGTGGTGTCTGCAAGGAAGAGGTAGGATGCCCCTCTGTTGAGATAGGCTGCGGGATCCTTCGGCTCTTTCTTGATATACAGGTTGAAGTCCGAGACGGCATCTTCGAAGTGCTGGGCAAGAAATGACGTCACACCTCTGGAGAAGTATATCCCGATTTCTCCCGGCCTTAGCTCAAGGGCCTTGTCAAAGTCTCTGAAGGCCGCGTCATATTCGCCGAAACGGCTTTCTGTGATTGCACGGTAGTGATATCCGTTGGTGAACACCGGATTCAGCCGGACCGATGCGTCGAAGTCGTTCTGTGCCCCTCTGTAGTCTCCAAGGTTATATTTCGCGATTCCGCGGAAGAAGAAACTCCAGTAATCGGTGGTGTCCAGTCTTGTGAGAATGTTGAAGTTCTGTATTGCAAGAGCATACTTCCCGTCGGCAAGGGCTTGCCGCCCCCTCAACATGAATACATCCTGATCATATTGTGCGAAGGAGGAAAGCATGCAGACGAGAGCCAGCATTATGGACAGAAAGAACTTTTTCATTATCTTTGCAAAGATAATCAATTATCAAACCGGAATTGAAGCGCATCTGCAAATTTCTCCTCCTTTTGGGCATTTCATCGGGTCCGGCCTTGTCTGCCGCTGTCCCGTCCGGGCCGGAACTTGTTGCCGGACTCATGGAGGAGGTGGAGTATCTCTCATCTCCGGAGTTGGCCGGACGCGGGTTCGGCTCGGCCGGAGACCGCGCTTGTTCCTTCTACATTTTCAGACAGTTCCGGAATGCCGGGCTCAGGACTTTCTTCCAGGGGTTCGAAGACGGAGGCCGGGTCGGCCACAATGTCGTGGGCGTCACGCCCGGGTGGTTCCGCCGGTATATTGTGGTCGGGGCATATTTCGATGGGGTAGGGCAGTTCGGTGATGTCTATTATCCGGGTGCTGACGCCAATGCCTCGGGGACCGCTGCTCTCCTGTGTCTGGCGCGTGGCCTCCACGAGTTCTGCACAGGGGACACCGGAATCATTTTTGTGGCTTTTGACGGTCATGGGGCAAGTCTTTCCGGCTCCCGCACGTTCCTTGAGGAGTATGCGTCGGAGTATCCGGTCGAATTGATGGCCAACATGGAGCTGCTGGGTTCCGATCTCGAGCCTGTGAGGGCAGGACGTCCTGAGTATCTGATGGCGCTCGGCGGCGAGCGTTACAGGCTTACGCTTGACTGGGCAAACATCGGAATCGGACTTGACCTCTCGACCAGTTATTACGGCAGCGAGAACTTCACTGATTTGTTTTACCGCCGTATAGGCGACCAGCGCTGGTTCATCGAGGCCGGAATTCCTGCTGTCATGTTCACTTCGGGGATAACCTCCAATACCAACAAGGTCAGCGACACTCCGGAGAACCTGGCTCCCGAAATCTTTGCAAAGAGGGTGGAACTGATAGCCGGCTGGTTAAAGGACATGCTTTGAGATGTCGGATATTCCTGAAATTCATGCCGGCTTCCCTTCGCCGGCGACTGACTACATGGACGGGGTCATAGACCTCAACCGTGAACTCGTGAGGCATCCCGAAGCCACGTTTTTCGGGCGTGTTGTCGGAGATTCCATGGCCGACGCGGATGTGCACGAGGGAGATGTCCTGGTGATCGACAAGAACCTGACAGGCATCGAATATAAGTTGGCAAA
>CABUIX010000062.1 GCA_902491795.1 uncultured Bacteroidales bacterium | reverse complement strand
TCTCCCAGGCCTCTCCAGGGCACATCGCTGCGACAGGTGAATTGCAGGAACTCCGATGAAGGCAGATGTTCGTCATGGCTCAACCGGTGAGGTGCCTCGGAGTTGGGGGAAAGGGAAGAAAATAGAGGAAGGGAAACGGAAAAAAAGGAAGTGGAGGAAGTGATGGCAGGAAGGGAAGTGATGGGGGGAAAAAAGTAGAGAAAGTGAAACGTGGGAAACGTGGGGAACATGGGGAGAATGGGGAGAATGGGAAGAATGTGGAGAATGGGAAGGAGGGGAAGGAGGGGAAGGAGGGGAAGGAGGGGAAGCGTGGAGATATAAAGGAGGTGAAGAATGAGGAGGAAGAAATGGAAGAAAGGGAAGGGAAGAAAGGGAAGGGAAGAAAGGGAAGGAGTGGTGGATGTAAAGGAAGGGAAAAAGGAGGAAAGCGATAGAGGAAGAATGTGAAAGATGTAAAGAATGTGGAGGAAGTGATGGAATGGAGGGAGGAAGTGGTGGAAAATCGGCATGAAAAAAGCAGAAGGCCATGAAAAGTCACGGCCTTCTGCCAGTTCACAAAATCTGATGGCATGTTACAAAATCTGATGGCATGCGGACAGTCAGCCCGCGATGTCCGGTGACGCGCAGAGCAGGATGGTTCGCTTCACCATCAAGACTGGCAGAAGCTTATGGCATGCGGACAGTCAGCCCGCGATGTCCGGTGACGCGCAGATCATGCTCCCGCGCGGCATCAGGAAGTTTGCGGCATCAGGAGGAAGTTCGCATCATCGCCCCGAACACAGGGGTGTGACTGCTCACAGGATGATGCTTGAAGATTCCCTGATTCCCTGGTGGTTGATGTCGAGTGACATTGCTTCGCGCAGATGTCCGGCGGCCGGTCCGGTCTCGCCGAGCCCGTATTCCCCAAGTGCCAGCATGAACAGGCAGTGGATGCGGTTCTTCAGCTGCAGGTCCTCGTCCCAGATCAGCAGGTCGGGAAGTGACACGGCGAAGTAGTCCATCGTCACGAGATCGTTCATGTGCCCTGTACCGTACTGCTTGAGCGAACTGAAACGGGATGCTGCCTCATCGTCACGGCCGAGGGCCTTCAGGGCAAGACCCTGATAGAAGATTTTCTCAGGCTTGGCGTCATTGTAATAGAGTGCGGCTGCAGGCTCCTGCTTCCCGACCGCTGCCTTCTCCCACATTTCCACGGCTTTTGCATGGTCGCCCTTGAGCTCGTGGGCCTGACCGAGGAAATAATAGAAATCCTGTTCCTGGGCTCCCTTGAGCTTGCCTTCGCCGAGGTTGTGAGGATACACGAGACACTCCTCCAGCAGTTCAATGGCTTCGTCTGCCCGGCCTTCACGTATGGCCTGCTTGGCAAGTTCGACCCTGGCATACTGGTACTGTGCGGGCACCTTGCCCTCTCCTCCTTCCCATGGATGGAAGATTCTCGAGTCGAGCTTGCTCATTGCCTCGCGGTATTGGCCTGTCAGGTTGAGCAGGGTGATTTCCTCGAGAGTCAGGTCGTCCCTTGAGTCGACGAGATCCTGATACTGCCTTATGAAGGCGAGTCTTTCGGAGTGGGGTCTCTGCAGCTTCTTGTGCAGCTGGTCAAGCTCCATCAGGATCCTTGCGTCGCTGCGGTCGAGACTGAAAGCCTTCTCCATCAGCGCCACAGCCGCTGCGGAGTCATGCTCGCGGTTGTAGCTGTAGAGCGCGAGATTCCTGAGCGGAGCAGGATACTGCGGATCTGCCGCGGCAGATTTCCGCCATGCCTCTGCCGCAAGATCATACTGGCGCTTGTCGTAGTAGAGACAGCCGAGCAGGTACTGGGCCAGTGCATCGGCGGGTCCGGCTGCGGTAAGGGCCTCCACTGCCTCGAGACGGTTGGGGAAGCTGAGCGGAAGACCCGCAGGCTTTCCAAGATCGAGGCCGCACCAGCATGAACTGTAGTATGCCGACATGCAGTCGAGCGCAGACCTCCGGGCGGCGGCCTTCCATACCAGACCCGCCTCTTCCTTGAGCCCTGCGGCAATATAGTCAAGCGCGAGCTCGTTATAGTTGTGCGGCTCGTCGCGCATTATCTCGAGGAACTCCTCCTTCGCCGAACTCTTCCCGAGCAGGATCCTCTCGAAAAGGCAGCCGAAGTTGAAGCGGTCGAACGCCAAAGACTCCTCGATGAGGTCGGCGGCTTCCTGTGTCCTTCCGAGATGCCGGAGAATGACGGCCTTGAGCATCCTTGCGGAACCGTTGTGCCAGTTCCTGTCGAGAGAATGGCAGACCTCGTTGAGAGCATCCTCCCATCTTCCCTCGGAAGCGCTTATCCTAGCGCATTCGAGATATCCGGCATCCTGCCATGCGGCGTTCCAGGTCGCCTTGTAGAAAAGATCGTAGGCTTCCCTGGTGCGGTGCAGATATTTGAGGCACAGCGCGAGATTATAGATGGGCTCGCCGTCGTATGGGTTGCGGTTGCGCCTTGTCAACACCTCCACTGCCTTGCGCAGATACCCCTCGGCCTTGTCGAAGCGGGCGCGCCGCAGATACCACAGCCCGAGGGCGTTGTTGTTGCGGATGTCCGAAGGATCGCGCCGAAGGGCCTCAATGTAGTAGTCGGCAGCGTTCCATGTGGCGTGCCGGTACTGCTCCAGATGCAGTCCCGTGAGATACAGCTGCTCGCAGCTTCCGATCTCCTCGGGCTTGAGCGCCGGATCAGCCGGGTCAGGAACGGGATTCGACAGATTGTTCTCGGTCTTGCAGCACAATCCGTTGACGCTGAACAGTATCTGGTCCATGGGGATGCCTTTGCTGTCGATGGTCCTGTCATAGACGGCCTCAGGCGACAGCACGAGTTCTTCGGAATAAATTTCTTCTCCGCTCCTTGTCCGTACCGTCACGCGGCACTCCTGCCTTGAGGTGGCAAAGGCCATGATCCTCAGCCTGCCTCCGTCGGCGGGCAGCATGTTGAGCACCAGGTCCTTGCTGGCATTCTTCACGATGCCGAGCTCCCTGTAGGGGAAGAAGTACTGGGTGAATGACTTCTCCTCATAGGGCATCAGCCAGCTGAAGTCGGGCTGGTTCTCGGTGTAGACGCCGGCCATCAGCTCGATGTAGGGGCCATCCTCGTCGGTCAGGTTGCGGTCCCAGGCACGGCCGAAGTCACCGTTGCCCCAGGTCCACTGCTTCTTGCCGGGACTCACGTGGTGATTGGCCACATGCAGCATTCCGGCCCGCGTGTCGTTCTCGTATCCGCCCTCGAAATCATATTTGGAGTCGGCTATCATGTAGGAGGTGGGCACCGGGATGTTCTTGTAGTTGCTGATGTCGACCCCGGCGCTGTAGTCCATCTTGTAGTAGACCCCTGTGGCAATCGGGAAAGTGCTCACAGCACGCTTGCCGTGGTCGAACACGGCGTTGACGTCGGGAGGGAACACGCTCTGGTAGGCGTCGTTCACATGCACTGCAGGATTGGCCCACCACAGGAAGGTCTGCGGCAGCTGCGTGGGGTTGTAGAGCACACCCTTGATCTCAATGTAAGCGCATCCTGGCCTCAGTGTGAACCCGGCCATACCCTTCTGGTGAAACATCCTCTCGCGCTCGCTCACCCATACGGTCACGCTCCCGTCGGGATTGTTCTCGATGCAGCTGTCCACCGGCATGAAGGTGCTTGGCCTGTGGTGCTGCGGCCAGTTGAACTCGATTCCTCCGCTGATCCACGGACCCGTGAGGCCCACCAGCGCGGGCTTGATCACGTGGTTGTAGTAGATGAAGTGCCTTTTGGCTATCTTGTCCCATGCCATCTGTATGCGTCCGCCGAGTTCGGGGAGAATCATCACCTTGATGTATTCGTTCTCAAGCCAGACGGCATTGTAGTCGCGGTCCTCCCTGGTGTCGGATATTGACTCTATCACCTGATAGGGATACACGACCCCGCTGCTCCCCTGATAGACTCTCTTCTCCAGGAACATGGGGTTCTTTTCGGGCTTCCCGGTGCCGTAGGTCGGTATCGTGACCTTCTCTTTCCAAGCTTTTACCATAGTCATTGTCTTGTAAGTTCCTTTTCAAGTTCCTCGAGGGAGCGTCCCTTGGTCTCGGGACAGTTGAATATGAAATAGACGAAGCCGAGCAGGCAGATTGCGGCATATATCCAGAAACTGCCGCTGCAGCCCAGGCTGGCGTTCATCGAGGGGAAGGCGAACGTGAGGGTGCAGCTGCCGACCCACAGCGCGAAGGTGCACACCGCCATGGCAGTGCCGCGCACCTTCCCGGGGAAGATCTCGGAGAGCAGCACCCAGGTCACGGGCCCGAGAGTCATCGCGTAGCATGCAATGGCGGCCACTGTGAGCACGACCATGACCATGCCTTCCACTCCGAAATGGAAGCAGGTGCCCAGCACGGCATAGATGACCGCGAGTCCCGAGGCGCCGATCAGCATCAGCCTGCGACGGCCCCAGCGGTCGACCGTATAGAGGGCGATTATCGTGAAGAGCACGTTGGCGATTCCAGTGACGACGATGTTCAGGAAAGCCTCGCTGACCGAATAGCCGGCACCGGCGAACACATCCTGCGCATAGATGAAAATCACGTTGGTGCCGCACCATTGCTGGAACACGGCGATGATGATTCCGAGAATCAGCACGTGGGCATAGCGGCGGCGGAACAGATCGCCCAGTCCGGACTTCCTTTCCGGACCGGAAACTGCAGAGATGGCTTGCATTTCAGAGCCGGCGTAGGCCTCGCCTCCGATCGATGCCAGAACCCTGCGGGCCTGGTCCTTCTTGCCGTTGAGGGCGTTCCAGCGCGGACTTTCGGGAATCACCGACGCGAGCACCAGGAACAGCACTGCCGGCAGAGTCTCGGCCCAGAACATCCACCTCCATCCCATCTCCACGTTCCAGGGGTCGATGACGCCGCCAATGTCAGGTCTCGCGATGGCCCAGTTGGCAATCTGTGCGGCGAGTATGCCGAGCACGATGGCCATCTGGTTCAGGCTGACCAGCCGCCCGCGTATTCCGGCGGGGGAGACCTCAGCGATGTACATCGGCGAGACTGCCGAAGCGATGCCGATGCCCACGCCGCCGACAAGCCTGGCGATGCAGAACCAGGTGAAGTTGTTGAATGCTCCGGTCGCAATGCCGCTGACGGTGAACAATACTGCGGCCGCGATCAGCAGGGGCTTTCGTCCGTACCGGTCGGCCAGCGCCCCCGCGACCATGGCTCCTGCCATGCAGCCCACGAGGGCCGAACTGGTGGCGATGCCCTGCAGCACGGCGTTGCCGCCTATGCCGAAGAAAAGCTCATAGAATTTTACGGCGCCACCGATCACGACCCAGTCGTAGCCGAATAGCAGCCCGCCCATTGCGGAGACGAGGCAGATGAAATAGACGAAGCCTCTGTTGAAGGTGTTCATTGGAAATCCCGGTCGCTGAATATCAGTTTGGTGATGAATGCCTGGTGGTCACCGACCCGCCCCTCGATAATGTGGGCGCCGTTGACCTCGGCGTGATAGAGCTCAACGGTCTCGCCGGGCCTCACTTCCTTGTTGAAGTTGATGAAGTGCTCCTTTAGCCATGAGTGGTATACCAGGTCCTCAGGCAGGGCATCCATTGCCCAGACCGTGTACTTGACGTTGTTGGCGTGCTTGTTGAAGTCCACGTCGGACCAGCCGACCCTGTGCGTGCCTATCAGGCTGACGTTTCCGTCCTTTGGCATCACAATCTTCGGGCTCGGGTCCTCGATGGCATTGTCGGAGCTCTGCGGCCCCCTGTTGAGTATCTGCATGACGGCCTCGCTGCGGGCAAGCGACCTGGAATTCAGGTCCATGACTATCCACGAACTGGTGGAATTGATGGCCGGCTTGCCGTCTTCGCCGCACATCTGGTAGTCACGCAGGAAGTTGACCCCGTGAATGCCCTTGTGCCAGGTGTACATCCTGACATTCTCGTTGAACATCACCGGACGCAGGAAGACGGTGTGCATCCTCGCAACCACCCACACGCAGCCGAGAGGCCTCAGTGTGGGATCTCCCAGGTCAATGGAGTTCGCTGCGACCGTGGCGATGTCCTGCGCGCAGTCGAGGAAAGCTGCCGGCCTCAGCACATGGTTGAAGTCGGACATGTAGCATTTGATATAGAAGTCTGCAGAATATTTTTGGTCCATTCTAATCGTAGTTTATCGGGTTTGTGCATATGGAAGTCCTGATGACCTTGAGCTCCGGGAAGGCACGCGAAATCATCTCCGCGAGCAGGTCCACGGTGAACTGCTCGCTCTGCCAGTGGCCGAGTTCCGCAAGCAGGACCCCCTTGTTCTCGAAGTAGTCATGATAGTGGAATTCGCCGCACACGAAACAGTCGGCTCCGGCCTTCACGGCATCGGGCAGCAGGAAAGCACCTGCACCTCCGCACACGGCAACTTTCCTCACCGTGCGGCCGGAAGTCTGCGAATGAAGCAGACACTCGACCCCGAACTTCTCCTTCAGCATGGCGAGAAACTCGGTGTCGGAAACAGGGCGGCGAAGCTCGCCGACCAGGCCGGAACCGGCATCAAGTCCGTCGGGATTCGGAACCAGCCAGCCGGAAGGCTCCATTCCGATGATTTCGGCAATCTTCCAGTTTACGCCTCCGCGAGCATTGTCGAGGCTGGTGTGGGCCGAATATATGGCCACTCCGGAACGTATCGCCGAAACCGCGCAGCGCTGCTGGTAGGTGCTGTCGCTTACCTGCTTGAGTGCCCTGAAAAGCAGCGGATGGTGGGAGACGATAAGTTCGCATCCCAGGCGCTCCGCCTCTTCGACGACGGCCTCCGTCACGTCGAGGCAAACCAGCACTTTGCTTACGGACGACTCCGGAAAGCCGACCTGCAGTCCGGAATTGTCATAGCTGTCCTGGAAATTCAGCGGTGCGGTCTTCTCTATGAGTGCCGCAATGTCTTTAACCTTGGTCATTGTTGTTGTCTGTTGCAATGCTGCCGGAAACTGCGGAAAAACATTCTGCGGCTTCCGGCGGCATCAGGTCAGCACTTAGGCAAGCAGCTTCTTCACAGTTGCGGAAATCGTCCGCCCGTCGGCGAGTCCGGCCAGCCTCTTGGTGGCAACGCCCATCACCTTGCCCATGTCGGAAGGAGAGGTGGCTCCGACCTCGGCGATGATCTCCTTGAGCTTTGCCTCCACTTCCTCATCGCTGAGCTGCTTGGGCAGATATTCCTCGAGAACCGCAGCCTCGGCGAGCTCGTTCTCGGCGAGTTCGGGCCTGCCTGCGGCCGTGTACTGTTCGGCTGACTCCTTGCGCTGCTTGGCGAGTTTCATTATCAGCTTGATCACGTCGGCGTCCTCGAGGCTTTCCTTGGCCCCTTCGGATGTCTTGGCGAGCAGAATTGCAGATTTTATCGCGCGTACCGCGTTTGTCCTTACCTGGTCATGTGCCTTCATTGCGGCCATGATGTCCTTCTGGATTTGTTCTTCTAGTTTCATGGTGATTTTATTTTGCGTCAATATCAGTTTTTCAGCCATCTGTCGAGCCAGTCATAGACCTCGCGATGCCAGTAGAGGGAGTTCTGCGGCTGGAGTATCCAGTGGTTCTCCTCGGGGAAGATCACGAGCTTCGAGGGAACGCCCATCATCTGTGCTGCGTTGAATGCAGCCATGCCCTGCTCGTAGGGAATGCGGAAGTCCATCATTCCGTGGATGCATAGAATGGGGGTGTCCCACTTGGTGACCATCGAAGAAGGCGAGGTGGCATAGTGCTTCTGGGCCTTGGCTGTCGATGCGTACGGAGCGCCTGCCTGCTGCATTCCGCCGAAGGTGATTCCGTCGCCGGCAGGGCCGGTCTGTCCTGGAGTGTAGGCATACTCGGTGAGTCCGCCGTTGTCCCAGTTCGCGAACCACATCTCCTCGGTGGTGAACCACAGCTGCTTCTCGTCGAAGATTCCTGCGTGGGCTATGAAGCAGTCGAACAGTCCGTCGTCCATGCCCTCGAGCATGTAGGCGGAATATCCGCCGTAAGATGCTCCCACGCATGCGAGCTTGCCGATGTAAGGCTTGCTCTTGAGGTACTTGCCTGCGCTGAGGTAGTCCTGCATGTTGAGACCTGAATAGTCACCGGAGATCTGCTCCTTCCACTCCTGGCCGAAGGCTGTCGTGCCGCGGCGGTTGGGCATGATCACCACGTAGCCCTGCTGTGCCATCAGACGGTAGCACCAGCGGTAGCTCCATCCCTGCGAGTTGGTTCCCTGAGGGCCTCCGAGCACGATTTCGATGGCAGGGTAGACCTTGCTCTCGTCGAAGTGGGGAGGATAGAGAATCCAGCACTGCATCTGCTTGTGGTCGACAGTCTCCACGAGCACGCTCTCCTCGGTCACGTCGTCGAGCTGGTCGAGGATGTGGGCGTTCTCGCTCGTGATAGGCGAATATTCGGTGCCGCTCTCGCGGATGTCGACCGCGACGAGTTCGGTGGGGAAGTGCAGGCTCTGGTATGAGGTCAGCAGCTTCACTTCTCCGTTGCCGCTGATCACGGCGAAGGGAGAATCGAAGTCGAAGTACCAGTCGGGCTTGGTCACGCGGAGCATCTGTCCGGTGAGGTCGGCGCAGAAGATTGCCTGCACTGCCTCGGAAACCAGCGAGCTGAAGAATATCTCGTCGCCGTGCCATACGATGCCTGCGATGTCATTGTCGAAATTGGGGTTGAGCTCACGCGGCTCGCCGGCGCTGAAGCTGTCGCCCGTCTGGGTGTCGCAGATCATCAGCCTCTGCCTGTCGGCCTCGTAGCCGTCTCTCGCCATGGATATCCATGCAAGGTGCTTGCCGTCCTCGCTCCATACGGGATCGGTGTCGTACCCGCCGGAGGTGGTAACCGCGGTGGTGCTGCCGCTCACGCAGTCATAAACATAGATGCACGCGTTTGTGCTGAATGCATACTGGATGCCGTTGAGCTTCTTGCAGGAGTATGCGATGTGGCGGCTGTCGGGTGCCCAGTTGAGCTGCTCGATTCCTCCGTAGGGCTCAAGCGGGAGCTCGTAGAGGTTGTCGGTGCCGAGGATGTCGGTGGAGTTCTCCGGGGTGATTGTCGCCCCGCCGAACTCTGCCACGTAACTGCGTGGCACTTCGGTAACCCAATGGTCCCAGTGGCGGTACATGAGACTCTCGGTCGTGTAGGCCTTGGCCTTGTCGAGTGCGGGATCGGTGTCGGAAGGCTGCACGAGGGCAGTGTTCTTGATGCTGCTGATGTAGATGATGCGGCTCTCGTCGGGCGAAACCGCGAATCCGCTGACCCCGGAAGGCACGTCGCTGAGTTTCTTCATGCGCCCGAGCTTGCCGTCCTTGTAGGAAGCCTGCCTGATCTGTCCGTCATAGATGAAGTAGATCTTCGAGCCGTCGGCAGACCAGCGGGCGTTGCTCACGCTCTTTCCGTAGGCTGTGAGCTGACGCTTGTTGCTGCCGTCGGTATTGCAGACGAAAAGGTTGGCGCAGCTGCGGTTCTGCTCTATCGAAGTGTAGCTGACGGAGTACAGAATGGTGCTTCCGTCGGGTGAGAGCTGCGGGTCGGAGATCCGGCCGAAAGCGAGCAGGGTTTCAGGAGTCATCACTCCGTCTTCAATCTTGATGTCCGACGGTCCGATATAGCCGTCGGAGAGCTTGTCGGTACATCCCATTGTCAAAATCAGTCCCAATAGACAGATAAAAGTTCGTTTCATGATATAGTACTGTAGTCTTTGATTTCGTATTTTCCTTTTCTGAGTTCTTCGGCGAGCAGCCTGTTCTCCGGAGAAATCAGGCCGGGGTCCTTCTCGAGCACGGCGGCCGCGTCCTGCCTCGCTTCGGAGAGCAGTGTGCCGTCCTTGGCGAGCGAGGCCAGTTTCAGCGAAACCGGCAGACCGCTCTGCTGCGTACCCTCGAGATCGCCCGGACCTCTCATGCGCATGTCCTGCTCTGCAATTTCGAAGCCATCCTCTGTCGCGCACATCAGATCAAGTCTCTGCTGCGCCTCGCGGCTGGTCTTGTTGTCCTTCACGAGTATGCAGAATGACTCTTCGGCACCCCTTCCCACGCGGCCCCTGAGCTGATGAAGCTGGCTCAGCCCGAAACGCTGCGCGCTTTCGATCACCATCACCGAAGCGTTAGGCACGTCGACCCCGACCTCAATGACGGTTGTTGACACGAGGATGTCGGCCCGGCCCGCAGCGAATGCCGACATGTTGAACTGCTTCTCCTCGTTGCTCTGCTGCCCGTGCACTATCGCGACCTTGTAGTCCGGCAGCGGGAAGGCCTTCATGATCTCGTCGTAGCCGTTCTGAAGGTTGCGCAGGTCGAGCTTCTCGCTCTCGAATATAAGGGGATAGACGATGAATATCTGTCTTCCCTTGGCAATCTCCTCGCGGAGGAACTTGAACATTGCGGGCTTGCGGCTCTGGCTGATGCAGACGGTCTTGACAGGCTTGCGCCCCGGAGGCATCTCGTCGATGACCGACACGTCGAGGTCGCCGTAGAAGGTCATTGCTAGTGTTCTCGGAATGGGCGTCGCCGTCATCACGAGCACATGCGGGGGAGTGCTGTTCTTCGCCCAGAAGCGGGCGCGCTGGTCAACCCCGAAGCGGTGCTGCTCGTCAATCACCGCGAGTCCCAGGTTGCGGAAGACGACGTTGTCCTCGATCAGCGCGTGCGTTCCCACGATCAGACCGATGCTGCCGTCCTCGAGACCCGCATGAATCTCCCTGCGGTCTTTCTGCCCGGTGCTCCCGGTCAGCAGGGCGGCCTTCACTGAGGTGGGGGCGAGGTATTTTCGTATGTTGGCAAAGTGCTGCTGGGCAAGCACTTCGGTAGGAGCCATGATGCAGGTCTGGTAGCCGTTCCCGATTGCGATCAGGCAGCTCAGCACGGCGACCATGGTCTTCCCGGAACCCACGTCGCCCTGGAGCAGGCGGTTCATCTGCATGCCGCTCATCATGTCGGCGCGAATCTCCTTTATCACCCGCTGCTGCGCTCCTGTCAGGCTGTAGGGCAGAGCGTTGTAGCAGTTCATGAAGTCGGGGCCGACCTTCGGCATCATGAACCCCTTGGATCCGCGCGATCGGATGTACTTCTGCTTCAGAAGGGAGAGCTGCAGCATGAAGAGCTCCTCATACTTGAGGCGGTAGGATGCGCGCTGCAGGGCCTGCTGGTCTTTCGGGAAATGAATGTTCCAGAGAGCCGTCTTTAGAGGCATCAGGCCTTTCTGCCTGAGGATATATTCCGGGAGGGTCTCGCGGATCTCGGGCAGGCAGAGCGAAAGGGCTGCGGCCTCGAGCTTGTTCATCACCTTGCCGGTGATGCCGCCGTTCTTGAGCTTCTCGGTGCTCGGGTAGATGCCTGTGAGCGAGGACTGGGTCACGTGGCCGTCGGCGGGAGCGTCAACCTCCGGATGCACCATGTTGATGCGGCCGTTGAACTCCTGCGGCTTCCCGAAGAACACGAAGATGCTTCCGGGGACCAGGCGCACGTAGTTCCACTTGATGCCCTTGAAGAAGACCAGCTCCATGGTGCCGCTTCCGTCGTCCACGATGACCGACATTCGCTTGCAGGCATTGAAGCGGATGGTGGAAGTGTCTTGTTGGGGAGTGGCGGTGTTCGGCGTTGGCCTTGGCTGGTTTGCGGTTGCCGGGTTGTTGACGTATGGCTGGGCTGGGCCTGTATATGCAGTGGATTGTGACTGGCTGTTGCCGTATGGCTGGTTGTTGGCGGTTGCCCCGGGGCGGGTCTGTATTTCGTCCCTGGCGATGATGCTGCCGGAGGGCCCGTAGAGAGTTCGCCTCACGACCCTGGCCTTGATCTGCATATATGCAGTGTCTGGACGGGCCTGGGAGATCGGAGTTATTCCGCTGCGGTCCACATAGCGGTGGGGATAAAGGCAGATGAGGTCGGAAAGGGTCTCGATGCCCAGTTCCCGGCGCAGAAGTTCAGCCCTTTTTGGCCCGACTCCACTGAGATACTGTATGTTTGATGCCAATTCGCCCATCTCGGCAAATATACGCAAATCCCGCGGGCAGAGCAAATTCAATCGCTGCACATTGCCGGGCCGCCTTCGCTCTGCCATTGCCATATGCCATCATTTCTGCTGTTGCGTTTCAGTCACATGCTGCGGTTGTTGCATGGCCACCGATGTTAAATGGCTACCGTTGTAGCATAGTCACCGATACCGCTTGGTCAAAGGTGCCGAGGTATTGCTGTTGCTGCCGGACTTCCGTTGTCGGTCACATGTGCTGCTGCAATTTGGCATCGTTCCAGCCATGCTGCCAGCTTTCGGGCGCCGGTGCCGCTCGACAGGCGTGTGATTCGGGAAGAGCCTGCCTCGCTGCACTGCGGCTCGGCTTGCCCTGAGGGTTCTTGCAAAAGATCAGTGGCAAAAGTGTTTCCGCAGGGAAGTTTTGTCGTATGAAGGTCATGATGGACGGGTCGCCCTGAGGGTTCAGGTCGCAGTGGTGCCCAGGCCGGTTCTGGTCGACGGGAATTCCTGCCTGTTTTGGTCGACGGGAGTTCCTGCAATTCACCTGTCGCAGTGATGTGCCCTGGAGAGGCCTGGGAGAGGGGTGAGTGCGACAGG
>CABUIX010000061.1 GCA_902491795.1 uncultured Bacteroidales bacterium | reverse complement strand
CAAGGCCTTCAGAAGTCATTATGTCCCTGATCTGGACATTCATGTCGTCCTGGAAGCGCACGTCGCGGTTGGTTACTATCCCGACAAGATGGCCCTCCCCGTCAGTCACGGGAATGCCGCCAATATGATTGTCGTGCATGAGCCTCAGAGCATCCCCGACAGTCTGGTCCTGGTTGATTGTGACAGGATCATTGATCATGCCGTTCTCTGAACGCTTGACCTTGCGCACTTCGGCCGCCTGGGCCTCTATGCTCATGTTCTTATGAATAACGCCGATTCCACCTTCTCTTGCAAGAGCAATGGCCATCGGCGCTTCAGTTACAGTGTCCATAGCGGCGGACACAATCGGGATGTTAAGGGCAATGTTCCGCGAAAAGCGGCTGCTCAGGTTTACTTCTCTCGGCAGAACTTCCGAGTAGGCAGGAATCAAAAGGACATCGTCAAACGTAAGTCCTTCCAGTGCAATTCTATCTTCTACAAATGACATGGGGAGGTACTTTATTTGGCCTGCAAAGATACAAAAAAATCTTAATAAATCAGCATCCGCATGCCACAAGCATCATTTGCCGGGGACTACCCCGCTCATGCCGTCTCAAGCGGTCCTCGCTTCGTCGGCCTTGCGCTTGCGGTACATCTGCCAGGTATTGTAGCAGTTGTGCCAGATGCTGTAGAAACCTCCGGCCACCGAGACCACCGGGGTCAGGAAGGTATAGCCCATCCACCGTGTTCTTCTGTCCAAGGGCCTGACCGGCCGAAATCGGACAACCGTAATGCGAACCGATACGGCGGCCTATCCAGAACTGAAGAGCGCAGGCGACAAGGGAGGCAAGCCCGATTTCCAGAAGGACAACCGGACCGGAATCATTGTGGACTATCGCCCTTGTGCTCATGAGTATTGCCAACATAAGCGAAACCGCCCACAGATAGAAAGACGCTCCTGAATACTTCAGCAGCCACTTGTGGAACTTCGGAAAAATATAACGCACGATCCAGGCCGCTATGCACGGCATGATGAGCATGGGCGACACCTTGCCGAGTATCATGAGGAAGGAGTCATAGAACCCCTTTCCCTCGGCAGGATGCACAAGCGGCACGACGACAGGCACAAGAAAGGCCACAGCAACATTGACCAGCACCGTATATGTGACAACGCCGGCCATGTTCCCGCCAAGCTTTCCGGTAACCACCGCACATGCAGTGGCCGTCGGACAGATCATGCAGAGCATCATCGCCTCGACTCCGTCCCTGAGGGGAATGTCCGGAAATAGCACAAGCAGCAGCGCGAGCCCTACAAAAAAACCGGCTTGCACCAGCAGAAGCCACAGCATCCACTTGTGCGGACGCATCTGCTGGGGTTCAATCTTGCAGAAGCTCAGAAAGAGCATCAGGAATATCAGCACGGGCTGGGCAGCCCTGACAATCTTCTCGACAGACGGTCCTGCCGGATGCAGGGCAGGAATTGACATGTACACCAGGTAAGCCGAGGCTCCGGTCACCATCGCGATGACCAGAGCCCAGTCCCTGAGTAACTTGGCAAATGTGTATCTGTATCCTGACATTGCCTATTTCCTTCTTTCCCTTGCGAGAAAGCATTCAATCGTGTTCTCCATCAGCATGGCGATGGTCATGGGTCCCACGCCGCCGGGAACGGGAGTGATCCATGAGGCCACGCGGGAAGCTGACGCGAAATCCACGTCTCCGACAAGCTTCCCTTCGGAATTCCTGTTCATGCCGACGTCTATCACCACAGCACCGGGCTTGATCATGTCACCTGTAACGGTATTCTCGTGTCCCACTGCGACCACGAGGATGTCGGCAAGCAGGGTGACTGACTTGAGGTCGGCAGTCCTGGAATGGGCGATCACGACAGTGGCATTCTCGTCAAGCAGCAGCTTGGCGACAGGCTTGCCCACTATGTTGCTGCGGCCGACCACTACCGCCATCTTGCCCCTTATGTCGATTCCGGTGCTCTTGATAAGCTCGATGATGCCCTTCGGCGTGCACGGCTTGATGCAGTCCGTCCCTATCCAGAGCGAGCCTACATTCAGGATATGGAAGCCGTCCACATCCTTTTCCTTGGAGATGGAGTAGATGACCCTGGATTCGTCAATGTGCTTCGGGAGGGGCAGCTGCACAAGTATACCGTCGACAAGAGGATCGGAGTTCAGCTCGGCGATCTTGTCGAGGAGTTCATCCTCGGAAACGGATGCGTCGAGTTCCAGCAGCCTGGAATCCATTCCTGTATATGCTGCAGCACGCACCTTATTGCGCACATAAACCTGGCTGGCAGGGTTTTCTCCGACAATTATCACCGCAAGACAGGGCCTTCTTCCGTATTCTTTCTCAAGTTCGGAAACTTTTTCCTTCACCGAATCCTTTACGGCTGCAGATATTGCCTTTCCGTCGATTACCCGCGCGACTCCCATGTCGAGAGCACAGTGCCCTATGTCCCTGCGGAAGAAAAGATTGTCGCACGAGATGCGCCCGACGGCTTCGTAAGCCTTGTCATGCGCCACATGCAGGTCGACTCCTTCGGCCACCACCATCATCACACGGCCGCCGGCAGTAACGAGTTTACCGTCCCTGAGAGCGGTGCCCATGTGATAGACCTTCACGCCGTCCATGTCTCCAAGTTCAATCTCGCTTCCTTTGGCGTACTTGCCCGGATAGCCCTTGGAAGCAAGCACGACCCCGAGGGTAACGTCGCTCTTCCACTTTAGAGGCTCAGCCTCGCGGCCCGAAGCGACGGCATCGAAGATGTCAAGAATGTCGCTTTTCAGAAGCGGCAGCACCACTTCCGTCTCCGGGTCTCCGAAACGGGCATTGAACTCGATGACCTTTATTCCGTCCCTGGTCTTCATCAGGCCGCCGTAAAGGACTCCAGACAAAGGACAGCCTTCCTCAGCCATTGCCTCGGCGGCACGGCACATTATGTTCGTATAGGCATATCTGCGGTCCTCTTCGCTTATGAAGGGAAGCCCGGTATATGCTCCCATTCCGCCAGTGTTGGGCCCCTTGTCTGCGTCATAAGCCCTCTTGTGGTCCTGCGAAAGCGGCATAGGATAAACTCTGCGGCCGTCAACGAAGCACATGAACGAGAACTCGGGCCCCTCAAGATAGTCTTCGACCACCACCTTGCCCTTGCCGAACGCGCTGTCAAGAAGCATGCTCTTGAGGGCAGCCTCGGCCTCCGTGAGGTCGGCAGCTATCACGACTCCCTTTCCGGCAGCCAGCCCGTCATACTTGAGCACCGCAGGAAAAGGACGCGAGCTCACATATTCCAGAGCCTCGGCATAATCCGAGAAACTGCGGTAGGCAGCAGTGGGAATGTCGTACTTTGCCATAAGTTCCTTGGCGAACTCCTTGCTGCTTTCTATTCTGGTTGCGCTCAGGGTATGACCGAATATCTTCAGTCCTGCCGCTCGGAACGAATCCACTATTCCTGCAGCAAGAGCGGCCTCGGGGCCCACGACAGTCAGGTCAACGGAATTCTCAAGCGCGAATTTCTTGAGCGCATCCACGTCCGTATCGGAAATCGGGACACATTCCGCCTGTGCTGCAATGCCTGCATTTCCGGGCGCACAATAAATCTTCCTTACCCTGGAAGAACGGGAAAGCGCATCAACTATCGCATGGCAGCGTCCGCCTCCTCCGACGACCAGCACCACGGCGCCGTCAAGTCCGGCGACAATATGATTGTTCTCCTGCATGTCCGTCAGTGTTTGAAGTGGCGCACTCCGGTGAAGAGCATGGTTATTCCCAGCTCATCCGCCTTTGCGATGGAATCATTGTCGCGAATGCTTCCCCCGGGCTGCACGATGGCAGTCACTCCGTACCGGGCAGCGAGCGCGACAGTGTCGTCAAAAGGAAGGAACCCGTCGGAAGCCAGCACCAGACCTTCGGTAAATCCTGCAGCCTTGGCCTCATTGAGAGCAATCTCGGCCGATCCGACACGGTTGGTCTGACCTGCGCCGACTCCAATGGTATGGCCGTCCTTCACTACAACAATCGCATTGGATTTCACATGCTTGACAATCTTCCAGCCGAATTCAAGGTCAGCCATCTGGGCAGGACTGGGCTTGGCCTTGGTGACACACATTTCCGGAGTAACAAGCTCGACGGCCTTGTCCTGCTGCTGCGCCAGCATTCCTCCGATGACTCCGACATACTGCATCTGAACGGAATTGTCAGGAGTCATGTCGACCTGCATTACCCTGAGGTTCTTCTTTGTGGAGAGTATCTCAAGGGCCTCCGCGCTGAACGATGGAGCGATCACTATCTCAAGGAAAATCGGTTTCATGCCTCTTGCCACTTCAGCGGTAAGTTCACGGTTCACTGCAACGATTCCTCCGTAGATGCTTACCTTGTCGGCCTCGTATGCGGCCTGCCATGCTTCCTCAATGGTCTTTCCGACAGCAGCTCCGCAGGGATTCATGTGCTTGAGAGCAACACAGAAAGGCTCGCTGAAGTCGCGGAGCACCGAGAGTGCGGCGTTGGCATCCTGAATATTGTTGTACGACAGTTCCTTTCCCTGGATCTGCCGCGCGAAGGGCAAAGCATAGGAGCAAGGCTCAAGTGCAGCATAGAACTTTGCGCTCTGGTGGGGGTTCTCGCCGTAGCGGAGATTCTGGACCAGGTCATACTCCAGGAAAAGTTTCTCGTTGAGACCTGCCTTCTCCCTCATCCATGAGGCGATGCACATGTCGTACTCGGCAGTATGCGTGTATGCCTTGGCAGAGAGCTTGAGGCGCGTATCATCAGAGGTCCATCCCTTTTCACGAAGTTCAGAGAGGACTTTGCCGTAGTCCGAAGGATCGCACACGATCGTCACGTCCTTCCAGTTCTTGGCGGCACTGCGCACCATTGAAGGCCCGCCTATGTCGATGTTCTCGATTGCGTCCTCCATGGTCACTCCTTCCTTGGAAATGGTCTGTCTGAAAGGATAAAGATTGACGCATACCAGGTCAATGGTGCCTATCCCGTTTTCCTCGAGAGTCTTCATGTGCTCCGGGACATCCCTTCTGGCAAGGATTCCTCCGTGCACCTTAGGATGCAGGGTCTTTACCCTTCCGTCAAGAATTTCAGGGAATCCTGTCACATCCGAAATCCCTGTAGTGGCGATGCCGCTGCCTTCAAGCAGCCTGCGTGTTCCGCCAGTTGCAATGATCTCCCATCCGAGATCGACGAGTCCGCGGACAAAAACCACAAGGCCCGTCTTGTCACTTACGCTGACCAGTGCTCTTCTCATTTCCTTAACAGTTTGTTTATCGTGTCTATGTACAGTTGGTGTTCAATCTTCTGTCCGATCCTGTGCACTTCGGCCGGATCGTTTCCGTCATATTCAAACGCTTTCTGGGCAATGATCTTTCCGCCGTCCAGTTCCGAATTGACGTAATGAATGGTGATGCCGTAGACCTTTACCCCGTATTCCACGGCCTGCTCCACCGCATGTGCCCCGCGGAAAGCCGGGAGCAGCGAAGGATGAATGTTTATGATGCGTCCGGCATAGGCATTCAGCAGCACATCGGAAATGATGCGCATGTAGCCAGCCAGACAAACAAGCTCCACCGAAGCAGCATCGAGCATCCTGACAATCTCCGTCTCATATTCAGCCTTGGAAGAGTATGACTTGGGAGAAAAGACAAAACTCCTGATGCCCATGCGCTCTGCCTTTCCGACAACCGGAGCCCCGGGCTTGTCGCAGACCATGAGCACAACTTCCGCATCGATGGTACCGTCGGCGCAGGCACGGGCTATCGCCTCGAAATTGGTGCCTTCCCCGCTCGCGAATACTGCCAGCCTGTGTTTCATTGCATGATAATCTTTACGCCGGGCTCCGAGGTGACTGTCCCGATGACTGTGGCCTTCTCGCCCTTTGACTCCAATATCCGTATTGCAGCATCGGCACATGATGCATCCATGACAAGCACCATTCCGATTCCCATGTTGAATATGTTGAACATTTCCCTGTGAGGGATGTTTCCCCATTTCTCAAGCATGCGGAACACCGGAAGTATCTCCCAGCTGCCTTCGCGGATCTCAAGCCCCTGGCTTTCGTGCAGGACTCTCGGAATGTTCTCGTCGAATCCTCCGCCGGTAATGTGAGCGACTCCGTGGACATCGCAGTTGCGGATGACCTCAAGCACCTGCTTCACGTATATCCTTGTGGGTGTGAGGAGCACGTCGCCAAGACGGCGTCCTCCGAATTCCTCTATCGTGTCGAAGTATGACAGTCCCCTGTCCTCCACAATCTTGCGGACGAGGCTGAAGCCGTTTGAGTGCACTCCAGTGGAAGCAATTCCCACAAGCACGTCTCCAGTCTTGACCTTAGAGCCGTCGATGAGCCGTGACTTTTCGACCACCCCGGTCGTATAGCCGGCAATGTCATATTCACCGTCGGCATACATGCCCGGCATTTCGGCTGTTTCGCCTCCCACCAGGGCGCAGCCTGCCTGGCGGCATCCTTCCGCAACTCCGGCGACTATAGCCTCGACCTTCTCCGGAATGTTGTGTCCGATGGCCACGTAGTCAAGGAAAATCAGAGGCTCTGCACCTTGTGCAAGGACATCGTTCACGCACATTGCAACGGCATCGATTCCGACAGTGTCATGCTTGTCCATCGCAAAGGCGATCTTGAGCTTGGTTCCCACACCGTCAGTCCCGCTGACCAGCACGGGCTCCCTGATTCCGAGTGAAGAGAGGTCAAACATGCCGCCGAACGAACCTATCCCGCCCATGGAACCGGGGCGTACGGTTGACGCGACATGCTGTTTGATCCGGCGGACAACTTCGTATCCTGCCTCAAGGTTTACACCTGCATTTTCGTAAGTCTTGGCCATATCCTAATATATTATTTGTTTCTTCTCAGGCACCGGCATGACACGGGGAAGCGGCATTTCTGCAGTTCTCGTCGGCCACGGCAAGCAGCCTGTCAAGAACTTTCTGGTACGAAGCCACTATCAGGCCCAGATCATGACGGAAACGGTCCTTGTCAAGCCGTTCATCGGTCGCGGCGTCCCAGAAGCGTCCGGTGTCCGGACCAATCTCGTCGCATACCATGATCCTGCCCTCCGCGTCGCGGCCGAACTCCAGCTTGAAGTCAACCAGCTTGAGCCCGGCATCAGTGCAGAGACCCACCAGCAGATCATTCACCTTCCCGGCTATGGCATATATCTCGGAAAGGTCATCGAAGCTGACAATACCCAGGGCCACGGCTTCCGTGTCATTTATCATGGGATCTCCGAGATCGTCCCTGTTGTAATTGAGGTCGAAGACCACCGTGGAGGCCTTTGTCCCTTCCTCGATTCCCAGCTTGTCGGCGATAGTCCCCGCGAAATAGTTCCTTACCTTGAGTTCCAAAGGAATGTTGCGGCTCTTGCGGCAAAGCTGCTCACGTTCACCCAAGTCGGAAAGGAAGTGCGTATGGATCCCGTTCTCCTCCAGATATGCGAAAAGCAGAGAGGAAATCCTGTTGCTCACTATACCCTTGCCGGGAAAAACAGCCTTCTTTATGTTGTTGTATGCGGTAGCCACATCCTTGAAACGGAAAATCACTTTTTCGGGATCCTCCGTTGCATATACCTGCTTCTCGTTACCGTCGAAAAGCAGGTCACCCCTGACCGTCTCCATATCCGTCTGTGACATGATTCTATTGTTTGCGGAAATATCTTACGGCGTTCTCGAACAGCGGCTGCTCAAGGTCTTCAGGAATGTTCTTGAACAGATTGTGCTCAAAACGCTCAGTATGTCCCATCTTGCCGAGTATCTGCCCGTCCGGGCTGATTATCCCTTCAATCGCAAAACTTGACCCGTTGGGATTGTAGGGAGACTCCATGGTCGGGAGATCAGTCAGCGGATCCACATACTGAAATGCCACCTGTCCTGCCTCGAAGAGTTCCCTTGCCAGTTTCTCGCTCACCGTGAACTTGCCTTCGCCGTGGCTGACCGCAATGGTGTGCAGGTCGCCGGGCTTCATCGAAGAAAGCCAGGGGGAAGCGTTGGAAACCACCCTCGTGGTAACCATCTGGGAAACATGACGGTTGATGTCGTTGCGGAACAGGGTGGGAGACTCACGGTCAACCTTGCCGAGCCGTCCGTATGGCAGCAGGCCACTCTTGACAAGAGCCTGGAAACCGTTGCAGATACCAAGTATCAGACCGCCCCTGTCAAGGAGCAACTGAATTTCTGCCGCAACCTTCCTGTTCTCAAGCACATTGGCTATGAATTTTCCGCTGCCGTCCGGCTCATCGCCTGCCGAGAATCCACCGGCAAGCGCCAGGATGTCGCACTTTGCGATTTCAGCGGCCATCTCATCGATTGAAGCCAGGACATCATCTCCTGTCAGATTGCGGAAGACTCCGAAACGCACCTCGGCGCCGGCTCTTCTGAAGGCCTTGGCAGTGTCGTAATCGCAGTTGGTTCCGGGGAATACCGGAATGAAGACCAGAGGATTCTCCTTCCCGCAGAGCGGCCTGCGCGGCCTTGGCACAGAAACGGCCTTGACTCCGTTCATGCGGCGCAAAGCCTTTTCCGTCTCCTCAGGAGCCTTGCTCACTGCAGGAAATATGCGTGAATAACGCTGTCCGTTCGCTTCGGCAAGCCTGTCAATGGAAAGCCTCTCACCGTTTATGTGCAGTTTGCCGTCCTCGCCGTCGGTGACCCTTCCGAGCAGTATTGCCGAAGGGAAGTCCAGTTCAGTCTGTGACTCCACGACCACTGAGCCGTAACTCCAGTCAAAGAGGTCGCGCTCACTGATATGGGCCTCCACTCCGAAACGGTTGCCGAAAGCCATCTTCGCAAGGGCTTCGGCGACTCCGCCGAAACCTACGGACCACGCGGAAACTATGTCTCCGGATACAATCTTTGAATGTATGAAATCCCAGTTGGACTTGAGCCCGTCAATATCCGGCATGCGGTTGGCAAGCGGCGTGTGCTTTATCAGATAAAGGTGGTTTCCTTCCCATTTGAGTTCGGGAGAAATCACATCCGCGGCATTCACGGTCGTGATGCCGAAGGCAATCAGGGTCGGAGGCACGTTTATGTGCTCGAACGTTCCGCTCATCGAATCCTTTCCGCCGATTGAGGGCAGGCCGAGCTCGAGCTGCATCTTCAGAGCTCCGAGCAGTGCACTCAACGGCTTACCCCAAGAATGGGGATCGTGGGTCATGCGTTCGAAATATTCCTGGTATGAGAAGCGCATGCGGGACCACTCTCCTCCGGCGGCCACAACCTTCGTGCAGGCCTCAACCACAGAATAGGCGGCCCCATGGTAAGGACTCCACTCAGTGATGTACGGATTGTAGCCGAAGGCCATGATGCTGGCTGTGTCGGTATACCCGCTGACAGGAAGTTTCTGGACAGAAACCTGGGTCTCGGTTGACTGCGTTGAACCGCCGTACGGCATAAGCACGGTCGAGCGGCCTACAGTTGAGTCAAACATCTCGATGAGTCCCTTCTGGGAAGCGACGTTGGGATCGGAAAGCACGTCCGCAAATTTGTCGTAAAGCCTCTCGCCCGACGGCTCCCGAAAGAACGGATCCCTGTCTTCGACAGCTGCGATGCAGGCCTTCGTGACATGCTTGGCACCGGCACTGTCGATGAACTCACGGCTTATGTCGGCGACCAGATCGTCACCGTTGAACATTCGCATCCTGCCACGGTCAGTCACGTCGGCCACATAGGTGACCTCGACATTCTCGCTGTGGCAGTAGGACTCGAACTCAGCCCTGTCCCCTGCCTCAACGACCACGGCCATACGCTCCTGGGACTCGCTGATTGCGAGTTCGGTCGAATTGAGTCCGCTGTATTTCGTAGGGACCCTGTCAAGATGGATGTCAAGTCCGGGGGCCAGCTCGCCAATGGCGACACTGACACCTCCGGCGCCGAAATCGTTGGATTTCTTGATGAGTCTCGTGACTTCGGGACGGCGGAACAGCCTCTGGAGCTTGCGCTCCTCGGGAGCATTTCCCTTCTGGACTTCGCTGCCGCAGGTCTCGATCGAACTTTCGGTGTGTTCCTTTGATGAACCTGTTGCGCCTCCGATTCCGTCGCGTCCTGTCCTTCCGCCCAGAAGCAGTATCACATCTCCGGGAGCCGGACTCTCGCGGCGTACATTCTCAGCCTTCACAGCTCCCACCACTGCGCCGGTCTCAAGCCTCTTGGCCACATAACCCGGATGATATATCTCACGCACGCAGGTCGTGGCAAGCCCTATCTGGTTGCCGTAGCTCGAATAGCCTGCAGCAGCCTTGCGGCTGATTACCCTCTGGGGAAGCTTGCCGGGAAGCGTGGCACTCACGGGAGCGGTTATGTCACCGGCTCCGGTTACCCTCATCGCCTGATATATGTATGCCCTGCCGGAAAGAGGATCACGGATTGCGCCTCCAAGACAGGTCGAAGCCCCTCCGAACGGTTCTATTTCCGTAGGATGGTTATGTGTCTCGTTCTTGAACTGCAGCAGCCATTTCTCGGTCACCCCGTCGACATCCACATCCACATAGATGCTGCAGGCATTGTTCTCTTCGCTCTGCTCAAGATCGTCGAGCATTCCGTGCTTCTTCAGATACCTGGCACCTATGGTGGCAAGCTCCATCAGGCAGAGCCGCTTGCCGTCGCGTCCGAGATCCCTGCGGATGTCCATGAACCTGCCGAGTCCGGACTCAAGCTCAGCCTTGATGAACGAATCGTCCACCCTGATCTCCTGAAGTTCGGTGGTAAAGGTAGTGTGGCGGCAATGGTCGCTCCAGTATGTATCAAGAATTCGGAGTTCGGTCTCCGTGGGATTGCGCCTCTCACCCCTGAAGTACTTGACGACTTCAGCAAGGTCGTCAGCATTCATGGCAAGACCCCAGCGGCTGCAGAAGCCGGCATATTCTTCCGGCTTCATCTCAGTGAAGCCTTCGAGGGAGGCAAGGGGCTTGACGTCCACCTTGTCGTAGGGACGCAGGACGCTCAGGTCCTTGGGTCTTGACTCGACCGCGTTGATGTAGTAGTGGCGGATCTGGGCCAGGTCGGCATCCCCAAGGTCATCGTCAAAGATCAGGAGGCGCGAGCTGCGTATCTGGACATCGGCAGAAGGGTCAATCAGATGCACGCAGTCCACTGCCGAAGAAGCTCTCTGGTCGAACTGCCCCGGAATATATTCCACCGCGAGGTACTTCTTTCCCTCCAGAGGACATTCATCCGTCACGGTGTCGGTCACGATTTCACCGAAGACGGTGTAGCGGCATTTGTCCAGCAGCTCATCCGTGAAGCCGAACAGGTCATAGACGTTCAGCAGGCGCAGGCTCCGCAGCGAAAGTGAAAGATTTTCATTGAACTCATTTCTGAGGCTGTCGGCCTCAACCCGGAACTCCGGGTTCTTCTCTACAAAGATGCGGTGCGAATTCATCATATCTCAGTTGCAAGGACCTTGTCAGCCTGTTTCTTCCTGAATGCCTCGAGCTTTTCGGCAAGAGACTTGTCCGAGAGGGCCAGTATCGAAACCGCATACAGACCGGCGTTCTTTGCCCCGTTGATGGCCATGGTGGCCACGGGAATGCCGGAAGGCATCTGTACGATGGACAACAGCGAATCCAGGCCTCCGAGAGCAGCGCTCTTGATCGGAACCCCGATAACGGGGAGAGTTGTCATCGCCGCGGCCATGCCGGGCAGATGGGCCGCTCCGCCGGCACCTGCTATCACTATGTCCACGCCTCTCTGACGGGCAGTGGCCATATATTCACGGAAAAATTCGGGAGTGCGGTGGGCGCTGATGACCTTCTTCTCGTAAGGAACACCGAAATCGTCGAGAATTCCGCAAGCGGCGGACATTACGTCCCAGTCGCTTCCGGACCCCATAATGATACTGACTTTCATATATAAATTAAGATGTGTGTGCCAACCCGGCGCCTGTCTCTGACCAACGGCAACGCAAATGTACAATATTCCTTTGCGCCCTCCAAAAGAAATTGTCCACATTTTTTGTTGAAAAAATTATTCTTCATTTACGCCGATTTTGCCTACCTTTGTAAAAATCCCGCGCAATGGACAATGATTTGCTTCTCAAAGGCGACAGTTCCGACATTCTGATTCGTGACGGCGTGGTTTTCGGACGCGGAAGCGGTTTTGAACTGCGCCCAGGCACGAGGGTCATCGACACCCGGGGCTGTCTCGTCACAAAAGGATTCACAGACCTTCATGTTCACCTCCGCGAGCCGGGCTTCGCTTCAAAGGAAACCATACATACCGGATCCATGGCCGCGGCACACGGCGGGTTCACCACCGTATGCGCGATGCCCAATCTCAATCCTGTCCCCGACTGCCCCGAGAATCTGGAAAAGGAGCTTCAGATAATACGCCGTGACGCGGTGATTGACGTGCTGCCCTATGCCTCTATCACCAAGGGCAGAAAAGGTAGGGAAATCGTGGACTTCGCCGCTCTTCAGGGCCGATGCGTAGCATTCTCCGACGACGGCAGCGGAGTGCAGGACGGCAGTGTGATGCTGAACGCGATGAAGGAAGCCGCGAAGCTGGGCTGCATAATCGCGGCTCACTGCGAAGACGAGTCCCTGCTGAACGGAGGCTACATACACGACGGCAAATACTGCCTCGAGCACGGACACCGCGGCATCAGCTCCGAAAGCGAATGGAAGCAGATTGAAAGGGACCTCGGACTGTGCGAGCAGACCGGCTGCCGCTATCACGTATGCCACATATCCACGGCAAAAAGCGTGGAACTCATAAGGGCAGCCAAGGCCC
>CABUIX010000060.1 GCA_902491795.1 uncultured Bacteroidales bacterium | reverse complement strand
TGTCTTTTTGCGGTTGAACTGAAGCGCATGCGTCCGGAGGCAGAGGTCGTCGTGTTCGAGGCCGGACGCCGGCCGATGGCGAAGCTTGCCCTCACGGGCGGAGGCCGCTGCAACATCACCAACACTTTCGACAGCGTTGACAACCTTTCAAAGGTCTATCCGAGAGGCGACAGATTCATGAAACGGGCGTTGATGCGTTTCGGCAGTCTGGACGTGCTGCGCTGGTTTGAGGCGGAAGGCGTCCGCTTTGTCGCGCAGCCCGACGGATGCGTTTTTCCGGAGAGCCAGGATGCAATGCAGATAGTCCGCACGCTGGAGCGGCTCATGCGATCTTCGGGAGTGGAAGTGATCTGCGGCCGCAGGGCACTGAGGATTGTTCCTGAAGCGGAATCCGGATTTGTACTTGAGTTTTCGGACGGGGGAAGCGAAACGGCAGACAGGGTGCTGCTTGCAGCAGGAGGCAGCGGCGGCAGGTTCCTCCGCGACATGCTTCCGGAGAGTGTGGAGATAGTGCCTACGGTTCCTTCGCTCTATACATTCAGGATTCCTGATCCGGCCCTGCATTCCCTGATGGGCACCGTGGTCGGGCAGGTGGTGATGAGCATTGCGGGCACGTCCTTCCGGTCCGAGGGCACGCTGCTTGTCACCGACTGGGGTTTCAGCGGCCCGGCAACGCTCAGGCTGTCGTCCTATGCCGCGAGATATCTTTCCGATCATGGCTTCAGTGCGCCGCTGCTGGTCAACTGGACCGGGTGGAGCGAAACGGAAGCCCGGGAGTGGCTTGCGGAAACCGGCAGCAGGAATCCGCGGAAGCGTCTGGCTGCGGTTCGTCCGGACGGCCTTACGGCCCGTCTGTGGCAGCATCTGCTGTCACGTGCCGGCATCAGGGCGGAAACTGTCTGGGCTGAACTCGGGCCCAAAGGTCTGAACCGCATCGTGAATGCCATGACGGCCGACCAGTACCTGATCAGCGGCAGGGCTGCGTTCAAGGAGGAGTTCGTTACATGCGGCGGAGTTTCCCTCTCTTCGGTGAACCTTTCCACTCTCGAATGCCGCAGCATTCCCGGACTGTATTTTGCCGGCGAGGTTCTTGACATCGACGCGGTCACCGGAGGCTTCAATCTTCAGGCGGCCTGGAGTTGCGCCCACATTGCGGCGGAATCCGTGGTGCGGACCATGTAAGTTGCTGATAATCAGTTGTAAGTTGCGTCGGGTGATACATTTGGCGGAAAATCACTATCTTTGCGGCGTACTAAACGACTAAAACCTGCAACCATGCAAAAAACTCTGAAGGAGATTTGCGCGGCATATACTGTGCCGCAGGAAATCAAGGCCCAGGGTCTGTATCCCTATTACCGGCCAATCTCGTCAGGACAGGATCCCGTGGTCACCATGGCCGACGGACACAAGGTCCTGATGTTCGGATCCAATTCCTATCTGGGACTTTCCGATGATCCAAGACTCAAGGAAGCCGCAATCGCGGCCATTCGCAAATACGGGACAAGCTGCTCCGGCAGCCGTTTTCTAAACGGAACTCTCGACATCCACGAGGAGCTTGAATCCAAGCTTGCCAAGTTCGTCGGCAAGGAGGCAGCGGTTACTTACAGCACTGGATTCCAGGTCAACCTTGGAGTTGTCAGCGCCCTCGGAATGCGCGGAGGGTTCACATATCTCGATGCGCTTGACCACGCCTGCATCATCGACGGAAGCCGTCTGGGATTTGCCGAGGTGCGCAAGTTCGCCCACAACGACACCCACGCCCTCGAGAAGAAACTCGAGGCTGCACCGGCAGACTCGTCAAAGCTCATTGTGGTGGACGGCGTCTACTCCATGGAGGGCGACATCGCCCCGCTGCCTGAGCTTGTGCGCCTGTGCGACAAGTACGGGGTGTTCCTGATGGTTGACGATGCCCACGGCCTTGGAGTGATAGGCGAGAACGGTTCCGGAACCGCCAGCCACTTCGGGCTTACCGACAAGGTCGACCTGATCATGGGCACGTTCTCCAAGAGTTTCGGCTCCCTCGGCGGATTCATCGCCGGAGACAACGACGTGATCAATTACCTGAAGCACACGTCACGTTCTCTCATTTTCAGCGCATCCATGACTCCTGCGTCCGTGGCTGCCGCTTCAAAGGCCCTCGACATCATGATAGAGGAGCCCGAGCGTCGCGAGAATCTCTGGAAAGTCACCAACCATGCCCACAAGGCTTTCAAGGATGCCGGCTTCGACATCGGCCACACCGAGACCCCTATCATCCCGCTCTTCGTGCGCGACACCATCAAGGCCATGAAGATTGTGCGCATGGCTTACGAGAAGGGAGTGTTCATCACCCCCGTCATCGCGCCTGCGGTGCCGGAGAATGATGTCCTGATCCGCTTTGCGCTCATGGCGACCCACAATATCGCCCAGGTCGACGAGGCTGTGGAGAAACTTGCGGCCATATTCAAGGAAGTCGGCGTCATTGCCTAAATCAGTCAAGCGATGGTAATACTTGTCACAGGCATATCCTCCGGCTTCGGCAAGGCCATGGCCGAGAGGCTTTCGGCCGACGGGCACAAGGTCTACGGAACCTGCCGCCGCCAGGTGGAGCATATTCCGGGAGTGACCTACATTTCGGCTGAAGTCACCGACGATGCGCAGGTGGAGGCCGCCGTCAGGCAGGTCGTGGATGCGGAGGGACGCATAGACGTGTTCATCAACAATGCCGGCATGGGCATAGGCGGTCCCCTGGAGTTCAACACTATCGAGGAAGCCCGCCGTCAGATGGATGTCAACTGGCTCGGGATGGTCCGCTTCCTGCACTTCGTCGTGCCTGTGATGCGGCGTCAGGGAGGCGGAAAAATCATTTGCCTGAGTTCGATAGGAGGCCAGATGGGCCTTCCTTTCCAGGGCCTTTATTCAGCTTCGAAGTTTGCGATCGAAGGGTATTGCGAGGCCCTGCGGCTTGAGACCAGGGCGTTCGGAATCAAGGTGGTTGTGCTGGAACCCGGTGATTTCTCGACCGGATTCACATCCCAGCGCCGCAGTGTCGCTGATCCCGAAGCCTACAAGGTCTACAGCACCTACGCAAAGTCGCTCGAAAGCATCGAGCACGACGAGACATCCGGGCTGAAGCCTGAATACCTTGCCGCAAAAGTTTCGAAAATAGTCAGAAAGCGCAATCCTCGCTACAGCTATGTGATAGCGACGCTGGAGCAGAGGCTCTCGGTGCTTCTCAAGACAATCCTTCCTCCGGGCTGGTTCGCCGCGATACTGTCGTCCTACTATAAGCTGTAGGTACGGCAGTTCAGTCGTCGGTCTCGTAGCTGGCTTCGTTGCCCTCGCATTCGCGCACGTCGACCCGGTAGCATTTCGGGACTCTGTCGCATATCCATTTTGCGAGGTTTTCGGTGCTGGGGTTGCACGGAAGCAGGGTGTTGAGGTCTCCGTGGTCGAGGTAGTCGCGGATGCGCCTTTCGATGTCGAGGAAGTCCACGACCATCCCGTCTTCGTCAAGCTCCCTGCTGCGGCAGTATACGGTCACCTTCCAGTTGTGGCCGTGCAGCGGCTCATCGATGCCTGCGCTCTTGAAGTGCAGGCTGTGGCTTGCCGAGATTTCCATTGTCTTCTTTACCTTGTACATCAGGCTTCAGATTTTTCCTATGTATGAGAGGAACTCGCTGCGTACCTGCGGATTGTTGCGGAATGCGCCGGTAAGGCAGGTGGTTGTCATCACTCCTGGCTTGCGCACGCCCCGTCCTTCCTTGCACATGTGCCGGCCGCGCATCATAAGTGCCATGCCCCTTGGTGGGTTCTCTTCCCCGAGAGCCTCGGTGAGCATCTCCACCACATCATGCACCAGCCTTTCCTGGACCTGGAGCCTTGCGGCGCAGTAGTCCACGGCCCTTGCTATTTTTGAGAGCCCTAGGATGCGGCCCTTCGGGTTCGGGAGATAGGCGAACCAGTACTCGCCGAAGAAGGTGCGGCAGTGATGCTCGCACACCGAATAGAATGTGCCGGAATCCACCACCATGTTGTCGTAGACAATGCCGTCCTGACCGTTGGGAAAGGTCGTGATTTCCGGTTTTTCGGCAGGGTTGTAGCCCCTGAATATTTCCCTGAACATGCGGATCATCCTGTCTGGAGTGTCCGTGAGTCCAGTCCTGTCGGGATCCTCCCCGATATATTCGAGAAGCTCCCTTATGTCCCTTTTTGCCTGTTCTTCGGTAATCATCTTTGTTCTTTCATGAATCATTGCCCGCAAAGCGCGTGGCTTTCCCTTCGGTTTCAGAGGTCTCCAGGAATGTAGTCCCTGACAAAGACAGCCGTGTTGCTGCCCGTTTCCTGCACTGAGACCTTGTAGCAGTTCGGCACCTGCCCGCAAATCCACCGCGCAATGTTTTCCGAGGTGGGGTTGAAACTCAGCACTTCGTTCAGGTCCTTGTGGTCAAGGACATCGGACACCCGGGATTTTATCAGGCCGAAATCGGTGACCATGCCGTTGGAATCCAGTTCTTCGGCGCGGCAGAAAATCTCCACCCTGTAGTTGTGCCCGTGAAGGCGCGAACACTTGGTCGGAGGGTCTGTCTTCAGGCGGTGGCTTGCCGCTATCTCGAGTTTCTTTGAAACATAGTACATGGCTGTCGCGTTTTTGAGGAAAGCAAAGGTACTGAATTATTCCAAACCGGTGAATAAAGTCTGGCGATTTGTTATCTTTGCAATTTCGGAACAATATATAAATCATATATATGTACAGAACTCACACTTGCGGGGAGCTAAGGCTCTCCGACGCCGGAAAGAAAGTCACCCTCGCGGGATGGGTGCAGAAATCCCGCAAACTCGGCGGAATGACCTTCATTGACCTGCGTGACCGCTACGGAATCACCCAGCTGGTTGTGGAGGCCGATGCCGACCATGCCCTGGTTGAAACCGCAGCCGGGCTTGGCCGTGAATATGTGATCCAGGCCACCGGCACTGTGGTCGAAAGGGCCAGCAAGAATGCAAAGATGCCCACTGGCGACATTGAGATAAGGCTTGAGGGAATCAATGTCCTCAACAAGTCGGTGACCCCGCCCTTCACTATCGAGGAAGTCAGCGACGGAGGTGAGGACCTTCGCGCGAAGTACCGCTATCTTGATCTTCGCAGACCGCCGCTCCAGCGTGCGCTCGCACTGCGGCACCGTCTTGCCCACGAGGTCCGCAACTATCTCGACAGCCAGGGCTTCATGGAGATAGAGACCCCGTACCTGATAAAGTCAACTCCCGAGGGGGCACGCGACTTCGTGGTGCCTTCAAGAATGAATCCCGGGACCTTCTATGCGCTGCCGCAGTCTCCGCAGACCTTCAAGCAGCTGCTGATGGTGGCCGGATATGACCGTTATTTCCAGATTGTGCGCTGCTTCCGCGACGAGGACCTCAGGGCTGACCGCCAGCCGGAGTTCACGCAGATCGACTGCGAGATGAGCTTCGTGGAGCAGGAAGATGTCCTCAACACCTTCGAGGGCATGATGCGCACGATGTTCAAGAACGCCCTCGGTGTTGACATCCCCAACCCGCTCCCGAGGATGCGCTGGTACGATGCGATGGACAACTACGGTTCGGACAAGCCGGACGTGCGCTTCGGAATGACCATAAAGGACATCACGGCCGACGTCAAGGGCTGCGGCTTCGGAGTTTTCGACTCCGCCGAATACATTGGCGCCATAGCCGTTCCTGGCTGCGCCGAATATACGCGCAAGCAGCTCGATGAACTTACCGAATGGGTAAAGCGTCCGCAGGTGGGCGCAAAGGGCCTTGTATACATCAAGCTCAACGCCGACGGCAGCATCAAGTCCAGCGTGGACAAGTTCTACACGCAGGAGAAACTTCGCGGAATCGCCGACAAATGCGGCGCGCAGAACGGTGATCTGATGCTCGTGCTCTGCGGACCGAAGCGCAAGACCCAGACCCAGCTTGGAGTGCTGCGAATCGAGATGGGCAACCGTCTCGGTCTGCGTGATCCTCACGTGTTCGCTCCTCTCTGGGTGGTCGACTTCCCTCTGCTCGAGTGGAGCGAGGAGGACGGCCGCTTCTATGCGATGCACCATCCTTTCACGGCTCCTAAACCGGAACACGAGAAGCTCTTCTATTCCGACAGGAAGGAAGACCTTGAGCAGGTTTGCGCCAACGCCTATGATTTCGTGCTCAACGGAACCGAGCTCGGAGGCGGCTCCATACGTATCCACGATGCCGCCCTGCAGCAGCGCATGTTCGAGGTGCTCGGCATCAGCAAGGAGGACGCCGAATACAAGTTCGGCTTCATAATCAACGCGTTCAAGTACGGTGCACCTCCCCACGGAGGACTGGCATTCGGCTTCGACAGGGTTTGTGCATTGTTCGGCGGCCAGGAGACGATCCGCGACTATATTGCCTTCCCGAAGAACAACCAGGGACGCGATGTCATGATAGATTCTCCTTCCAAGATTGACCAGAGCCAGATGGACGAGCTTTATCTGGCCTCAACCTGGAAGGGTGAATGAGAATACAGCTGAACTGCGACCTCAGTACGATGAACACGTTCAGGATGAAAGTATCCTGTGCGTGTTTCGTCGAATATGAGAATGTGGCTGAGCTCGAGGGCCTGAATTTCGACAGGCTGCCGCGGCCGCTGCTCCATATCGGAGAGGGGAGCAACCTGCTCTTCACCGGCGATTTCCCCGGGACCGTTCTCCATTCGAACATAGAGTACATCAAGTATGTCGACGTGGGGCTTGACGAGGTGCCGGTGATAGTCGGTGCGGGCGTGAATTTCGACAGCCTGGTGGCTGAGCTCTGCCGTCACGGCCTCTGGGGTGCGGAGAACCTTTCGCTGATCCCGGGAGAGGTGGGCGCGGCTGCCGTCCAGAATGTAGGAGCCTACGGGGTGGAGGCCAAGGACATCATCTCCGGGGTGGTTTGCTATGACCTCAAGGAACGCAGGAAATGCCGTTTCAGGGTGTCAGAATGCCGCTACGGATACCGGAGCTCAATGTTCAAGGAAGAGGAGAACCGCGGCCGCTACATAATCACCAGCGTGCTTTTCCGCCTTTCGCGCAAACCTTCCCCGAAACTTGACTACAAGGGCGTCAGGGATGCTCTTGGCGGCAAGGAGAATCCCACTCCGATGGAAGTCAGGGAGGCTGTCTCGTCGATACGCAGAAGCAAGCTCCCGGACCCGCTGGAAATCGGCAGTGCCGGCAGCTTCTTCAAGAATCCTGTTGTGAGCGCAGAGGAGTTCGCTGCGATTTCGCCCGACGGAAGCGCGCCGCATTATGTGCTTCCTGACGGGAGCGTAAAGGTTCCGGCGGCCTGGCTCATCGACAGCTGCGGACTCAAGGGTACTTCCGAAGGCGGAGCCGCCGTTTATTCGAAGCAGCCGCTTGTCATAGTGAATGCCAGCGGCGAGGCCACGCCTTCCGACGTGCTGGCGCTGGAAAGCAGAATAGTAAACGAGGTGAAGGCCCGCTTCGGCGTGGAACTTCATCCTGAAGTCGAACACATATGAGTTCATTTGTCATAGAGGGCGGCCACCGGCTCAGCGGAAGCATTGAGCCGCAGGGCGCGAAGAATGAGGCTCTGGAGGTGATCAGCGCAGTGCTGCTGACTTCCGAGCCCGTGAGGATAAGCAATATCCCGGAGATTCTCGACATATTCAACCTCATTGAACTGCTCAAGTCGATGGGGGTTGCTGTCGAGCGCAACGCCAAGGGGGACTACACCTTCACTGCGGCCCATATCAACGAATTCTACATCCGCAGTGCGGAGTTTGTGGCCCAGTGCGCGAAACTTCGCGGCTCGGTGCTGGTTGTGGGTCCGCTGCTGACGCGTTTCGGCCAGGCTTACTTCCCCAAGCCCGGCGGAGACAAGATCGGCCGCCGCAGGGTGGACACGCACATTGAGGGATTCATGAGGCTTGGTGCCAAGTGCGCATACGACAGCTCCAGGCGTGCGTACCGGCTGAGTTCCGGGAAGGACATGAAAGGCTGCTACATGCTGCTTGACGAGGCTTCCGTGACAGGAACGGCCAACATCATCATGGCGGCGGTTCTGTCTCCCGGCCTTACGACCATCTACAATGCCGCCTGCGAACCTTATGTCCAGCAGCTCTGCCGCCTGCTTACCGCAATGGGGGCAAAGATCGACGGCATAGGCTCGAACCTGCTCAGGATAACAGGCGTGGAGTCTCTTCACGGTGCGGAGCACAAGGTGCTTCCGGACATGATCGAGGTCGGCTCTTTCATCGGGATGGCCGCCATCACCCAGAGCGAGCTCACGATAAGCAATGTTTCCTGGGACAATCTCGGAATCATTCCCGAAAGTTTCTGCAGGCTCGGAGTCAGGCTGGAGCAGAGAGGCGACGACATCTATGTCCCGGCTCAGGACAGCTATGAGATCGAGTCGTTCATCGACGGCTCCATCATGACCATCGCCGACGCTCCATGGCCGGGGCTGACTCCGGACCTGCTGAGCGTGATGCTCGTGGTGGCCACCCAGTGCAAGGGGAGCGTGCTGATTCACCAGAAGATGTTCGAAAGCAGGCTGTTCTTCGTGGACAAGCTGATCGACATGGGAGCGCAGATCATCCTCTGCGACCCTCACAGGGCCGTGGTGATAGGCCATGACCACAAGATATGCCTCAAGGCCAACCGGATGACTTCGCCCGACATACGTGCGGGCATCGCAATGCTGCTGGCGGCAATGTCGGCCAGGGGAATCTCACGCATTGACAACATCGAGCAGATAGACAGGGGATACGAAAACATCGAGCAGAGGCTCGGAGCCCTCGGGGCAAAAATCGAAAGAATTTGATGAAGGTTCTGAAGTTTGGAGGCAGTTCGGTTGCAGACGCGACGAGGATTTCTGCCGTAATGGACATAGTTGAGGCGGCTCTCGGGAAGGACCGCGTGATTCTCGTGTGCTCCGCGATAAGCGGATGCACCGATGCCCTTATCGAAATAGGGAAGGCCGCCCCGGAAAGACGTCCTGAACTCGTAGGAAAGCTCCGTGCCAGGCACGAGGGCATAGTCCGCAGGCTTTTCACCGGGCAGGAGAGGGAGTCTGCAATGGAAATGCTTTCGGGGCTTTTTGAGGAGCTCGGGAATTATGACGGCCCGTGCTTCGAGTCTTTCGGGGAACTTTTCTCCACACGGATCATCGAGAGGAAGTTCGCCTGCGAGGGAGTGCACTCCCTGTGGCTCGATTCCAGGTTGCTCGTGAAGACCAGGGACGGAAAGGTCGACGAGGACCTTACATATTCCGCAATATATTCTGCCGTTGAGGCGGCCGGGGACGTGAGGCTTTTCGTTGCCCCGGGATTCATTGCCTCCGGCGAGGACGGCAAGGTCACGACTCTCGGGCGCGGAGGCTCCGACTACAGTGCGGCACTTTACGCTGCCGGAGCCGGCGCGGATGACCTGGAAATATGGACAGATGTACCGGGAATCATGACAGCCAACCCCAAGGTGGTTCCGTCGGCCCAGACTATTCCAGACATTTCCTACCGCGCAGCTCTTGAGCTGGCCGAGAACGGGGCAAAGGTGCTTTATGCCCCCACGGTGAAGCCGGCGATGGACAAGGGGATAGACATCAACATACGCAATACTTTTGACCCCAGGCATCCGGGAACGGTGGTGAGCGGCAGGTTCAGGCCGGCGGCCGACGCCTGGATGGGCGTCACGAGCCTTGCCGTCCCGGAGCGGGACGAGGCAAGGCTCTGCGTCGTCGGCGAGGCGCTCGCCAGCCGCCGCGCGGCCGCCGGCCGTATGGTCTCTGCCCTGGCCGAGGCCGGAATCAGCCCGGTCAGCGAAGTCTACGGCGAAGGCAGCGTGCTTTTCGTCAACGTCAAGCGCATAGTCGAAAACGAGGCTGTACAGGCCCTTCACCGCGAATTTTTCGAGGACAGGTCCGTTGCCGTGATAAACGTTTTCCTCGCAGGTTACGGTGCAGTGGGCAAGGCTCTTGTCGATCTTGCCGAGCGCAGCAAGGACAGGATAGAGTCCCGCACGGGCCGCAGGATCAACATTGTCGGCGTGTCGGACAGCCGCCATTTCATAATTGACATGCGTGGAATCCCGGCCGACGAGATCGCCGTGAGACTTGCAGAGGGAGAATCTTCAGCGGACGGAGCCTACATTTCAGCCGTGTGCGAGGCAGGACCGAGGAAATCGGTATTCGTTGACTGCACCAACGACCTTGCTCTCTATACGCGCTATGCGGAACTTATGCGCAGCGGCATCAACGTGGTGACCTCCAACCGCCGTTCCCTGGCCGTCCCCTATGTCCAGTATGCGGCAATCAAGGCCGCGGCGAGGGAAAACGGGGCTTATTTCCGCTACGACACCACGGTCGGCAATGCCCTCCCCATATTGGAGTCCATCGCCGGAAGCGCCAACTGCAGCGACAGCATCGAGTCGATCGAGGCGGTGGTCTCATGCACTCTCAACTATGTGATAACCGGCTATGACGGTGCACGCAGCGACAGTCTCGCCACCCTGCTGCGCAGGGCCCAGAGCGAAGGCCTTACCGAGAAGGATCCGCGCATCGACCTCGGAGGCCGTGACGTGCTGCGCAAGCTGCTCATAATAGCCCGTGAGGCCGGAGTGCCCCTGGAGGAGAAGGACGTGGACATCACCCCTATGCTTGGCCCAGAGTTCTTTGACTGCCCGCTTGACGAATTCTATGCACGGCTCGCAGCATATGAGCCGCGGTTCATCCAGAGGGAGGCCGAGCTCGACAATGCCGGCCTGAGGCAGCGTTTCGTGGCATCCCTGCGCCGCGATGCCCGCTCCCGTCTGGGCTACAGGGCTGAAATAAAGATGCGTACCGTGGGCATGGACAGTCCCTTCTACTGGATCAGCGGCACCGAGAACGTCACCGTAATACGCAGCGAGTACTCTTCGCCCCTGGTCATAAAGGGTGCCGGCGAGGGAGTCAGACTTGCCGCCACAGGAATAATCAAGGACATTCTGATGCAGTAGCCTATGGACAGTCTCTTCAGGGAAATGCTGGCAATCGATTCCACTTCCGGAAAGGAAAGGAAGCTCGCCGAGTGGCTTCTGACACGGCTGGAAGCACCTAAAGCCGAAAGTTTCGAGGTCGGAGACGGCACTCTCAACCTGCTTTTCAGCTGGGGAGAGCCGCGGCTTGTATTCTGCACGCACATGGATACGGTGCCTCCATATATCGCGCCCTCGTTTGAGGGAGACATTGTCCGCGGACGGGGAAGCTGCGATGCCAAGGGGCAGATTTTCGCGATGTACGGCGCCTGCAAGCGTCTTGAAGCCGCCGGGAAGAGCGGTTTCGGCCTGCTTCTGCTCAGCGGCGAGGAGACCGGGTCATTCGGGGCAAAGGCATTCGCGCGCACGGGCTTCCGCGCTCCCTGGCTCGTGATAGGCGAACCTACCGACAACTGCATGGTCAGCGCGTCCAAGGGCACGAGATCCTTCGGCCTGCATTTCAGGGGCCGCGCCTTTCATTCCGGCTATCCGGAATTCGGCAGGAGTGCCGTGGACCTGTTTGTCGATTTCATGGACAGACTGCGCAGCCATGAATTTCCCGAAGACCCGCTGCTCGGCAAGACCACATTCAATGTCGGTCTGCTGCACAGTGACAATCCGCAGAACATATTGAGCGATTCACTTGACTGCAGGCTGTATTTCCGCACAACTTTTGCATCGTCGGCCGACGTGGATGCCTTCATGCAGGCATGCGGCAGCACTGAACTTGAAGTGAGCGCGCGTGGCGGGGACGATCCCGCCGAATATTTCACCCTTCCGGGATTCCGCACGAAGGCTGTGGCATTCGGAAGCGATGCTCCGCACCTGAAGAATTTCGCGCACAGGATGATCTGCGGTCCGGGTTCGATAAAGGTCGCGCACCGCGACGACGAATGCGTGAGTCTCCGGGAGATGGAAGAAGCAATGGATATTTATACGAGGATATATGAAAGTTGTAATTAGCGGATACGGAAAGATGGGCCACATGGTTGAGGCTGTGCTCCAGCGCAGGGGCATTCCTCTCGCCTGTGCGTCCGAAGATGTGTGCTCTGTGCCCGATGAGATTGCCCGGGAGAGCGTTTGCATCGATTTCACGACTCCGGCAGCATTCAGGGCCAACTATCCCGTGATTGCCGGAAAGTTCAAGGCGGCCGTGGTGGGCACGACCGGCTGGTATGACATCAAGGACGATGTGTTCGCCGAGTTCACCCGGCACGGCACCCCGCTCGTCTGGGCTTCCAACTTCTCGATAGGGGTCAACGCCTTCTTCGCGGCGGTGCAGCGTGCCTGCGAGGTCCTGCATGGGCAGGGCTATGCTCCTCATGTCGAGGAGATACATCATATCCACAAGCTCGATGCCCCGAGCGGAACCGCCAAGAGTGTCGCGGGGATAATAGAAGAAAGCCTTGGCGTGGCTCCGGAGATAACCTCAAAGCGCATAGGGGAGGTCCCCGGGACGCATATTGTGGAGTTCCTTTCCGGAGTGGACAAGCTGACATTCACCCACGAGGCCTTTTCCCGCGAGGGCTTCGCCGAAGGTGCCGTGACAGCCGCCCTGATGACGGAGAGGCTGGAGGGAGTACACGAATTCAAAGACCTGATATTATGAACAGACTATATTTCAAAGGCTGCGGCACCGCTCTGGTGACGCCTTTCAAGGACAATCTTGAAGTTGATTACGATGCGTATGCCGCCAGCATCGACCGGCAGGTGGAGGCAGGGGTCGATTTTCTTGTGCCTCTGGCCACTACCGGGGAGACCCCGACTCTGAGCGCTTCCGAGAAGACACAGCTGCTCAGGACTGCGCGTGAGCATGCAGCCGGACTTCCTCTTCTTGTAGGCTGCGGCACCAATTCTCTGGACGGCACCCTCTCCAACATGCCTTTCGGGGGCGATGCCTGGCTGGTCGTGGTTCCGTACTACAACAAGCCGACGCAGGAGGGACAGTACCGTTATTTCAAGGCTGTCGCCGAGCGTAGCAGTAAACCGGTGGTCATCTACAACGTGCCTGGCAGGACCGGAGCCAACATGACCGCCGACACGATGGTGCGCCTGGCATGTGACTGTCCGAACATCATCGCGATCAAGGAGGCGTCCGGCAA
>CABUIX010000059.1 GCA_902491795.1 uncultured Bacteroidales bacterium | reverse complement strand
CATGCTGCACCATTGTTACCGTTTTTGATGTACGGTTGTTACCGATTCTGATGTATGATTGTTGCCATTTTTGATGTAGCATCGTTGCCGATTTTGATGTATTCCTGATTTCCGGTCACACCGTCGTCACAAGCGCATATATTGCCGGGCTCTGGTTTGTCCTTTTCAGCATTTTCCAGGGCATATTTCCGGCCATGGCGGAAAGAACGGCATCCTTTGCCGAAAATACGCCCTATCTGGAGCGGACATTTTTCCAAAGACTGATTATGATGACAAAATACTGGCTGGGAGTTCCCCTGTTTGCCTTCTGGATATACATCATGATCTACAAGGGCAGGCTTTTCATTTCCGGAAGGAGGATGCACAATGAAAAATAGCATAAGGGTGGAGAGGGCAAGGGTCCGCGAAACACAGCAGGACCTCGCGGATGCAATAGGCGTGAGCAGGCAATCAATATTCGCCATTGAGAACAACAAATACATCCCCTCAACCGCATTGGCGATGAAAAACGCCCGGCACTTCGGGGTGACGGTTGAAGACATCTTTACACTGGAAGACGGAGACTGAACCTCACATAAAGAAAATTATCCGCAAAAGCATGGGACAAGCACTAAAGAACACAGAAATCAATTTTCACACAACAGCTGCTGTGCTGCTTGTGACAACGGCACTATCCTGTCCTGCCCTTGCTTTCGAAATGTCGGGAGCACACCTCCATGGAGCCATTGATACCGCAACGGCACAGGAATACAGCATCCGCGACACCTCTGCATTGAAGTCCAGACTACTGGAAATCACCGATGCCGCAGATGCCAGAGTGGGAGTAGCCCTGATTCTGGACGGGAAGGACTCACTGACCATCGGAAACGAAAGCCGCTATCCGCTGATGAGCGTGATGAAGCTGCATCAGGCAGTGGCAACGGTACGGCTTCTGGAACTTGCGGGACAAACGCTGGACAAGCAGATCCAAATAAGCGCAGAAATGCTGATGCCGGACACCTGGAGCCCCCTGCGGGACCAATATCCCGAAGGAGGCATAAGCATGAGTGTGCGCGAACTGCTGCGTTACACCCTGCAGCAAAGCGACAACAATGCCTGTGATATCCTTTTCGGACAATTCGGAGGGCCGTCCGGGACAGACAGCCTGCTCAGGAGCATGGGAATGAAAGACTTCGCCATTTGTGCCACAGAAGACGATATGCACAAGGACCTTGGGAAATGCTATGACAACTGGAGTACTCCCATGTCGGCCGCACGGCTGATGGACGATCTGGCCGCAGGCTCGCTATGCATAAACAAGGAAAACTCAGCCTTCATCAGACAAATGCTGACAGAATGCCGGACAGGCCTGAACAGGCTGCCAATGCCTCTCAAGGAGTCCGAAGCCTTGATAGGGCACAAGACCGGAACATCCGACCAAGGGTCGGACGGAAAATGGACAGGGATCAATGATGTCGGCTTCATTCTCCTTCCGGACGGAAGAAGATATACCATAGCAGTGTTCGTGGCGGATTCCACCCTCAGCATGGAACAAACCGAAAAGATAATCGCCGACATATCGGCAGCAGTTTACGGATGGAATTCGGACAGCTGAAGCCTCAGTGGACAATAGTGAAACTGTCAGCGTCTTCCAATACGGGAAAACTCTTCCTGAATGACCGGAGAGCGTCCATATCAAGACTGCAGATGCAGCTGCCGGACTCCCCGTCAGGGACAGAAGCCACGACACTGCCATCCGGACCGACGGCCACCGTACCTCCGTCGTATGAGCACAACGGATCTGTCCCTACCCTGTTCACCGCCAGCACATTGCACTGGTTCTCGATGGCACGTGCCCGGACGAGCACATCCCACGCCCGCCTACGGACCGACGGCCAGTTGGCAACAACGATCATCGCATCATAGTCCCTCCTGTTCCGAAGCCACACCGGGAAACGGAGGTCATAGCAGACAGCCAGCAGGAAACGCACCCCAAGATATTCCACCACTACCCTTCTGTCCCCGGCGGAGAATTTCCCGGGCTCTCCACCGTATCCGAAGAGATGGCGTTTGTCGTAGAAAGTCGCCCTTCCGTCCGGAGTCACGAAATACATGCGGTTCACACATGCCCCTGAACTCCCGAGATCAAGCGCAATACTGCCGCACACGGCGGCATTCCTGGAGGCGGCAAAGGCCCTCATCCACTCAAGACCGGCAGACGGCTCGGTCTCCGGAGCTGAGTCCGCAGAAGTCGCAAATCCGGTCGTGAACATCTCGGGAAGAACATACAAATCAACTCCCGAAACGGCCGGAAGCATTCTGTCAAGACAAGCCAGATTGCCCTCCACGTCACCCCAGGCAATATTCATCTGAACAAGACAAACATTCATAATCAATGTTTTACCAAAGATAAACATTTTCGTTATCTTTGCATACAAAACTATTCTCAGCCAAGAATAAACAAGAATGAACCTTATTTTATTTGAATCGCCCCTGCATGACAGCAGCAGCGTACTTTCCTGCAGACAGGGGTTGTTTGAGAAACTGAAAGACAAAAATTTCCGCAAAGAATACGGCCTTCCTGAGGAAGGAGACCTGAACATTGTTGACTGTACAGAACCGAAACTTCCTTCAGACGACGCAGTGTGCTTCATTGCCACCGGCGGGACAGAAGAAGTTTTTCGAGAGAACCTGAGCAGGCTCCCGAAAAACATTATCCTTCTCAGCGACGGCTACCACAATTCACTTGCCGCTTCATTCGAAATAGCAAGTTACCTTGACCACCATGGTATACCCGCCAGAATGATCAATTTTCCCTTGGACACATCACACGACGATGACGGACAGGAAATCACCGAATGCAGGAGCGAGAACAGATTTGCCGACATATACAGCAAAGAGGCTCTCGAATACCTGAGAAACAGCACGGTGGGACTGATAGGAGGTCCCTCATCCTGGCTTATTGCATCTAAAGCTGACCTTGACTACCTTACTTCCGAATTCGGCACGCGGTTCATCCACATCAGCATTTCTGAACTCGCGGACGAATACAGAAAAATCAACGGAGATCCCACAGAAGACGCACTCACGGAAAAAGGCCGTCAGAAAGCAGCCGCAAACATGGAGGAAGCATTAAGAATAATAGTCGAAAGGTACAGACTCACAGCCCTGACGCTCAAGTGCTTTGACCTCCTTGAGAGTTGCCGCACAACAGCATGCCTTGCCCTGGGAAGGCTCAATGCTGAAGGAATAATCTGCGGATGTGAAGGAGACATGCCCACGTTATGGACAATGATGACAGTCTATGCTCACAGCGGCAAGGCGCCTTTCATGGCCAACCCTTCATCTTCCGACAGGAAGCGTCTCAGTGTGGATTTCGCACACTGCACCGTCCCGATCTCAATGACCAAGTCATTCACGCTGCCGACCCACTTTGAATCAGGTATAGGAGTCGGAATAGCAGGAATACTTCCCACCGGGAACTACTCAATAGTCAAGATCGGGGGAAAGAAGATGGACCGGCTGTTCTGGGCAAAGGGAAAAGTCACGACAAACACCAACATCGCCGAACGCTGCCGCACGCAGGTCTCATTCCGCTTCAACAACGAGGAAGACTTTGACAGATTCTTCGCCAACAGGCTAGGGAACCACATTGTTCTGACGCAGGACATATAGGTGACAGGGTCCCGCAGAAACGGACAATCCCCGGAAGCCTTGTCGCTTCCGGGGATTGTCCGTTTTATCGGCATCCGGCTAGAACAGTTCGTCAACCGGCTCTTTGTAGTCATTCATTTCAGGTGCCGGAGCATCCTCACGGGGTCCGCTGCTGCGGCGTCCGCGGGGTCCGCCATGGCGTTCGCCCCTGTCTCCCCTGTCATCGCGACGCTCCCTGCGCTCACCTCCGCGACGATCGCCTGAAGGCCTGCGGTCACGGTCACTGCCACCCTGACGGGGACGACGGACAGGCTCCACATAGCCTTCCGGCTTCTCGGTCAGAGCACGCATTGAAAGGCGCATCTTTCCGGTCTTGGCATCGATCTCAAGAAGTTTGACATCAACTTCATCTCCCACGCTGAGCACATCCTCAACCTTCTCGGTCTTTGTCCATGCAATCTCAGACACGTGAAGGAGTCCTTCCTTGCCGGGCAGAATCTCGATGAATGCACCGAAATCAAGGATGGAAACCACCTTTCCGTGATATACCTTGCCTACCTCAGGCACGGCGCAGATGCCCTTAATCCACTCGATGGCCTTCTGCATGTTCTCCTTGTTGTCGGAAGCGATGTCCACAACTCCCTCGGTAAGGTTTGTTCCGGGGATAGGTTCCTCGTCGATGCTGATGGTGGTACCGGTCTCCTTCTGAATCTTCTGGATGGTCTCTCCACCCTTTCCGATGATGGCGCCGATGAATTCGGCAGCAACGCGGAGCTGCTCGATACGGGGCACGAAAGGCTTGTAGTCTTCACGGGGCTCGCTGATGGTCTTCATCATCTCACCCATAATGTGCATGCGTCCCTGACGGGCCTGCTCAAGGGCCTTCTCCAGCACATCGTATGAAAGTCCGTCAACCTTGATGTCCATCTGGGTGGCCGTAATGCCGTCAGCGGTACCTGTAACCTTGAAGTCCATGTCTCCGAGATGGTCCTCATCACCGAGGATGTCGGTAAGGATGGCATAGCGGTCATTAGGATGAACCTCATCGGTTATCAGGCCCATGGCAACTCCGGCAACGGGCTTCTTGATCTTCACGCCGGCATCCATGAGCGCGAGGCACCCGCCGCAGACTGAAGCCATTGAAGAAGATCCGTTGGACTCAAGAATATCTGATACAACGCGGATTGCATAAGGATTCTCGGGAGCAAGAGGCACTACAGGCTTAAGAGCCCTGAGCGCAAGGTTTCCATGACCGATCTCGCGGCGGCCTACGCCACGCTGGGCCTTGGCCTCACCGGTTGCAAACGGAGGGAAGTTATAGTGAAGCACGAACTGCTGGTCATCCTGGACAAGAACCTCATCGGTTTCCTTCATGTCCATCTTGGTGCCGAGAGTCACGGTCGCGAGAGACTGTGTCTCGCCGCGGGTGAAGATAGCTGAGCCGTGGGCGCAGGGAAGATAGTCAACTTCGCACCAGATGGGGCGGACTTCGTTGCACTTGCGGCCATCGAGGCGCACTCCCTCATCAAGAATCATGTTGCGCATCGCCTCTTTCTCCTCGTGATAATAATACCTCTCGACAAGCGGAGTCTTTTCCTCAAGCTCCTCCTCCGGAATCGTGGCAAGGAACTCTTCCTTTATTTCCTTGAAGCCCTGCTCGCGCTCCTTCTTGGGCTTTGCGGCCTTTGCAAGGGCATAGCACTTGTCATAGCAGAAATCATGTACGGCCTTCTTCAGTTCCTCGTCCTCAACATCATGGGGATAGTCGCGCTTGTTGACGTCCGTGCCGAGTTCATGCATGAGTTCCTTCTGCACGCGGCAGTGTTTCTTGATTTCCTCATGGGCGAACTTGATGGCCTCAAGCATGTCATGCTCGCTGACTTCCTTCATCTCACCCTCAACCATCATGATGTTCTCTTCAGTGGCGGCAACCATAAGGTCGAGATCGGCATCCTTCATCTGCGAGAAGTTGGGATCGATCACGAACTCGCCGTTGATCCGGCACACGCGGACTTCGGAAATAGGGCCGCCGAACGGGAGATCGGAGGTTGCAAGAGCGCAAGATGCAGCGAGTCCGGCAAGAGCGTCGGGCTGTATGTCCTTCTCCGCCGAAATCAGCGTCACATTTACAAAGACCTCAAGATGGAAATCGTCCGGCCAAAGGGGACGGATAGGACGGTCGATAAGGCGCGAGATCAATATCTCATAATCACTGGACTTGCCTTCCCTCTTCATGAATCCTCCGGGGAAGCGTCCTGCAGAATAATATTTTTCCTTATAGTCTACGGTCAAAGGCATGAAATCAGTGCCTTCCTTTACTTCTTCTGCTGCTGTTACCGTGGCAAGAAGCATAGTACCACCCATTTTCACTACGGCTGATCCGGCTGCCTGCTTCGCCAGCTTGCCGGTTTCAATCTCGATCACGCGGCCATCCGCGAGTTCAATTCTTTTGTTGATGATGTTCATTATTGTATTTCTTTACGCGTCTTTCTTTCAAACAAAGGGGATGGTTCCCCCATGGAACCATCCCCTGATTTCCCCTATCGTGACTATCGGCGGAGTCCGAGCTCCTTGACGATATTCCTGTATCTCTCGATGTCGACCTGCTGGAGGTAATCCAGGATCTGACGTCTCTTGCCGACAAGACGCAGAAGGGAACGACGGGTAACATTGTCCTTCTTGTTCCTCTTCACGTGCTCGGTAAGATGAGCGATACGGTAGGAAAATAAAGCAACTTGACTCTCAGGAGAGCCGGTGTCCTTATTAGACTTTCCGTACTTCGCGAAAATCTCTTGCTTCTTTTCAGGCAGCAAATATTCAGCCATTTTTCAGCAAAAAATTAAGATTAATACTATAACTTGCTTTCCTGCAACAGGAAAAGCCTGCAAATTTACACAATTTCCTGCTCTTTCCAAATAATTTTTGGCAATTGTCAATCACCACCGGTTCTTGTGAATCTTCGCAGGATTCCACTTGTCCTTGGGCTGCTCACTTCCTGCAGGGAAGCCTATAGGGACCACGCACAGCGGCATGACAGTGTCAGGCATGGATATCACGGACTTTACCGCGGACGAACGTTCCGGATCTGAAGCCGCTGTCCAGACGGCCCCGAGTCCCAGGGCCTCCGCTGCCAGAAGAAGATTCTCGGTCGCCGCTGAGGCATCATGTTCCCAGAAGGGGTTTTCCGTAACGGAGCCGTCCGGATGCACAGTGCGTGTTCTGGCGCAAACGACTACGGCCAGCGGGGACTGCGCCAGCATCTTCGCATATCTGAGTTTGCCGGCCAGTTCATCCAGAATGAGCCGGCCATCCACTACTACAAACTCCCACGGCTGGCGGTTCTTGGCCGAAGGAGCAGCCATTGCGGCACGGAGCAACAGCTCCACCATCTCCTCAGGGACTTTCCTGTCGGAGAAACTCCTGACACTTCTGCGCGAAGCGATGTTATCGAGCACCGCTTTCGCTGATTCAGACAAATTCAACATGTCCATTATGTTTTGACAATTCAAATCTTTTCGATCAACGGCAGGCCTCTGCTCCGCAGCAGGTCATTGTATCGGCGAAGTACCTCATCAACGCAGTCCTCCCAAGAGCGGACAATTGTCTTTGAGGCATTTAACCCGACCCTCCGGCGCAACTCCGGCTCCGCATACAGTTTTCTCAGCAGGGAAGCGAACTTCCCGGGATCATTCTCCGTGAGAAAGCCATTGAATCCGTCTTCAAGTATGGTCGATGCCGTTGCTCCTTTTGCCATCACGGCAGGAGTATGCAACGCCGCAGCCTCCCTGACCACCAGGGGCGCATTGTCATAAAGTGACGGGAAGAGGAAAAGGTCGGCCGATGCATAATAATCGGTCAACACTTTGCGGTCGGTCAAAGTCCCGACAAAAGACACCTTGTCCTTCAGACCCTTCTCGATGACCAGCTGACGCATCGCATCTGCCGCATATCCGTTGCCCACAAAAAACATCCTGAACGGGACATCTTCCAGCAATGACAGGCCTTCTATGATCAGGCGCGGATTCTTCTCCCAAATATGCTGGCCGACGAAAAGCAGCACGAACTCATCCTGCGGGACACCTATTCTGCGGCGGGCATCCGAAAAGAAGTTTTCGGGATAGTCCGCCACAAGATCGGATCCGTTGTCCATCACTTCAACCTCGCCTCTGTATCCATATTCGCGGATCACGTCCTTGACTGACTCCTGCGGCACCCACACAAGATCGGCCTTCTCATAAAAATCGATTATCCCCTTGATCACGAGATCAACCGCCGGTTTCGGCAGCACACGGGCAAAATCGTCCCGATATTTTGAATGGAAAGTGGCCACCAGAGGTATCTTCTGGAGCCTTGCTATCCGCAATGCCGCCAGACCGGAAGTGAAAGGGCAATGCGCATGGACTATCTTGAAGCGAATCTTCGTGATTTTTGCCAGATATGCGGGATCCAGCTCGGCAATCCCGGTCACATAAGGATGGCGTCCGGGCACGGGCACCGAAAAATAATCCAGCACCTTGTAATCCAGCATGGAATAGTCTGCACCGGGGACATTGGGCGTCACCACGCAAACCTCCCCGACCTTTTTCTGCATCCATTCAGCATAATTCTGCATGCAAACGGAAACTCCGTCCATAACCGGAGGGAAGCAATCGCAGAACAATCCTACATTTGCCTTTTCAGAAGAGAACATAATTTATTTTTTCTTGAAACACAAAATAGACAGCCGCAAGGACCAGCAATGCGAAAATGGTCCATCCCAGCCATTTCTTCCATGCCGGGGCGCGCATGGAATAAGGATCGGCAACCTTCAGACGGGGATATTTCGCCACCGATGTCAGCTTTCCGCCGAAAAGAATATTCACGAGCACCTTGGAGTTGACGGCCCACCCGTTCGCATTGAGTACCGGACCGAGGTTTCGCCTGCGCAGCTTGCTCCATGCGATGAAGCACGAAGGCCCGGAGATTATCAACATTATCACGGCGACCGCAACTGCCAGTTGCCACCACGGAGTTTTGGCTATGCCTGCTGCCAGCTGCGTCAGGAACGAGCCTATATACCCCAATGCCAGACCTATGGCCGCAAAAATACCGGCGAACTTGGCTATGTCAAAGGCCGGTTTTGCAGTGGAGGGCGCAGCCGTTGCGGCCGCAGGAGCCGCTGACGGTGAAGCCGCCACCGTGGAAACTTTGGACTGCATCTGCGTCATCACGCTGTTTTCCTTCTCCGCAGCCGACTTGTTGATTATTCCGACACAGAATTCCCAGAATTTCCTGTAAGGCGACCAGAACGCATTCCTTATGCTGATCGGATTCTCGACTATCCTGGTCACCGAAGCGTCCCAGTCATTTCCGTCCAGATCATAGAAAATCCCGTTCTTGCCCGGACGCAGGTCCTCGGTATCGCCCATGGTCATGACGGCGACTATATCCATTGACGCGGCGCTCCGTCTGGATGTACACTTGCAATATATGAGAAACATTCCGCTGAAATTGGCCATGTCGTTTATTCCGGCAGCATTGCTGACTCTCAGGCACAGGTCGCAGCACCTCTGGTCGATGAACAGCCTTCCCGCCTCGAAGATTGCCCTCCTGCCGTCACGCGCATAGAAATCCGAGAAAGTCACATAATTCTGCAGAAAATGCCCGAAGTCGCGGTACAGGTACATGAATTTCTTAACGTCATCAATCGAGTCGGACTCCTCCTTGAGAGCCTTGTCGGCATCGACAAGATCAAGCAGGTCCTTTCTGCGGCCGTCCTTGAGAATTGCAGTCACGCGCTCAAGGCCCAGAGCCTCGACTGCAGAACCTTTCTTGGACGCCAGCCAGGCTGCATAAGCGGCGAACCTCCGCCCCAAAGCATTCCAGTCAGCCTCACCGACTCTTGCCCCGTCGCTGAAATCGGATTCCGGCACAAGCGAAACCAGACTGTCGAAAGCCTGCTGCCATGACGGATTGAGGCTTTTGAGCGGTAGCAGGCAAGACTGATCGGGGCGGGCAAGAGGTCTCTCACGAATGTCGTCAGGAGTCTCAACCTTCACCTCAAGCGCCGCTTCAGCGTCAGGATCATAAGCCATGAGACGGCATCGGTAGAAATAATCCCTTACCTTCGGATCAAGTACGGCAAAGGCCTCGTAGGCAGCCGGAGTGTTCTGCCCGTATGGAAATATTTCATCCCTGGCAGCATCCGCTGCAGCCATCCATGAAGCGTATTCCGAACAAGAAGAGTAGAATTTGTCTATCATCTCCGCCGTAACCCCCGGATTCCCGCTGCGGTCCGGGACAGAGCCGATTCCGGCTATACAATCTGCAACAACGGCCCTGAGATCCTCATCATCACCGGCAGTGGCTTCCGTGATGACTCCGTCGCCATTGAACCTGGTGCCGGAGAATATGGCCGTACTGTCCGACGCCTGATCCAGCGAGATGCAGTCAGCCTCCGGCAAACCAAGATTGTCCAGAATCTGTCTGGCGGAATTCTTCAGGCGGCGGCCAAGTTCAGTATCTTCGTCAAAAGCAGCCAGCGGAATATTGCTGTCACCCTTCAGGACAAGATTCTTGTCACTGATGCCGCTGCAAAGCCACTCGGCAGTACGAACCACTTCCGAGACACGTATACGGCCGTCTCCATTCAAGTCGATGTACGCAAGCGTGCGCGCGTCAAGTGCAAGTCCCTCAACAGGACAGCTGAGCACTGTCCAATACTTTTCGTCCAGTTCTCCAAGATGAGCCACATCTTCTCCGGAGGCTATCTTCACCCTGATCACGCCTCCGAGGGAGCAATAATGCCACACATGTTCCTTCATAAATATTCCAAATATATCCGGCAAGATACAAAATTAATGCGGTATCTTTGCGGCATGGAACTGAAGGCTTACATTGACAGTCAGATTCTGCCCAGATATCTCAACTTCGACAAGGCGCACGGACCGGATCATGTCCGCGCTGTCATCGAAAGGAGCCTGGCACTGGCGGAGAAATACGGACTTGACATGCAGATGGTCTACACGGCCGCAGCATATCACGACACCGGCCTTGTGGAGGGCAGGCAATTTCATCACCTCGCCTCAGGAGCTATAATCCGGCAGGACATGAACCTGCGCAACTGGTTCACGGAAGAACAGATAGAGACAATCGCACAGGCGGCCGAAGACCACAGGGCATCGGCAAAACAGGAACCGCGGAGTATCTACGGACGCATCATCGCAGAAGCCGACAGGATGATTGACCCGGAACTCACCATAAGGCGCACAGTCCAATACGGCCTCAAGCATTATCCGGAAATGGACAAGGAAGGCCATTGGAGACGAATGGTTGAACACCTCAACGAAAAATATTCGGAAGGCGGTTATCTCAAACTGCTGATTCCGGAATCCGACAATGCCGAAAGGCTGCAGGAACTCAGGGAGATAATCAAGGACACGGCCAGGCTGAGATGCATTTTCGAGAAGGAATACCTCTCGGGAATCTCAGAATGACAGACGCAGAGACAGCCCGGCGACAGGCTGAACCGCAGCAATTCCGGTGCAGGCCACATCCACATATGGAGTCAGTTCCATGTCAAAGGAAAGCTTTTCCAGATCGCTGTAATACATGTTCTTGACCTTGGCCACACGGACAGCATCCACTATCGAGCACACATCCACCGCAATAAGGGCCGCATACGAGGCCACGGCAAGCATTGCCCCCTGCGCCGGACTGGACAGCATGGAAATCAGCGAGATGCTGCTCAGGGCATAACAGGCAAGACTCCCTCCAAAGTAGGCAAGACCACGGCCCAATTCTCCCGAGATTATCTGCCCCAGTCCAGGAATGACAAAGGAGCATAACCCCATTATAGGAGGAGAATACTGTTCATAGCCATAGAATGAGTGATAGTCCCGGTAATCGTAATATTTCCGCAATTCACTGTAATTCATTCCGGGTCTCAACCCTGGAGCAGCTTCATACGGGTCCGCATAATCCACGAAGACCTCGCGGCTGCCGTCAGCATATGTCACCATCAGGACTTCAGACTTTGATATTGAAAAAAGCGGGCCTTCCGGAAGGCTCTCGAGCTTGTACTTGACGGCATTCTCGGTAACTTCCACGATTCTGGCCATAATGTCCTCACCATCCCTTTTGGTAATGACATCCTGAGCAGCAGCGCTGATGCAAGCCGCACAGAGCACAGAGAAAACCAGCATAAACACTTTTTTCATTACTGACGAACATTTATTTGTTTAACTTCACTTGCCGCCACGCAGGCACAGCTGGCCAGCCAGATATTCGGCAATCATCTTCTGGACATCCTTCCCGCAATGGTGAGGTCCATCAAAAAACTCAGTGCGCAGTCTCCCGTCAGCTCCCTTTTCATCATAAATTGCCTGCATCCGCTCAAAACTCCGCTCCACGGCCCAAAGCGGAAAAAGTTTGTCCTGACGGCCGCTCAAAAAGAAAAACGGTTTTGGGGCAAGACGGCAGGCTATATCCGGGAAGTCATACCTTTCACGGAGATCTGGTACAAGCATGGCATAATCGGAAGCCTTGTAAGGGGGCGGGCAAGTCTCCTTCAACGTCATCCAGCAGAGGGCCACACCCGTCCTTACTTCCGGGCAGAACGCCGCCAGCATCCATGCCCTGTGGGCACCCATTGACCAGCCGAAGCATCCGATACGGTCAGGATCAACAGCATCAAGGCTCTGCAGCAGGCGTGCGGCCACGGCATCTTCATCCAGCGTCTGCAGAGCCCATATCCGTCCCTTCCTGGCAAGACTGTCATACACCGTCCTCTGCCCTTCGTACACCAATTCCTTCAGCTCATCAACCGGACCAGTCTCTCCGCAGAACTTGACCCTCGACCATTTTTGACAGAGATCCGTACTTCTCGACCCCCAGTACAACATGTCCGGTACAATCACCGCAAAGCCCAAGGATGCAAGTGAATCGGCAAAATACACCCCGTCAAAATTGTCTTCGATCCACTGGGCCGAAGAAAGCCTGATGTTCTCGGGAGCCGATGCAAGAGGCCTGACGAGCTTCTCCTTACCTATGTCGAACCTGGCCCCGTGATCATGGAGCAGAACCAGCCCAGGGCATCGGGCAGTCTGCGATGCACCGTCGGGAATCAGCAGGTAAGACTGCACCCGCTCATCCTCCGACACATTGTACTCCACAAGAGAACAGCTATATCCGTCGCGCTGCTCCGTTTCCAGAACAGTAATGTCCGGCACCTCCGGCTGCGAGGCAGCAGTCAGGGCAGCAATGGAGACCAATATGGAAAGCAAACCTGTCATCTCGTTCGGTTTTGGTCCTCTCCTGCTCACGGCAGGAGAACAAACTTCCCAAAAGTACCCCTAAAAATTCTATTTCGCAATCATGGATGGAAATTTTGGCTACCGCGGCAGGCAGACAGACAAAAAAAGAGGACCGGTCAACGATGACCAGTCCTGTCATTGTGCGCGGGATGAGAGTCGAACTCACATGTCGCAATTGACACTAGCTCCTGAAACTAGCGCGTCTACCATT